>JBDGUH010000031.1:27098-30523 GCA_042216055.1 Haloarculaceae archaeon
ACGGGACGGGACTCCCGTGCGTTCGTCGGTCAGACGGGACGGGACTCCCGCGCGTTCGGCAGCCCCAGAACGGCTTGGCGCGTTCGTCAGTCCCAGAACGACTGGGTGCGGGCGTACTCGCGCTCGCGGGCGAGGATGTCCCGGTAGAAGTCGTCCTCGTCCTCGCGGTGGTTGTTGATGACGCGGGCGGCGTTCTGCGGGCCGACCCCGCGGGCCGCGAGCGCGATCACCGCGCGCTTGCCGTGGCTCTGGACGAGCGACGCCGCCCGATAGGCCCGTCGGGTCATCTTCTCATGTTCGCCGTCGCGCTCGTCGGCCCGAACGGCGGTCAGCACCTCGTCGGCCCACGGATTGAGCGCGGCGATGCGGGTCGATCCGCACTCGGGACACGTTGGCTGATCGCGGACCCGGCGCACCTGCTTGCGGCGGTCCCACTCCTTGCAGTGCAGGCAGGCCAGCAGGACCCGATCGTTCTGGATCCGCTCGCGGACCGTCTGGACGACGCTCGCGTCGGCGTCCTCGGGCGCGAGCAGTTCCTTCCCGGAGGAGCGGCCGCTGGTCCCGAGCGCGGTCCGCTCGCCGACCGTCGCCAGCGCCAGGTCGCCCGACCGGAGATCGGCCAGCACGTCGGCGGCCGCTTCGACGGCCAGTTCCTCGTGGAACACCGCTCGAACGGCCTCCTCGTACGGCGGCGTGCCCTCCAGTTCGGCCAGCAGGCGATCCCGGCCGAAGTTGATCGACCCGCGGCCCCGCCAGCGCTTGAGGCGGCCGAACTTCGCTGCGACCTGGGCCAGCGTGAACGCCAGCGCGTCGGCGTTCTTGAGGCTCAACTCGAGGATGGCCTCGACGTGGTCGGGGTCGGTCTCCTCGAGCGCCGCGGCGACCGCCGGTCCGTCGACGGCGCTCGGCAGTTCGAGCTCGATCCGGTAGGGGTCCACGTCCATCCCGACCGAGGAGCCCGCCCTCTGGCCCAGCAGGGCCGAGAGCGTCCGCCCCAGCGTCTCGTTGATCCGGTGGCCCAGCGTCGCGTTGACGACGGCCTCGCGGCCCCGAAACTCCACGACGACGCGCTCGTCGGTGGGGAGCGGCCCCTCGTGGTCTGCCACCGGTTCGAGTCCCACTGCGAGCGCGTCCGGGTCGGCGTCGTAGCGCCCCGCGAGGTCGGCCGCGACCCGCTCGAGGGGGGCACCGTCACGCAACTGCCGGCCGGCGACGCGGCGGATCTCGCCCACCTCGCGGGCGACCGCCCGGGGCACCGGGATCTCCTGGCCGACCCACGACGGCACCTCGCCGGCGGGGTCCTCGATGGGCGAGACCGTGACCGTCTCCTCCTCCTCGTCGATCTCGGTGATGCGCCACATCTCGCCGCGCTGGACGAACGTCTCGCCGGGCGCTGCGAAGTTGACGACGAACTTCTCGTCGAGGGTGCCCACGCGGTCGCCCGAGGCCACGTCCTCCACGTCGTAGGTGGCCTCGTCGGGGATCATCGAGAGGTTCCGGTAGAAGTACTGCCAGGTGCCGCGGCGCTTCTCCAGGCGGTCGGCGTCCTCCTCCAGCCACACCACGTCGTTGCCCGCGAGTTCGCGGACCACCTCCTTGAACGCCGCCTCCTCGAGTTCGCTGAACGGGTAGGCCCGCGTGACGATCTCGTAGGCCCGCATCGCCCTCATCTCGCCGAAGTCCATCACCAGCCCCGCTATCTGGTTCGCGACCGTGTCGAGACTGCTGTGGTGGATCGCGGCGGGTTCGACCTCGCCCGCGCGGGCCTGCCTGGCGATGGCGACCGCCTCCAGTACGTCGTCGGGACCGGTGGCGATCACCGTCCCGGCCGACACCTGATCCGAGCGGTGGCCCGCGCGCCCGACCCGCTGGACCAGTCTGCGGACCTGCCGGGGGCTGTTGTACTGGATCACGTGGTCGACGTGACCCACGTCGATGCCCAGTTCCATCGAGGACGTACACAGAAGCGCGTCGAGGTCGCCGGTCTTGAAGCGGTCCTCCACGTCGATGCGGGCCCCCTTCGACAGAGACCCGTGGTGGACCCCCACGTCGGTCCCGAGTTTCTTGAGCCGCGAACCCAGCGCCTCGGCGGTCTGGCGCGTGTTGACGAAGATCAGCGTCGACTCGTGGACCGCGACCGCCTCGTCGATGGCCCGCGCGTGGCTCACGGCCGCGGGATCGGTGACCAGTTCGCTCGCCAGTCGCCGGTCGTCGTCGGTCACCTCGGGGTGGACGACGTCGACCTCGAGGCGGCCGCCGATGTCCACCTCGATCACGTCACAGCCGCGGTCGCCGGTGAGGAATCGGCCCACTTCGCGGGGGTCGCCCACCGTCGCCGAGAGGCCGATACGCTGGAACGGGCCGGCGAGTTCCCGCAGTCGCTCCAGGCCGACCGTCAACTGCGCGCCGCGCTTGGCGGCCGCGAGTTCGTGCACCTCGTCGACGACGACGTGTTCGACGTCCACGAGCGCTTTCCGGAGCTTCTTCCCCGTCAACATTGCCTGCAGGGTCTCGGGGGTCGTCACCAGCACGTCCGGCGGGTCGTCGGCCTGCTGTTGTCGCTGGTAGTCGGTGGTGTCGCCGTGGCGCACGTCGACGTCGAGGTCGAGCGTCTCGCCCCACCACTCCAGGCGCTCGCGCATGTCGCGGTTCAGCGCCCGCAGCGGGGTGACGTACAGCGCGCCGATGCCGAACCGCTCTTCGCCCGCCAGCGCGTCGAGCACGGGGAGCATCGCCGTCTCGGTCTTGCCGGTCCCGGTCGGCGCGACCACGAGGGCGTCCCGGCCCGCCGCGAGCGGCGGAATCGCGCGGCGCTGTGGCTCCGTGGGCGCCGAGAACCCCCGCTCCGAGAGGGCCTGGCGCACCGCGTCGCCGAGCGCCGTGAACGCCGCGGCTCCCGCCTCGCTCATGGAGTCGGGCTAGTGGACGAGCGAGGTTAAGCGCGTCGCGTTCCGGCCCGTCAGCGAGGCGTGCGACCGGCCTCGCCACGTTCAAGTCACTCCCCGTCCGTGGTTGGCTCATGTACCTGGCCGACGAAGCGTGGCCGGACCTGGGATCGTACTTCGAGGAGGAGTCGCTGGCGCTGGTGCCGCTGGGGTCGACCGAACAGCACGGCCCACACCTCCCGGAGGGGACCGACCACATCATCGCACAGAACTTTGCCCGCGCGGCGGCCGAGCGGACGGGCTATCTCTGCACCCCGACGATCACCGTCGGCGTCAGCCCCCACCACCGGCAGTTCCACGGGACGATGTGGGCCGACGCCCCGGCCTTCCGGGAGTACGTGAAGTCCATCACGCGCAACCTCGCCTACCACGGTATCGACCGCGTGATCTACGTCAACGCCCACGGCGGCAACGTCGAGCACCTGCGGGAGGTCGGCCGGACCCTTCGGGACGAGGGGACGCTGTACGCCGTCGAGTGGA
>JBDGUH010000072.1:0-11373 GCA_042216055.1 Haloarculaceae archaeon
CGGGCCGCCTTGAGCGCGGCCTGTCGTGGCGTGCCGCCGGAGAAGACACTCGTTTCCTCGCCGTCCGCCTCTCGCAGCGCGAAGTTGCGCTTGTCGTTGTCGCGTGCCATGGTTTCCACCGCTCCATGTCAATTCAGCACATGACCCATTATAAATATACCCCCCAAATCCCCGCCCGTCGGCGGGATCACTTATATACGTGGGTCGACAGACGCGCCACGACGGCCCCCGAAACCCGCTCGCACGCGGCGATAGCGGGCGCCCGCGCACGGTAGACTTAAGTACGTCCTCCGGCCAAGACCGGAATAGGATAGCGCGATGGTGCGAAAGAAGAAGCTCAGTCCGAGTGGCGCCAAAGACGAGGACGGCGAGTACCACAACGTACACATCAACCTCCACGAGGACGAACTGGCCGTGGCCGGCCTGGAGATCGGCGACGAAGTGTTCGTCCGCGTCCGCGACAACAAGATCATCATCCAGAAGGCAGATCCCGAAGACGTCGAGCACGAGTTCTGACGTACCATCGTCGCACGCGTCACGCACGCGTCGCGCGTGGCAGGCACAGGTGTCCATGAACCCCTACGACCTCGCGAAACCCGTTCTGTTCAGGCTCCCGCCCGAGACCGCCCACGGCCTCGTCTGTCGCGGCCTCGGGTTGGTCCAGGACACTCCCGTCGCCGACGCGATGGCCCGCCACTACGCCGTCGAGGACCCCCGCCTCCGCGTCGAGGCGTTCGGCCAGTCCTTCCCTAATCCCGTCGGCGTCGCCGCCGGGTTCGACAAGAACGCCCATCTGCCGCGCGCGCTGGCGGCGCTCGGCTTCGGCTTCGTCGAAGTCGGGGGCGTCACCGCCGCCCCGCAGTCTGGCAACCCCCGCCCGCGCCTGTTTCGCCTCGCGGAAGACGAGGCGCTCGTCAACCGGATGGGACTGAACAACGACGGCGCCGAGGCCGTCGGCGAGCGCCTCGCCGCGACGGACGCGCCGGTCCCCGTCGGCGTCAACGTCGCCAAGAGCGAACACGTCGCGGCCGCCGACGCGCCCGCGGACTACCGCGAGACCTACGAGCGGGTCGCCGCCGGCGGGGACTTCTTCGTCGTCAACGTCTCCTGTCCCAACTCCCAGGGGTTCGAGGAACTCCAGAGCCGCGACCGGATGGCCGCCGTCCTGACCGAACTGCAGGACGCCGGCGCCGCGCCCCTGCTGGTGAAGCTCTCGCCGGACCTCCCCGAACCGGCGATGGCAGACGCGCTCGACCTGGTGACCGACCTCGGCCTCGACGGCGTCGTCGCCACCAACACATCGACGGAGCGGCCCGCCAGCCTGCGCTCGCCCAACCGGACCGAGACGGGCGGCCTCTCGGGGAAACCCATCGAGGAGCGGGCGACGGCCGCCGTCCACTTCGCCGCCGAGCGCGTCGACGTCCCGGTGATCGGCGTCGGCGGCGTCAGCACCGCCGAAGGCGCATACCGCAAGCTCCGCGCCGGCGCCTCGCTGGTCCAGCTGTACACGGGTCTGATCTACCGCGGTCCCGCCGTCGCCCGCGAGATCAACGAGGGGCTGCTCGCGTTGCTCGAGCGGGACGGCTTCGACAGCGTCGGGGACGCCGTCGGCGCCGATCTCCGGTAGCGTTACCTGAGCGTCGGCCGAACCCGGGAGCGTGCTCACAGACCGCCTCCCCGACGCCGTCCGCCGGCAGGGCAAGCGCGCGTTCGTCTGGCTGCTGGTCCCCGCCGTCGTCCTCGCGTCGAGCGGGCTCTTCTTCGTCCTGACGCCGTACCACGGCCCCGCCGACGGCGTCCGCGCGGTGGGCGAGGGCGACGCCGTCGACGTCTCCCGTGCCCACGGCGGGTACGTCCTCGAACCGGGCGACGATCCGACGGCCGCTGGCCTCGTGTTCTACCCCGGCGGGCGCGTCCACCCGGACGCCTACGTCGAGTCGCTGGCCCCCCTGGCCCGCGAGGCCAACGTCCGGGTGGTGATCCCGAAGGCCCCGCTGAACCTCGCCGTTCTCGACCAGGGCGTGGCTGGCCGCATCGTCGACGACGACATCGACTGGTACGTCGGCGGCCACTCGCTGGGCGGGGTGATGGCCTGTCGCTACGCCGCGAACCACCCCGATCGGGTGGCGGGGGTCCTCCTCTTTGGCTCCTACTGCGACCGCGACCTCTCGGGGACGAACCTCTTGGCGCTGTCGGTCGTCGGCGACGCCGACGGCGTGTTGAACCGCGACGCCTACCGGCGTCACCTGGCGGACCTCCCCGCGGACGCCGCGGTACGCGAACTACCGGGCCTGAACCACTCGCAGTTCGGCAGCTACCACCAGGCCGGCGACGCCCCCAGCGGGACGACGTACGCGACCGCCCACGAGCGCCTCGCGGCCGTGATCGTCCCCTGGTTCGAGAACGAGACCGGCCGGGCGGGGTGACGCCCATCGTGCGGGCCGGAGCAACCCGTACGACGAGCATTTATGGCGGGTGACGGGACCAACCCCGGCGTGACCTGACAGTCCCCGCGCGGCCCACAGCGGGAGTGCGACGGCCGGCCGCGCGGAGGGGAATCGCCGTCGCCTGTTCGCCAAAAAGCGCGCCCTCACCACGCTCGGGCGCGTATCCACCTCGCCTACGCCAGCGCGTCCAGTCGGAACTCGAAAGCCGCTACCGGCAACTCCAGGTCGTGTTGCGACCACCTTTTTCCACTCGGGTGCGCTCGCTCCGCTCGCGCACCACTCGCGCAAAAACGTGGGCGAAAAAGCGCGCCTCGCCACGCTCGGGCGCGTATCCACCTCGCCTACGCCAGCGCGTCCAGTCGGAACTCGAAAGCCGCTACCGGCAACTCCAGGTCGTGCTCGACCAGCACCGCGGGGTGGACCTCGCCGATCACGCCGACGGCTTCGCCGTCGATCACCACGTCGGCGGCGCGGCCGTCGATGAACGTCGGGTGGTCGGTCGGCGGCGTCTCCAGGTCCGCATCGAAGGCGTCGACGAGTGCCTGCAGGCGCGCCTTCGCGTCCTCGTAGGAGGCGTCCGTGCGCGCGAGGACCGCGGCGACGGTCCGGTGCTCGGCGACGCCCGTGTTCTCCCGTTCGTCGACGTGGGCCGCGAGACCGATCTCCGCGAGGTCCTGGGGGTACGCGCGGTGGGTGTTGTTCTCGAGTACCATCATGAGCGAGGGCAGCGCCCACGTCCGCAGCATCGTGTAGGCCTCGCTGTAGGGCTCGCGAATGGTCACCGGGTCGGCCGCGCCGACGGCGTCGGCCCCGGGATCGAGCGCCATTCGATCGAAGGTCTCGGCCTCGTTGATCATGTGGAAGTTCAGCAGGTCCTCGAAGCCAAGCCCCACCAGCGCGTCGCGGGCGGCGTCCTCGAGCCGCGAGCGCTCGTGGCGCCCGCCGACCGTCGACACGTCGGGATAGGTCGGGTCGAGGTCGTTGAACCCGAGCGCCCGACCGATGTCGTCGATCACGTCAAGCGGGTGGAGCACGTCCACGCGGTAGGGCGGGATCGTCACCTCGTAGCGGATCTCGTCGTCGCCGTAGATCTCCGTCTCGGCGTCCAGCCCCGCGCGCTCGGCGTAGTCGACCACCTCGTCGGGGTCGAGGTCGACGCCGACGATGCCCTCGAGGCGGTCGTGGGTGACGGTCTTTGACTTCGTGGAGAGGTCCGGCCGAACGAGTGCCCGTCCCGCGTGCTCGCCGGGGACATCATCGGCGTACTCGACGTTGACCTCCTCGACCTTCCCGCCCCGCGCCTCGAGCGCGTAACAGACGATGTTGAGCATGTGGTCGATGGTCCACTGGTCGGTGCCGGTCATCTCGATGAACAGGTCGCGCGAACCGGTCGTGACCTCCGTCCGGCGACCGTTGATGACCGGCGGGAACGAGAACAGCCCGATGGCGTCGTAGATGGCGGGGTACCGATCGAAAGACTCGACGAGATCGGCGTACTCGGCCCCGATGTGGTGCTCGGCGAGCACGTCGGCGGGCGTCATCTCGCGATCGCTCTCCAGCGGGACGAAGCGGTCGCCCTCGGGTGAGACGCTGGTGTAGCGCACCGACTTGTCGCTCCCGCCGCCAGTCCCCGCCTCGCCTTTCAGCATCGTGAGGTCGTGGACGCCGATGGCGCCCTTCGCGCGGGCCCGTCCCATCGTCGCGTGGAGCTTCTCCTGGAGTTGGATGAGCGAGTCGAGGGCGTCCTCGTCGAGGTCCAGCCCCCGGACGATCGCGCCCGTGACGTAGGGACGGCCCTCGGGTTGGTCCTCGACCCGGATGGTCCACTCGGCGTCGTTCGTCGCGGGAACGTACACCCCGCGGTCGTCGCCGTAGTGATACCGCAGCGAGCGGGCGACCCCCTCGACGGAGAGGCGGTCGAGCCGGTCGGGGGCGAACTCGAGCTGGAACGCGTCGTCCTCGGTCCAGCCCTCGAACTCGAGGCCCAGGTCGAACAGATCGGACCGGAGCTGCTCGTCGTCCTTGTCCTCGTGACCGGTGAGCCGCCGGAGTTCGTCGGGATCGACGTCGACGACGGGCATCAGTGCACCACCTCCGTCTCCCGCAGGAGTTCGAGGTCACACAGCGTCCCGTGGACGTCGCGGATGTCCTCGAAGCCGTACATCAGCATGAGGAGCCGCTCCAGGGAGAGTCCCCAGGCCATCACGTCGCCGGCGACGCCCAGCGGGTCGAGCACCTCGTCGCGGAAGATCCCCGAGTTACCGACCTCGACGACCTCGCCGGTCTCGGGGTGCTCGCCGAACAGTTCGAAGCTCGGCTCCGTGTAGGGGTTGTAGTGGGGCTTGAACTCCAGGTCGGTGATGCCGAACTGCTCGTAAAACTCCGTGAACGTCCCCATGAGGTCACGCACGGAGAGTTCGTCGGCCAGCACCCACCCCTCGATCTGGAAGAACTCGAGCAGGTGGGTCGGATCGAGCGTGTCGTTGCGGTACACCTTCTCGACGCTGAAGTACCGTTCCGGGGGTTCGAGGTCGCCGACCTGCTCGCCGGAGAGATAGCGCATCGACAGCGAGGTGGTGTGCCCCCGCAGGTCCAGCCGGCGGGCCGTCTCCTCGGTCCACGGGGAGTGATATCCTTCACCGTCCTCGCCGACGCCATCGAGGTGGGCCGAGCGGACGCGCTCGACGAGGTCCGCGGGCAACGCCTTGATCTCGCTCGGATGTTCGAGCGCGAACTGGTCCCAGTGGGTGCGGGCGGGGTGATCCTGTGGCATGAACAGGCAGTCGTTGATCCAGAACTGCGCGTCGGCATGGGGGCCCGCCATCTCCTGGAAGCCCATCCCTACGAGCACGTCCTTCACGCGGTTGGCGGTCTGGCGGAGGATGTGCTCCTTGCCCCGCTGGACGGGTTCGGCGTCGGCAGCGACGTTGTACTCGGCGAACTCGACGTCTTCCCACGCCCCGCTAGTGAGCATCTCGGGGGTGAGCCGATCGACCGTCTCGGCGGCCTCGACGCCTTCCATCAGCGCGGTCACTCCGTCGTCGGTCAGTCGTACCGAGCGCTCGGTCCGCTCGACACGTTCGATCAGGTCGCGGCGCTCCAGTTGCGCGAGGACGTCCTCGCCGGCCGCGGGTGACTCGCCCGCGGCCAGTCGCTCGAGGACCGCCTGTTCCTCGTCGGCGTCGGGGTCGGTGCCGGGGGCGGCCGTGATCTGTCCGCTCTCGATGGCGCCGTACCCCTTCCGGGCGTAGTTCGAGAGCGCGATGTCGACGGCCGGCCCCTCGAGGCCCGCGGCCCCGATGACCGCGCCCATCTCGGCGGGTTCCTCGTCGGCCCCGGCCTCGAGTGCCGCCCGATAGAGGCGGATCTCCGGGAGGCCCGCCCCGACGTAGGACCGGGCCTCGTCGGTGAGCGTTACGTCCTCGACGGCCGACTCGGTGATCTCGACAAGTCCCTCGTCTTCGAGTTCGAAGGCGGCCCGGCGTGCGTTCTCCACCACGAGGCCCGCCTCGTCGGCCAGGTCCTCGACGTGCCTGTTCTCGCTTTCGGCGGCCCGCAGGAGGGCCACCTGGGTTTCTGTGTACGTCATGCTCGCGCGTTCGTTGTCTGGTGTACCGCGGGTCCGTCAGTTAACGATTCCCTCTCGCGCCGACCGGTTTCGTCCGAGGGACCGGGCCGCCCGGAGTCCGCCGGCCGTCAGCGAGCGAAAAAGAAGCCGAACCCCGCGACTCTCGGCTGGCGAGCGGCGCGTCGACGGTGGGGTTCGGACGCCATGTGCCCAGGGTGGCCCCGGCCCCCCTAAAGGGTTTCGTCGGCCACGAGGGCGGTTCACCAGTACCGCCGTCGCCAGGGCGCAGCGACGCGGCACTCGAGGGCGGTCGGGCGGCGATCGCTCGCTCGAGGACCGTCGAACGGGGAAGTCCGGGGGACCCCGGGCTCAAACGATGCCGCCGATGTTGAGATCCACCGCGCTGTTGCCGGCACCCTGGACGGTGACGACGTCGACGAAGCCGCCTTCGCCGGCCACGATAGCCGTGACCTCGTTGCTGGCCCGGACGTACTCGAAGGACGCGTCCCCGCCGGCCGACCGGCGCGCCTGGAGGAACGCGCGGGCGGCGGCCTCGAACTCGTCGGCCTGGCTCTCGTTGTCCCACCGGTGAACCCAGACGTAGCCACTGGCGTTGTGGGCGGGGTTGTCGGCGGTGATGAGCCGGTCGGCCGCCCAGCCGGCGGCGGCCCGTTCGGCGCGGTCACGCGACAGCTGGTCACGCAGTACCAGGCGAGTGGCGAGTTCGCCCCGGGGGCCGTGATTCTCGACGCGCCACTGCTCGGTGTCGAAGTTCGTCCGAACGGTCAGATCAGCCTGGCCCTCGTCGGTGTCGTGGAGCAGTTGCTCGCTCGTGGCCGGCGGATCCACGACGACGCGCGTGACGTTCGCGGGGTCGTCGACGCGGCGTTCGTAGTAGGCGAGTCCGGCGACGCGCGGTGCGAGGCGGTAGCGAACGCCCGTCTGGGCGCTGGCGTAGCGCTGCTGGAGGGCGTCGGTCGTCACCTCGTCCATGTGCGCACGCTCGTAGGCCCCCAGCACGAACTCGGCCATCCCCTGGCGATAGGCTTCGCCGGTCAGATCGGCCCGGGCAGACTGGGCCGGGCCGAGCCACCCCAGGTCGTCCTGGATGGCACGCACGTCCGCCCGCACGAGCGCCCGTTCGATGGCCGCACTCGACGCGCGCTCGGCCGCCGGCGCGTGGACGGTTACCGTCCCGGCCCGGTAGGTGGCGATTCGAGCGGCGTCGCTGGCCCCACCAGGACGGGCGGCGAGCAGCCGCACGTAGCCCGGGAGACCGGGGCCGGCGGGAGCACGCTCGTCGACCACCTCGAACTCGGGCATCTGGGCGCTCACCGAGAGCAGGTCGGCCGTCCGCTGGAAGGTCCGTCGGGGATCGACCGGGAGTTCCGAGAGGGACGGTCCGCCCTCGGTCGCCGTCGCCGTCGGCGTGCCGGTCGGTGACGGCGTCACGGTCGCCGTCGCCGTCGGCGTCGATCCGCCGCCGCTCGCCGTCGGCGTCGCGCTACTGCTTGACCCCCCACAGCCGGCAACCACCACGAGAACGGCGAGAAGGCCCGCTACCAGCACCGCCCGGGACGGCCCCCGCCGTGGCCCCGGCCGGCGTCCGGCACCGTCGTCACGATCCGTGTTCCCCGCTGATCCAGTCTGCATGCATCCCACTATGTGTATGGGATAATAAATCAGTAATGTGGATAGCGACTGACAACCCGGGCCGTCGATCGGCCGCGAGGAGCGAGCTATCGACCCCGGTCGGAGTCAAAGGAGATGTCGAGTTCGTCGAGGCGGTCGGCCCATTCCTCGCGTTTCTCCTGGTGGTCCGCGAGGAACTCCTCCATCAGGCGGGCGGCCTGCTCCTTGCAGTCGCCACAGAGGCGCTCGCCGCCGACACACTCCTCGTACACCTCGGTCGCGAACTCGTCGTCGTCGCCTGCCAGCAGGTAGGCGTACAGTTCGTAGACGGGGCATTCGTCGGCCCGACCGCCGAGTTCGCGCTGCTTCTCGGCGGTCTCGCGCCCGCCGGTGGTCGCGGCCTTGACCTTGTCGTAGCCGTCCTCCGGGTCGTCGAGGAGGCTGATGTGGGAGGCCGGCACCGACGAGGACATCTTGCCGCCGGTCAGTCCGGTCATGAAACGGTGATAGATCGACGAGGGCGGCAGGAAGCCGTAGCCGCCGTGTGCGAGTTCGACCTCGCGGGCGAGGTCGTCGGCCGCCTCGCGCGAGAGGTCGAACGCGTCGACGTGCTCGTCGTAGACGCGCTTCTCGCCCTCGACGGCCTCGATCAGCGCCTCGAAGGCCGCGTCGGTGGCGTTGCGGTCGAGGATCCGCGTCCGGGGACGCAGCGGCTCTTTTCCCGCCGCCCGGAGTTTCTCGACGGCGCCGCTCGCGGCGTCGTCGGCCCGCATCTCGGCCTCAATCCAGTCGGCGGCCTCGACACAGCGCACGGGGTCGTCGTCGGGGCGGTCGCCGGCCAGGGCCTCGTAGGCCGCGCCGAGTACCCCCCGCTCGGCGTCGGTCGCCTCGAAGCTCGCGTAGGCACGGGTCACGCCGAAGTAGCGCATCCGGCCGGCGAGGTCACGCGCCAGGCGCATGTGCGGATCTTGGTCGGGGCCGACCGGGATCACCGTCGGCTTCGGTTCCCCGAGCTGGGGAAAAAGGATGTCGGCCATCTGGGTGACGACCGCCTGCATGTGGCTCACGTCGGTCTCGCCGTCGAAGTCGTAGATCGCCTGTAACTCCGAGAAGTTGGCCTCGGCCCCCAGTTCGAAGGCCAGATCCTGCACGTCGCGGTTGTCGGACTGCCGATAGAGGGTGCCCGCCTCGGGGTCAAAGCCCAGCGCGAGCAGCGAGAGGACGTAGCTGCGGGCGTGCTCGTCGATCACGTTCCAGTCGAGGTCCCGCGCGGCGTGGGCCTCGAGATCGGCGATCAGCCCGTAGGCGTCCCCGCCGCGCTGCTGGTGCCAGATGATCTCGTCGAACACCATCTTGTGGCCGACGTGGGGGTCGCCGGTCGGCATGAACCCCGAGAGGACGGCGAAGGGGTCGCCCTCGCGCATCGCCCGCGCGACGGGACGGTAGTCGCGGTGCCCGAAGATGACCCCCCGGCGCATCAGGTAGTGCGGATCGGGTACCTCGGGGAGGACCTCGTCGAACTCCTCGATGCCGAACTGCTCGAAGAGCTTGCGGTAGTCGGCGACCGTCGCGGACCCCCAGGGGTCGAGCGCCACGTCGTCGGCCCCGGCAGCGTCGGCGCCGCCGTCAGCGCGGAGCGCCGGCGTGGCTCGCCCCGCGTCGGTCGGCTCACCCCCGTCCGGGCGCGCCCGCGACTCGCGCCACCACGAGTCGCCGGCAGCGTCGGCACTGTCGGCGCGCGGTCCATCGGGCTCGCGGGTGGCGTCGTCGTCGGTCATAGTGGGCGACTGGCGGGCGCCAGTCTACCTGCCTGTGGTCCCCTGCCGCGCAAAAAGGGTTCGCTTCCATGTGAGAGCGTCACGGCGTCAGGCGCTCGACGGCGACCCACTCGAGGTCGGTGCCGACGAGCGCGAACACCATCGTCTTTCGCACCCCGTGGGCCAGGCGCACGTCGAGCGCGAGGTCGCGGGGCTCGAAGGCGTGCTCGGCCGGGAGGGCCCGCACCAGGAGTTCGGCGTGACCCAGGTCCGCCACGTCGGTCACGTCGGCGTAGGTCCGGAAGTCCGCGCCGAACTTGAAGCCGGTCTTGGGGACGACGCCGGCGTCCCGGAGCGCGTCGTACACCCGGAGTCGGCGGTCGAAGCGCTCGCCCTCCAGTTCGCGGCCGCGCTCGATCACGGCGTCGACGCCCGCCGGCAGGGCGAGGACGCCGGCGCGAGCGAGCGACGCCGCCTCGACCAGGGAGAGCTGGACGGCTCCACCCTCGTCGTCGAGGCGCTGGCCGTAGAAGGCCCGCTCGTAGAGCGCGGCGGGCGGGTCCCAGCACAGCACCCGGTCGGCCAGCAGTTCGCCCTCGACGCGGTCGGGCGGGCCGGCGCTCGTCCCGGCCACGTCGGGCCGCCGGGTCCGGAGGTAGGTGATCTCGGACTCCTCGTCGACCACGGCGAGCACGCACTCGCCCAGATCCGCCGCCGGCACCGTCGCGCGCTCGCCGACGGCCCGCACCCGGTAGGCGACGCCGTCGTCCCAGGGGCCCTGCCCGCGCGGGTAGACCACGAAGTCGGCGCCCGCCGGGTCCTCGACCCACCCCTCGCGGGCCGGCGAGAGGTAAAAGCCCCGGTCGCGCAGGTCCTTGTAGACGAAGAAGTCCACCTCCGAGACGGCCGCCGAGGAGAGGAAGGCCCGGAAGTCCATCCCGTCGACGGCGTCGAGGTCGCCCCGGTACAGCAGGTGGGCGGCCTCGACGGGCGCGAGTTCGAGCGCGCCCCCTGAGAGCGCGCGCCCGTACCCCCGCGCGTCGTAGAATCGCTCGCGGGCCTGCCCGCCGGCCCGGACCACGTCGCCCTCGAGGCGCAGTTCCATGTGCGTGGCTGGTGGCCGGGCGACCAAAGCCCCTGCGGGTCGCGGTCACGACGGGCAACGGCCCGCCCTAAACCGACGCCTCGCAGTCGGCGTCTAGACACCGCCGGCCCGTCGCCGTCTCGAACACCGGGAGCCCGCAGTCACACGTGTCGACGATCACCCCGTCCGGGAGCGAGAGCGCCGTCCCGCAGTCGGGATAGCGCGAACACCCCGCCAGCAGGCCGCCCCGCCGGACGATCTCGAGGGGCGCGCCGCAGTCCGGACAGTCCCACTCGCGGTCGAACGCCGCGCGGACGCGCTCGTCCAGGGGATCGCAGGACCGGTCGAGACACACCTCGAAGGCCTGCCCGCGCTCGACGCGGACGGTCGGGAGGCCACACGCACAGCGCTCGTCGGTCACGGTGGCCCCCGTCGGGAGGCCGTGTTCGCGCTCGCAACCGGTGCAGGTCACGGCGCCGTCCGCCCGGACCAGCGGCCCGCCACAGTCCGGGCAGTCGCCGACCGGCACGCCGGCGCGGGAGACGGGATACCGCGCGCGGCCGTGCCGATGATGGAGCGCGACACGCAGCCGTTGACTGCCGTCGCGGGCGCGGAGCAGGCCGTCCTCGATGGCGACCGACTCCGCGCGGGTGAGCCACGCCACGGGCTGGTAGCCCGCGGCGTCGTGGACGAGGACGGTGTTGTCGGGCTTGACGACCGCCAGCAGGTCGCCGCGGTGCTCGCGCTCCCGATCGCCGTCGCCGTCGAAGATCGTGGTACAGTCGCCGGCCATCACGTGGACGCCGTCGTGCATGGTCCCCCCTGGACCCGTGTTCGTACTTGAACTCGAGGGGGAACGGAAGGGGGCCCGGGGAACGGAAGGGG
>JBDGUH010000072.1:11473-30076 GCA_042216055.1 Haloarculaceae archaeon
GTGTTCGTACTTGAACTCGAGGGGGAACGGAAGGGGGCCCGGGGAACGGAAGGGGTGTCAGCGGGCGTGGTCGCGACCGAGTCCCAGGGCGAGGACGTGGACCGCGGCGACGCCGACCAGGAGGAGGAGGTCGTGTCCGTCGAGTCCCCCGACCATCAACGCGACGTAGGCAAGCGGGAGCGCGACGGCGGCCCAGAAGGCCGCGGTCTCGACCGGTCGGAAGGCGATGCGACGCACGGTAGCGAGCGTCTCGGGGGAGTTCTCGGCGTCGAACCGGGGCGCGATGGACATTGTGGACCTCCTCGCTTCACCCTTGTGCTGGCACCCCCATATAAAGGCGGTACGGTTAAACCCGGTTCGAACCGTTTCGCCCGGTTTGGAGCGTTTTTCGCGTCGTTCGCGAACCGTTTCACTCGTTTCACGCCGCACGAGACGGTCCCATACACTTTATCGACACCTCTCGGACAGTCGATCGGGAGTCGGCCGGCGTCCGCGGCCCGCCGCCAAGCGACACGCGTATCACCGGCGGTAGCCATCGTCTCGACATGGACGCGGTCGCGTTCGACATGGACGGAGTCCTCGTGAACTCCGAGGACTACTGGATCGAACTGGAGCGCGAGCGGATCCTCCCGGAGGTCGTCCCCGGCGAGGAGGTGCCGACCGAGGAGTTCACGGGCATCTTCTACGAGGAACTGTACGACGTGCTCGACGCGAAGTACGACGTCGCCGTGAGCTACGACCGGTTCACCGCCCTGTACGAGGGGGCGGCCGAGGACATCTACGGCGAGGAGGTCACTCTGACGCGGGGCACCCGGGAACTGATCGCCGAACTGCGCGAGCGCGGGGTCCCGGTGGCGATGGTGACCGCCTCGCCGCCCGACTGGTACGAGACGGTGCTCGAGCGCTTCGAGTTGCCCTTCGACGAGACGCTGAGCGTCGCCGAGATCGACGGGCCCGGCAAGCCCGACCCCGCGGTGTACGAGGCCGCGGCCGACCGCCTGGGGGTCGCGCCCGAGGACCTGCTGGCGATCGAGGACTCCCACCACGGGACGACCGCCGCCGCGCGGGCGGGCGCGACCGTCGTCGCGTTCGGCGTCGGCGCGGCCCAGGTCGCGACCGGGAACGCCGACCTCGTAGCCGAGACGCCCGAGGAACTGGCCGAGATAATCCGCGAGAGGGCCTGAAACGGCAGGATTTCGGATCTCCGGACGGCCACGCTCTGCCGTCGTCTCACCGGACGGACACGGTCCGGGACTCCCGGACGGGGTCGAGCGGCAGGGCCGGGAAGGTCACCGCGACGGTGATCTCGAGTTCGTCGGCGTCGCCGCCGAACAGCGCGACGGGGAGCGTCGCCTCGCCGAGATACGAGCCCTTCGCCGTCATCTCGTGGCCGTTGACCGTCACGCGCAGGCCCGCGCGGGCGTCGCCGGCCGTCGAGCGGACGGTCACCTCGTGGAGCGCGTGCTCGCCCGGGTCGATGGCGTCGGGGAACGCGCCCCACTCGACGGCGACGGCGGGACACTCCCCGGCGTTTTCGACGACGCGCTCGGCGACGCCCTCGGAGAGGCCGGCGGCGACGAGGCCGTCGACGCCCGCCGCGATGACGTCCGCGGGCGTCCGCAGGCCCGCGCCAGCGAGCGTGCTCGCCCGGCCCGACCCCACGCCGTCGACGGCGGTCAGCCCGACGGCGTCGGCGCTGATGCCGTGCTCGACGCGGGCCTCGACCCGGCGGGCGCAGTTCGCGTGCCGGGGCTGGGCAAGGCGGTCGAGGAAGGCCCGCAGCGCCGCCAGCAGGCGCAGGGCGTTCTGCCGGATGGCCCAGGCGTCGCTCCGGAGTTCGGTCGGGGTCGTGCCCGACATCGCGGCCCGGAGGATGGCCAGCACCTTCCGCTGGCCGGGGTCGAGGTCGGTCCCCGTCTCGCCCAGCACCGCCCGCACGGCGTCCTCCTCGTCGCTGCGGGCGCTGACGCTGTCGAACTCGCCGGCCCCCGCGACCGCCCGGAGGACGGTCGTCTCGTCGAGGCCGTCGGCGGCGTCCTCGCAGGCGTCGGCGAAGCGGCGAGCGGTGTCCAGTCGGAGGTAGAACGCCGAGGCAAGCCGCCCCAGGGGCGTCGCCGACAGCGCGAGGTCGTCGCGCTCGACGAATCCCGCGTCCACGAGGTCCGCGAGCGTGTCGCTCACACGCTCGCGCAGGCCGTCGGCGGCATACGCCTCGGGGTCGCGCTGTGCGCGCACGTAGTAAAACGTCGTCTCCAGCCAGTCCATCACGTCCTCGAGGTCCCGGATCGTGCCCAGCGCGATCTCGGCGTTGAGGTGGGCGTCGAGTTCGCCCGCCAGCCGCGAGTCGATGGGGGTGCCGTCCCGCAGGAGACGGCGGTACTTGTCGGCCTCCGAGCGGTCGCAGACGACCCAGGCGTACCCCCGGTCGTCGTAGCCCGGTCGGCCCGCCCGCCCGAGCATCTGGAGGACGTCGAGGGGGCTCATGTCCACCTCGCCCTCGAGCGGATCGTGGAGCTTCGTGTCCCGGATGACGACACAGCGGGCGGGGAGGTTCACCCCCCAGGCCAGCGTCGACGTCGAGAAGAGAAGCGCCAGTTTCCCCTCACGGAACCACGCCTCGACGCGGTTCTTGTCCTCGCGGGAGAGGCCGGCGTGGTGAAAGCCCACGCCGTCGAGCACCGACTGGCGCAGGGTGTCGTCGTCGAGGTCGGCGGCGTCGGTGTGGAAGTCGTACTCGCCGCGGGCGCTGACGGGCACGTCGCGCTCGACGAGTTCGTCGCGGGCCTTCTTGGCGGCCTCGACGGTGTCCTGCCGGGAGGCGACGAACACCAGGGCCTGGCCGTCCTCGCGGACGTGTGGCTCCGCCAGATCCAGCGCCCGGTAGAGCCGGCGGTACTTGTCGGCGAAGGCGTTCTTGCCGTGCGAGTAGGTCTGCACGTCGGCCTCGAGCGGGACGGGCCGGTAGTCGTCGTCGAACGCGAAGGTGGTCTCGGGGACGGCGTCGAGCCACTCGGCCACGTCCTCGACGTTGGGCATCGTCGCCGACAGCGCCACCACGCGGGGACCACAGAGCCGGCGGAGCCGCGAGACGGTCACCTCGAGCACCGCGCCCCGGCGCTCGGAGTCGAGCAGGTGGACCTCGTCGATGACACAGCAGTCCACGTCCTCGACGAAGCCGTACCGCGAGGTGTCGTGCTTGCGGGTGGCCGAGTCGGCCTTCTCCGGGGTCATCACGAGGATGTCGGCCCGCTCGGCCCGGCGGGGGTTCAGGTCGCGCTCCCCCGTGACGACGTACACCGAGTAGCCCAGGTCCTCGAAGCGCTCCCACTCGCGCTCCTTCTCGTTGGTCAGCGCGCGCAGGGGCGCCAGAAACAGCGCGGTGCCGCCGGCGGCCAGCGTCCGGCAGATGGCGACCTCGGCGAGCGCCGTCTTGCCGCTCGCGGTGGGCGCGCTGACGACGACGTTCTCCTCGCGGTCGAGCAGCGCGGGCAGGACCTCGGTCTGCATGCGGTTGAACCGCTCGAAGGGAAAGGCGTCGGCGAAGTCTGGCAGGGCCTCCTCGACGGCCACGCGGGGCTCGCCCTCGGTTCGACCTGACACGTCGAGAACGGAGAGGCGGGAGGCCATAGGCGTTTCCATGGCCCGACGAGCCGGCCGGGAGGCGGGCCGCGGGTCCCCGCCAGCGCAGCCACGTGACGACGCCACGTCCAGACTGGGGAACAGGTCCGGCGGGGGTTTTTGTCGATGGGGCGGTTGCCTCGGGGTATGCCCCGAATCGCGCTGATCGGCGCCGGGAGTCAGGTGTTCGCGAAGACGCTCGTGAGCGACATCCTCTCGTACCCGGCGCTGGCCGACGGCGAGATCGCGCTGATGGACGTCGACCCCGACAGACTGGAGCCGACGGTCCGGGCGGCCGAGACGATGGCCGAGGAGGTCGAGGCCGACCCGACCATCGAGGCCACGACGGACCGGGCGGAAGCGCTCGAGGGCGCCGACTACGTCGTCACGACGATCACCGTCGGCGGCCTCGAACCGTTCGAGAACGAGATCAGGATCCCGGAGTCCTACGGCGTCGAGCAGGCCATCGGCGACACCGTCGGCCCCGGGGGGATCTTCCGGGGCCTGCGGACGGTGCCGACGCTGGTCGACATCGCCGAGGACATGGAAGAGCTGTGTCCGGACGCGCTGCTGTTGAACTACACGAACCCGATGGCGATCTGTTGCTGGGCCATCGACGCGGCGACCGACGTGGACGTGATCGGCCTCTGTCACAGCGTCCAGCACACCGCGGCGGCCATCGCCGACTACGTCGAGGTCCCCGAGTCGGACCTCGATCACTGGGTCGCCGGCATCAACCACATGGCGTGGTTCCTCGAGGCCGAGGTGGACGGCGAGAGCGTCCTGCCCGCCCTCCGGGAGGCGATGGACGACCCCGACACCTACGAGCGCGACACCGTCCGCTTCGAGATGTTCGACCACTTCGGCGCCTTCGCCACGGAGTCGAGTCACCACCTCAGCGAGTACGTCCCCTACTTCCGGACCGACCCCGGGACCATCGAGGCCATGACCGGGACGGGCTACGCCGAGCGGATGGCGACGGCGACCTACCTCGAGGGGTGGCGCGAGCGCATCGAGCGCCTCGAGGCGGAGGGGCCGCCGTTCGACCCCGAAGCGGCCACCGTCGAGCGCTCCGACGAGTACGGCGCCCGCGTGATCCACTCCATGGAGACCGGCGAGGTGCGCAAGCTCAACCTCAACGTCCCCAACGAGGCCGGCGCGGTCGCGAACCTCCCCGAGGAGGCGCTGGTGGAGGTGCCCTGTCTCGTCGACGGGACGGGCGTCCACCCCTGCGCAGTGGGGGAGTTGCCCCCGCAACTGGCGGCGCTGTGTCGCTCGAACGTCGCCGTCCAGGAGCGGGCGGTGACGGGCGCCCTCGAGGGCGACCGCGAGGCCGCCCACCAGGCGGTGAAGCTCGACCCCCTGACGGCGGCCGAACTGACCCTCGACGAGATCCACGAGATGACCGAGGAGCTCATCGCCGCCAACGAGGCGTGGCTGCCGGATCTGGCCTGACCGACGGCATCGACGCCGGAGTTAAGGCCCTGGCCGATCGGACGTGACACGTGTCCAAGGAGTGGGACCCGGAGAACGTGTTCGAGGTGCTGGGCAACGAGGCCGTGCGGCGCATCCTCGCGCTGGCGGCCGTCGAGCCGGTGTCGGCCCAGGAGATCGCCGACCACCTCGACGCCTCCGAGGCGACGATCTATCGGCAGATCGACGCCTGCGAGCAGTACGACCTCCTGCGGGCGGACCGGCGCATCGACGAGGCGGGCAACCACTACGAGGTGTACGAGACGGTGCTCGAGCGGGCCTGCGTCGAGGTGACGCCCGGCGAGATCGAACTGGACATCACGCTCCGGCGGGACGTGCTCGACCAGTTCGAGGATCCCCCGGTCGACGACGAGACGCCGTGACGCGGTTGCACGCGGTGAAAACGCCGCGGCGTAGTTGCACGCGGTGAAAACGCCGCGGCGCGCGGATTCGGGCCCCTCGTGTGGCCGAACGCGGGCGTCCGGGCGGCCCCGACGACCGAAGCGACAGCTCCTGAGACCGCGGCCGACCTTATAACGGCGTGGCGACGCTTCGACCCGGTGATGTCAGTCATCCAGTTAGTCAAGTCGATGATCGGCGTGGACGAGGTACCGACCTACGAGTGCCAGGAGTGTGGCGCCGAGTTCGAGGCCGCGCAGGACCCCGACTCCTACTGGTTCAAGTGCACGGAATGCGGGGCCGAGGATCCCCTCGGCGGTCAGGAGCAGAGCGAGTGACGGCAGCGGGCGAACCAAGAGGCGGGCGAGTGACGGCAGCGGGCGAGCGGCCGGCGACCGCACCCTTTTCCCGTCGCCGGCCGAACGGCCGGCAATGAGCCGGTCCCGCAAGCCCGACTGGCTGAAAGTGCGGCGCCCGTCGGGCGAGCAGTTCACGTCGATCAAGCGGACGCTGCGCGAGCGGGACCTCCACACCGTCTGTGAGGAGGCCAACTGCCCGAACCTGGGGGAGTGCTGGTCGGGCCGGAACGGCGACGGCGGGACGGCGACGTTCATGCTGCTGGGCGATCGGTGTTCGCGGGGCTGTAACTTCTGTGACGTGGCGACCGGTGGGATGGAGCCGCCCGACCCCGCGGAACCCGAGCAGGTCGCCGACGCCGTCGCGGAGATCGGCCTGGAGTACGTCGTCCTGACGAGCGTGGATCGCGACGACCTGCCCGACCAGGGCGCGGGCCAGTTCGCCGAGACCGTCGAAGCGATCACGGAGCGGGACCCCTCGATCCTCGTGGAGGCGCTGATCCCGGACTTCCGGGGCGAGATCGACCTCGTGGAGCGGGTGATCGACGCCGGCCCGGACGTGCTCGCCCACAACGTCGAGACCGTCCCGCGCCTCCAGTGGCCGGTTCGGGACCGTCGGGCGGGCTACGAGCAGTCCCTGTCGGTGCTGCGGCGGATCGCCGACAGCGACGCCGTCGCCAAGACCAGCCTGATGCTCGGCGTCGGCGAGTACGCCCACGAGGTGTATCGGACCCTCCGGGACCTGCTGGCGGTCGGCGTCGACGTGGTGACGCTGGGCCAGTACCTCCAGCCCTCCCGCTCGCACCTCGAGGTGACGGAGTACGTCCACCCGGACGCCTTCGACACCTGGGCGCGGGTCGCCGAGGAGGAACTGGGCTTTGCCTACTGTGCCGCGGGGCCGATGGTGCGCTCCTCGTACCGCGCGGGCGAACTGTTCGTCGAGGCCGCCCTCGAGGGCGACGGCGCGCTGGGAACGGCCGACGACTGAGCGACCGGCAACTGAGCGGCGGCGCGGACGAGATCCCCACGAAGGAAATAACTCCCGGAAATGACCCGCGGTGGGATATGAACCCGGAAAAGCCCTAAGCCGACGGCGCGCCAACGTTTGACACATGCCACGCCACGGACGGTGGTCGTCCTGACGCTTCTCCAGCGCGATCCCGACGATCAGGTACAGGTACTCGACGAGGCCGGCCGGGTCCGGGAGGGCGCGACGGTGCCGGATCTCGACGACGACGAGCTGGTGTCGATCTACCGGGAGCTGAAACTGGCCCGCCAGCTCGACCAGCGGGCGGTGAGTCTGCAGCGCCAGGGCCGGATGGGCACGTACCCGCCGATGGCCGGCCAGGAGGCCGCCCAGGTCGGCAGCGCCCACGCCCTCCGCGAGGACGACTGGCTGTTCCCGAGCTACCGCGAGCACGCCGCGCTGTCGGTCCACGGGTGGCCGCTCGACCAGATCCTGCTGTACTGGATGGGCAACGAGGCCGGCAACGACCCGCCGGAGGGCGTCGCGGCGTTCACGCTCGCGGTGCCCATCGCGACGCACATCCCCCACGCGACGGGGTGGGCCTGGGCGTCGAAGCTCCGGAACGAGGACGGCGTGACGCTCGCGTACTTCGGCGACGGCGCGACCAGCGAGGGCGACTTCCACGAGGGACTGAACTTCGCGGGCGTGTTCGACGTGCCGGCGGTGTTCTTCTGTAACAACAACCAGTGGGCCATCTCCGTGCCCCGGACGCGCCAGACCGCCAGCGAGACCCTGGCCGGGAAGGCAGCGGGGTACGGCTTCGAGGGCGTCCAGGTCGACGGGATGGACCCGCTGGCGGTGTACGCCGTCACCAGCGCGGCCGTCGAGAAGGCCCGCGATCCCGGCGAGGGAGAGCGACGGCCGACGATGATCGAGGCGGTCCAGTACCGTTTCGGCGCCCACACCACCGCCGACGACCCGTCGGTGTACCGCGACGACGAGGAGGTCGAGCGCTGGCGGCGCAAGGACCCGCTCCCCCGGATGGAGGCGTTCTGTCGCGACCGGGGCCTGCTCGACGACGAGCGGGTCGACGCCATCGAGGCGGCCGTCGACGCCGAGATCGACGAGGCCGTCGAGGCCGCGGAATCCCACCCGCGGCCCGACCCCGCGGAGATGTTCGCGAGCGTCTACGCGGAGATGCCCCGGCGGCTCGAACAGCAGCTCGCGTACCTCGAGGACCTGCGCGAGCGCCACGGCGACGAGGTGCTGCGCTCGTGAGTTCGACCCAGAATCTGACGCTCGTCCAGTCGGTCAGGGACGGGCTGTACGGCGAACTGGAGCGCGACGAGGACGTCCTCGTGCTGGGCGAGGACGTGGGCGAGAACGGCGGCGTCTTCCGGGCGACCCAGGGGCTCATCGAGGAGTTCGGCCCCGATCGGGTGATCGACACGCCCCTCGCGGAGTCGGGCATCGTCGGCGCGTCGGTCGGCCTGGCGGCCGCGGGCCTGCGCCCCGTCCCCGAGATCCAGTTCATGGGCTTCATCTACCCCGCGTTCGATCAGATCGTCTCCCACGTCGCGCGCCTGCGCTCGCGGTCGCGGGGCCGCTTCTCGGCGTCGATGGTGATCCGGGCGCCCTACGGCGGGGGGATCCGCGCGCCCGAGCACCACTCGGAGTCCACGGAGGCCTTCTTCGTCCACGAGCCGGGGCTGAAGGTGGTCGTGCCGTCGACGCCCCGCGACGCGAAGGGGCTGCTGGCTGCGGCGATCCGGGACCCCGATCCCGTCGTCTTCCTCGAACCGAAGCTCATCTACCGGGCGTTCCGCGAGGCGGTGCCCGACGAGCGCTACACCGTGTCGCTGGGCGAGGCGGCGGTTCGCCGCGAGGGGAGCGACGTGACCGTCGTCACCTGGGGGGCGATGACCCGGCCGACCCTGGAGGCCGCCGAGGACCTCGCGCCCGAGATCGACGCCGAGGTGCTCGACCTCCGGACGCTCTCGCCGATGGACACCGACGCGATCGTCGAATCGATCCGGGAGACCGGCCGCGGCGTCGTCGTCCACGAGGCGCCCAAGACCGGGGGGCTGGCCGGCGAGATCGTCGCCACGATCCAGGAGGAGGCGCTCCTGTACCTGGAGGCGCCCGTCGGGCGGGCCACCGGCTTCGACGTGCCCTTCCCGCTGTACGCGCTCGAGGACTACTACCTCCCCGAGCCCGCCCGCATCAAAGACGGTATCACCGAGGCCGTCGAGTTCTAGGCCCATGTACGCCTTCAGGCTGCCCGACCTCGGGGAAGGGGTCGCGGAGGGCGAACTGCTGGCCTGGCACGTCCGGGCGGGCGAGCACGTCGAGGAGGACGACCTGCTGGCCGAGGTCGAGACCGACAAGGCCGCCGTCGAGGTCCCCTCGCCGGTCGCGGGCGTCGTCCAGTCGCTCGCACACGGCCCGGGCGACGTGATCCAGGTGGGCGAGGTGCTGATCGAGATCGACCCGGACGAGGAGCGCGCGGCCGAAGCCGTCGAGAACCTCGAACCGGCTGAGACGACCGAGAGCGGGGCCAGCGACGACGAAACCGACCGAGAAGCCGCGGGGGACGAGACGAGCGGCGGTCCGGCCCGGACGTTCGCGCCGCCGTCGGTCCGCCGCCTCGCCCGCGAACTCGACGTGGCCCTCGAATCGGTCGCGGGGTCCGGCCCCGACGGCCGGATCACCGAGGGCGACGTGCGTGCGGCCGCGATGGGCGACGACGAGACTGGGGACGAGAGCGCCGACGAGGAGCGCGACCTGAAATCGGCCGTCAGCCGCGTCGAGGGGGGCGACGACGGCGAGAGCGACAGCGGCGAGAGCGACGGCGCGGAGCGCGACCTGAAATCCGCGGTCAGGCGGGTCGGCGGGGACGAGAGTGACAGCGGAGACGAGGGCGAGTCCGAGGACAGCGCCGTGGCCTCGGCCGTCTCGCGGGTCGAGTCGGGCGGGCGCGACCGGACGCTGGCGACGCCCGCGACCCGTCGGCTGGCCCGCGAACTGGGCGTCGACGTCGACGCGGTGCCGACCGACCAGACTCGCGAGGGCCAGCCCTACGTCGACGAGGCGACGGTGCGGGCCTACGCCGCCCGGGAGGGC
Source organism: Haloarculaceae archaeon (assembly GCA_042216055.1). Taxonomy (GTDB): domain Archaea; phylum Halobacteriota; class Halobacteria; order Halobacteriales; family Haloarculaceae; genus CAZMWG01. Next base: position 21,410 of record JBDGUH010000072.1, read on the forward strand.
GAGGCCGGCGAACCGCAGGCCGCGCCCGCGGGGACAGAACCCCAGGCCGCGGAGAGTGGGGCGGCAGACGAGGCGAGCGAGCGCCCCGAACACCGCGAGCCCTACCGGAGCGTCCGGCGGTCCGTCGGCGAGCAGATGGCCCGCTCGCGGCGGGAGGTGCCCCACGCCACCCACTACGACAGCGTCGCGGTCCCGGACCTGGTCGCGGCCCGCGAGCGCCTGCGCCCCCTCGCGGAGGAGCGGGGCGTCCACCTGACCTACACGCCGTTCGTCCTGAAGGCGGTGGTCGCCGCTCTCGAGGAGCATCCGGTGCTCAACACCGAACTCGACGCCGAGAACGAGGAGATCGTCTACAAGGAGTACTACGACCTCGGCGTGGCGACGGCGACCGACGCCGGCCTCGTCGTCCCCGTGGTCCGGAACGTCGACGGGAAGGGGCTGCTCGAACTGGCCGCCGACCTCGCGGACCTGGTCGGGCGGGCCCGCGACCGCGACCTCGCGCGCGAGGAGATGCAGGACAGCACCTTCACGATCACCAACTTCGGGGCCATCGGCGGCGAGTACGCCGACCCCATCATCAACGTCCCCAACACCGCCATCCTCGGCCTGGGGGCCATCGAGGAGCGCCCGGTCGCGCGGGACGGCGAGGTGGTCGCCGAACCCACCCTCCCGCTGTCGCTGGCCATCGACCACCGCGTGATCGACGGGGCCGACGCCGCGCGGTTCGTCAACACCCTGGCCGAGTACCTCGCGGACCCGCGCCGCCTGTTGCTGTAGCGCCCGAGACCGCAATGCCGGGGTCGACGCCGGTCAGTCGGAGGGTTCGGGCGCGCCGGCACCCGTCTCGCGGGCGCGAGCGGCCCCGACCACGGCGTAGACGAACGGGGTGTCGAGCACGGCGACGCCGAGTTTGACGAGGTACTGGCCGACGATCAGCCCGGCGGCCGCGCCGGCGCCCATGCCCTGGAAGACGACGAACGCGACCGTGATGAAAATGACCGTGTCGACGAACTGGCTGGTGAGCGTCGAGCCGACGTTGCGGAGCCAGAGCGCGTCGCCGTCGGTGTACTCGCGGAGCCGGTGGAACGTGAGCACGTCGAGGTTCTGGCTGACGAGGTAGGCGAGCATGCTGCCGAGGACGACGCCGGTGCTCGCACCGAGGACGCGCTCGAACGGTGCCTGCCCGACGGGCGAGCCGACGAACACGGGCGCCCGGATCGCCAGCCACACCAGCGCCAGCAGGACGAGGTTCATCAGGAAGGCGACGTTGACCAGCCGCGTCGCCGCCCGCCGGCCGTACAGTTCGGCGTAACAGTCCGAGGCGAAGAACGTGATCGCGTAGGCGAACGCCGCCGCCGGGACGATCAGCGTCCCGCCCGCCAGCGGCAGCGAGAACGGGAGCCCGATCCCCACGAGCTTCGAGGCGGTCACCTGCGAGGTGATCAGCGCCGTCACGAACACCGCGATCAGCCCCAGGCGAGCGAGCGGGAGCGGGTCGGCGTCGGGCGCGCCCGTCACTGCCCGGTCACTCGTCATCCGCGAGCCTCCCGTGGCGGGCGTCGATGTCGTCGAGCTGATCGAGCGTCTTGCGGATCGAGGCCCGGATCGCCTCGCTGCGGTTGACGAACTTCCCCTCCGGACCGACGTGTTCGTCGAGGTCCGCCAGGAGTTCCTCCGGCACCTCGACGCTGATCTTGGGCACGGCTATCACCCACCCCGGAGGAGACACGGGAGGTTCGCCGCTACGGACCGAAGTGCCGGCTCGAACTGGGACGGGGCGTCGTTCATAGTACTCCTGTGCGAATACTGTGAGAGCACCGATCATGTCAGTTCCGGTCGCGAATCCGGCCGCGTTTCGGGGCCACGTCGACGCAATAGTATTGTAGATATCGCAAAATATAATTGTGCCGTGAGCACTACGTAGAGTCACCGATGTCGATACTCGACGAGGACGACAAGGCCGAAGTGAGGGAATTGCTCGGAGAACTTGGCGATCCGATCGAGCTGCACGTCTTCACCGAAGACGACTGCCAGTATTGCGATGAAACCGTAACACTGCTCGAAGAGGTCGCGTCGCTGGCCGACGAGATCGAGACGGCCGTCCACGACATGGACGATCCGCTGGCGGCCGAGTTGGGTGCCGACCGGTACGACGGGGGGCCCGTGACGGTCATCACGCGCGAAGCGATCACCGGCGTCCGGTACTTCGGCATTCCGTCGGGCCAGGAGTTCGGTTCCTTCCTGCAGGACGCGATCGCCGTCTCGACCGGCGAGACCGGTCTGAGCGAGGGGGTCCGGGCGGAACTCGCAGCGATCGACGAACCCGTCGAACTCACGGTGTTTGTCACGCCGACCTGTCCGCACTGCCCGCGGGCGGTCCAGACGGCCCACAGCCTCGCCATCGAGAACGAGCACGTCACGGCCAACTCCGTCGAGTCACAGGAGTTCATGGAACTGTCCCGGGAGTACGGCGTCCGGGGCGTTCCCCAGATCAACGTCAACGGCAAAGACGGCGAGTTCACGGGGGCGTTGCCCCCCCAACAGTTCGTCCAGCAGATCAAACAAGCGCTCTGATCCGGGCCGGGTCGCTCGCTCCCGGCCACGGCACCGCCGGGGCAGACGACCGGAGACGCCCGGGGCGTGAGGCCGCCGCCGGAGCGACGCCGCCACCGGCGGCCCCACAAGTTATCCCGCCCGAGGAACGATGGGTAGGGCATGACCGCCGAGGTGCCGCTCGGGGCGCTCCCCGATCCGGCGGCAGTCGTCGACGCGGACGGGGTCGTCCGGGCGACGAACGAGGGGGCGACCGACCTGCTCGGCGTCCGGGCGGGGGAGCGGTTGGCCGACGTACTGGGCGTCGAGACTATCGACGCGGCCGACGGGGCACGCGTGTGGCCGGACGACCGGCCCATCGACGTGTCCGTCTCGTCGGCGGGGGAGGGGCAGCGCCTGGTCGTCCTGCGGGACGCGAGCGGCCGTCGCGAACGCGAGCGCGCGGAGGGCATGCTCGAGGGGCTGCTGGGCCACATCCCGCTGTCGGTGTACTTCAAGGACCGCCAGGGCCGCCACGTCCGGGTCAGCGACGCCATCTGTGACCCGGTCCCGGTCAACGCCGAGGGCAAGCGCCACCCGGCCCCGGACGACGTGATCGGGAAGACGGACTTCGACCTCCACCAGGGCGAGCACGCGGCGGCGGCCGTCGAGGACGACCAGCGGGTGCTCGAGACGGGCGAACCGCTCCGGAACGCCGAGGAGCGGGTGGTGTTTCCGGACGGGACGACCCGGTATTTCGACACGTCGAAGGCGCCGTGGTACGGGCCCGACGGGGAGATCCAGGGGGTCGTCGGCGTCACGGCCGAGGTGACGGCCGCACGCACCTACGAGCGGGAGCTGGAGCGCCAGAACGAGCGCCTCGAGGAGTTCGCCGGCGTGGTCAGCCACGACCTCCGGAGCCCGCTCGAGGTCGCCAGCGGTCGCCTCGAACTGTACCGCGAGACGGGCGACTCCGAGCACCTCGAGACGGTGGCCGAGATGCACGAGCGGATGGAGCGGCTGCTCGAGGAGACGCTCGAACTCGCGCGCAGCGGCGAGCGGGTTACCGAACCCGAGTCGGTACGGGTGGCGGACGCCGCGGAGCGGGCCTGGAGCGCCATCGCGAGCGAGGGGGCACACCTCAGCGTCGAGCACGACGACGACCTCGCGGCCGACCCGGACCGGCTCGTGGAACTGTTCGAGAACCTGTTTCGCAACGCCGTGGAGCATGGCTCCACGAGCCCTGACTCGCAGGCTCGTCAGGACGCCGTGGAGCACGGCGGTCCGGACGTGTCGATCACGGTCGGGCGACTCGAGGACGACCCGGGCTTTTTCGTCGCCGACGACGGCTGTGGGATCCCGCCCGAGGAGCGCGAGGCGGTGTTCGAGCGGGGCCACACCACCAGCGACGACGGCACGGGGTTCGGCCTGTCGATCGTCGCCGAGATCGCGGACGCCCACGGCTGGACGGTGTCGATCGCGGAGAGCGAGGCCGGCGGGGCCCGCTTCGAAATCGCCGCGTCGTCCGGGGACTAGACGCGTTCACCACCGCTTCGGGGGCGGGAGGAGCGCGGCGTCTCCGCAGGAGGGCTAGTCGGCGGGTTCGCCGCTCCCGCCGCCCCCGCCGGGCGTCCGCCGGCCGCCGAGCGTGTACAGCCAGAGCAGGCCGAGGCCGACGAGGAACATGAGCGCCGTCGGGATCGCGATCAGGAACATCGTGAAGATGCCCTTCGGCGAGAACAGGGCGCTGGCGGCGAAGATGCCGAGCACGACGGGGCGCCAGCGGCGCCGCATGGCGTCGAAGGTGATGATGTTCCCCCGGTGGAACAGGAACATGCTGACGGGGATCTCGACGAGCAGCCCCACCCCGACGGTCAACAGGAGGACGAGCCAGCCGAACTTCGAGACCCGGTAGGCGATGACCATCTGGGCCTGGAGCACGTCGTAGGCCAGCCAGGAGATGACCGTCGGCGCGATGTAGAGAAAGCCAAAGACGATGCCGCCGACCAGCGAGGCGATGACGGTCCCGCCCCAGCCCGCGAGGATCGTCCGGTCGCCGGTAGTGACACCGCGCTCCTGGAGCGCCGGCCACGCGAAGTAAAGCACCAGCGGGAGGGCGGTCACGATGCCGAGCAGGGTCGAGAACTTCACGATGAAGATGAGGTGCTCGACGGGGTGCAGCGTCACGAACTGCACGTCGTTTTTCATCTGCGGGGGGAGCCGCGAGACGAACGTGTTCTTGATGATGCCGATCCCGGAGGTCGAGCGCTCGACGCGGGAGCCCCCGACAGCCACGGCTGTCACGTTCTCCGCGAGGACGGTGTCGTCCTGCGCGTAGACGGTCCCGTCCCGGGTCAGCAGCGTCGCGTTCGGCCCGATGTCGGTGCCGGCGACGATCTGGTCGTACTGGCCGACCATCGTCCCGTTGTCCGCCAGGACCGTCCCGTTGGGCGAGAGTTCGGTCCCGTTGGCGGCGGTGATCGAGTCGCCGGCGACGCCGACGGTGCCCTGTTGGACGATGGCCCCGCTCGACGCGCCGGGCACGCCGGCATAGAGGAACACGAACGTGACCCCGGTGACCAGCATGAACAGCGCGACGATCCAGATGGCCTTCGAGGTCAGCGAGTCGAGGATGAACGCGATGTCGTAGTAGTAGCCGCCGATGTCGTCCTCGGTGGTCTCGTCCTCGGTGAACGCGTCGACCATGCCCGCCGTCGTCGAGGCGAAGACGTTGCCCTCGTCCTCCCCGCCGGACCCGCCGCCCGACTCGCCCTCGGCGGCCGCCTGCCCCTCGTCGAACCGGTCGAGGATCGCGCGGGCCTTCTCGGGGTTGTCCGCGTTCATAGCGGCCTGGGCGTGCTCGACGGCGTCGTCCTCGGACATGTCGGCAAACACTTCCGGCGGGGCCGAGCGGACCGCCTCGGCCGAGAGCGGACCGATCTCGATGGCCGCCGGGTCGCCGACGTTGCCCTCCTCGATCGCGGCGACGCTCAGGTCGCCGATTACGTAGTAGTACAGCACCGCGAGGGCCGCCAGCAGGCCGAGGGCGGCGCCGATCAGGCCCGCGGTGATCGGGACCGAGAGCCCGAACAGGTGTGGCGGCTGGATGTCGCCGGTGAGTCGCTCCGAGGGGAACCAGGCGGCGAACGTCTGCACGTAGGTGAACGCGTCGGTGGCGAGCAGGTAGTAGACGAGCGCGCCGACGAGGAAGGCCGTGCCGAGCAGGCGGTTCCAGCGGTCCCGCGCGACCGAGCCGATGGAGACGGTCTCGCCGGCCCGCTTGGTGAGCACCACGAACTTCGAGATGCCCAGGCTGACGACGTACAGCCCCACGAGCGGCGTCGCCCACATGATCTGGGTGAACGGGTCCGGCGGCGAGAACAGCGCGCCGAGCGTGAAGATGACGACCACGGCGTACCGCCAGCGGTCGCGGAACGTCTCGTAGGGGACGATTTCGGTGTAGGAGAGGACGCTCATCAGGAGGGGCAACTGGGCCGCCAGCCCGAACGAGATGGCGAGGACGGCGACGAACTGGACCCACTTGACGATGGAGTAGTGGGGAACGAAGCCGGCCTGCTGGGCGTTGCCGGCCAGGAAGCCGAACATGACGGGGAAGAACACCTCGTAGCCGTAGAGCACGCCCAGTCCGAACAGGAAGAGACTGACCAGCGAGAGGCCCGCGAGCTTCCAGCGCGGGATCCGATCGCCCGGCCACAGCCCCCGCTCGCGCAGCGCGTCCCGGCTGTAGTAGATCAGGATCGGCACCGCGAGCAGGACGCCGATCGCCAGGCCGATCTTGATCTGCAGGAGGATGACGTCGAACGGCGTCACCGCGACGATGCGGGTCGCCGCCCGCGTCGAGAGATCCATCTGGGAGTACACCAGATCCTGCTTGAGCGGCCCCCAGATCCGGCTCAGGACCATGACCGTCCCCAGGAGCCCGACGACGAACGCAATGAAGGCCTTCTGGAGGTGGCGCTGAGCGGCGCCCAGCATAGCGCCGAGGCTCTCGCGGCCGCTCTGGATGGTCCGCAATGTGTCCTCGTCGAGCCCGGTGGACATCTGGACGGAAGCTTACCGGGTCCCCGTTATCAATTTGTTCATGCGCCGCGCGGGAGGCGAGCGCGGAGAAGAAGGTTTACAACAGGGAGCCGCCAACCCCGGACAGATGGACGACAGCGACCCCGACGAGCCCGCGGGAGACGATACCCCGGGCGAGGGCCCGCCGGCGGAGAACCCCGCGGCGGGCGAGGGCGACGCCCCACCGGAAGCGTCCGGTGTGGACGCGTCCGACGGCCGCGACGGCGGCGACGAGGGGACGCCGAAGGGGCCGAGCGGGGCGGCTACTGACGAGACTGCCACTGACGAGACTGCTACTGACGAGACTGCTACTGACGAGACTGCTACTGACGACGCCGACGATTCCACTTCGACCGAGTCCGCGACTACCGACGCCGACGATGCTGTTACGGACGAGTCCGCGACTACCGACGCCGACGATTCGACCGGTGACGCGGACTCGGAGGAGGACCTGTTCCGGAACCCGACGGTCGATGACACGTTCTCCGCTCGCGACCCGGACGAGTTCGAGGACGAGGGGACCCACGAGCACGACCTCGACCCGAGGAAGGCGAAGAAACTCGCAGAACAGGGGGAGAAAGAGAAGCAATCGACGGCGCCCCCAAAGCAATCGTCGGCGCCCCCGGAGCAGTCGACGGCGCCCCCGGGACCGATGCCCGCGGGCGCGGGCGCCGGTGGGGGCGGTGGCGGCGGCGGCGGAATGAGCCACGGGGGAGGCTACCCCAACCCCGATCCGATGCCCCAGGGGGCGCCCGACGACCAGGAGATGCCCCTCACCGAGCACGTCCGGGAGATGACCCAGCGGCTCCTGATCGTGCTCCTGGTGGTGCTCGCGGTCGGGGGCATCGCGGTGTTGTACGCGGACCAGATCATCAACTTCCTGTGGTACTCGTTCCTCGGGCCGGGCCACCCGGTGTGTCCGGGGCCGAACTGCCCGGAGGTGTACCGGCCGCGGGTGTACAACCCGCTGTCGCTGGTGCTGGCGCGGTTCAAGACCGGCGCGCTGATCGGCATCATCGCGGCGCTCCCGGTCGCGGTGTACGAGACCTACCGGTTCATGCGCCCGGGGCTGTACCCGAAAGAGCGCCGGTACTACCTCGCGGCCGTCCCGACGAGCCTGGTGCTCGCGACCATCGGCGTGACCTTCGCGTACGCGCTGGTGCTCCCGCTCCTGTTCTCGTACTTCGCGGGCTACTCCCAGCAGGCGGCCCAGCTGGCGTTCGGGCTCAGCGACACCTTCAACCTCATCGTGATGATGCTGGGCTTTTTCGCCTTCGTGTTCCAGATCCCCCTGCTCGTGATGCTGGCGATCCTGATGGGGGTCACCAGCCGCCGGTGGCTCGAGGACCGGCGGCTGTACTTCTGGGCGGCGTTCGGCGGCATCGCGTTCCTGTTCAGCCCCGACCCGACGGGGATGGCCCCGCTGCTGGTCGCCGCGACGATGATCGCCCTGTTCGACGGGACGCTCACGCTGTTGCGCTGGGCCACCGAGGGGACGCCCCTGCCCGGCCCCGACGGGCTGGCGACCTACCGCCCGGTGGCGTGGTTCATCTTCGCCGTCGCGGGCTATCTGGTCAGCGCCGCACCGGTGCCCGAGAGCTACCACGATCAGCTCCCCGCGGCGTTCCTCGGGCTGCTCGCCGACGCCGGCCTGAGCGGGGCGGTGGCCATCGTGATCGGGGGCGGCCTGATCGTGACCTTCGAGGCGGTCGCGTACATCAACCGCCGATACGCGATCAGCCGGCCGCTGTACGACGCCCTCCGGCGGCTCCGGCTGGTGGTCTGGCCCGGCGCGGCCGTCCTCGGCTACCTGGCCGACCCCGATCCGCAGCTGGTCGCGGCCGTCGAGAGCGTCAACCTCCCGGCCGTGCAGGTCGCCGCCGTCGTGATCGGTCTCGCGCTCCTCTACGAGGGCGTCATCCTCGCGCTCCGGCGGCGTGGGTGAGAACGGCCGACCCCACCCTGACGACGGCGGGAACGATAACGGCCGACCCCACCCTGACGGCGGGAACGATAACGGCCGACCCCACCCTGACGGCGGGAACGATAACGGAC
>JBDGUH010000026.1:0-29373 GCA_042216055.1 Haloarculaceae archaeon
CTCTCAAGGTCTGCGCCGGTCACGGGGAGGTCGGCCGCAGTCGCGTCGTCAGCGATTTCGTCGAGCCTGTCTTTCAGCATGCTCGTGGTTGGGCAGTCGTAGACGGCCTGGAACGCGAGCACACGGACGTCGTCGGTGTCCTCGATGTCGTCGGGGAGCGTCGTCTGCCACCCTCGAGGGAGCAGCCGCGTTCGGTCGAAAAACGTCACCAGATTAGTCCGGCCAAGTTCCGTCAGGTCCCCGCCGTAATTGTGTTCCACGATCAGGACGATGTGGTCAGCGTAGAGCGCGTTGATGTAGTATTTGAGTTTGAGCTCCGGGAAGTCGGGGTCGTCGTCGGAAACGAGGTCGTCCGACCCGATGTCTGGATCCGGTTGCGGGGCAAGCAGATACGCATACGCTCCAAGCCGGTTGTTCAACTGGTCAGCGACAGTTTCCAACCGCCACTTGAACGGCGAATCGTAGCTCCCGAGGACAAAGTAGGTGGTGAATAGGCCGTAGAGACTCGAGTGTCGCTCATTCATATAGGCCATCATCCCCTGCCGTTCGCTCGGATGTAACTCGATTCCAGCCAGTAGATCGTCCATCAGGTAATTGAATACTTCAATGGCGTTCTCTGGAACCCCTTCCATGATGTATCCTCTATAACCACATCGGTTTTCCCCTCCTATAATACATCTTATTCCACTACTAGTAGTTGACCTGCGCTTATTTATCCGTGGAGCCCGAATGTGGGGATATGAGCGAGCCCGCCCCCACCGGAGATGGCACGTCTGAGGGCGACACGAATCCGTTAGACCGTCAACGCGAGATGATGCAGTTACTCTCTCAAGAGACGCGTCACGATATCGTACAGGCACTGTTGGGTCACCCACACCATCTGGCGTCCGAGGACGAGCTTGACTACTTGGTTCACAACAAGTCCACAGGTGCAGTGCAGGATGCGATCGGGCGTCTCAGCCAGGAGGGTATCCTGGGAATTTACGAGCACGAGCCGAATAAGCACACTCGTGACTACCCGTACAAGTTCTACGGGTTCACTGTGTACGGTATCGACGTACTCGATCAGTTCAACTACCTCAAGGGCGTACCGTTCGCGAGGGCAGTCCACGAGAAGACGCGGAAATCTGCGAAGACCGAACGACACGAGAACGCACCACGACCAGACCTCCCAGACGAGGTGGTAGAAGCCCTGGGCTTTGAGGGTGACCGGACCACGGACAGTAGCAAGGCGACCGACACGGTTCAATTGAACTAAAATGCGTCGATGGGTGTCACTCTCGCAATGAGAACCGCTGTATGGTACCCTAGCTACTCTACCGGTACGCGGAGACACCCACTCGCCGTACAGGTCCGTCAGGGATCGTAGGCGACGAGGTCCGACGCGTCGCGGGCCAGCGCCGCGGCGTCCGGACCGAAGGAGTCGGCGTGCCGGATCACGAGCGTGAGAACCGTCTCGGGCCGCCGGACGGCGTATCCGTCGTCGCGCGAGAGCAGGCCGGCGTCCTCGAGTTCGCCGGCGTACTTGCTGATCGTGGGCCGGGAGACGTCGAGTCGGGCGGCGAGGTCGGCGCCCGTCGCGTCCGGGTCGCGCAGGAGCGCGAGCAACATTCCGCGGGCGGTCGAGCGCCGCAGGTACCCGAGCGCCACCTGCTCGAAGGCGTCGAACCGGCCGGCCGGATAGAACCGACGGTAGTCGCCGTCCTTGCGGCTCTCGACGACGCCGTCTGCCTCCAGACGACGGAGGTGGTGCTGGGTCTCCCCGGTGCCGAGTTTGAGGTCGTCCCGGACCTTCGAGAAGTGGGCGCCGGGGGTCGCCGCGAGGTAGCCGACGATGGCGTCCCGGGCGTCGCTGTCGGTGCCGAATTCGCCGGACTCGCCGGCGAAGCGGGCGATCGGGCTGGCGGCGCCGAGGGCGGCGAAGCGGCGGAGCGTGGCCCGCTTGTCCTGGTCCACCCCCTCGTCCCGATCCCGAGCCATTGGCCAAATGTTGGACAGCCCCTCGTAAAACGGCTTCGGCTACCGGTCGCGTTCGAGCGGCACTCGCGAACGCCGGTTGCTACTCGGCCACGGTCGAGCGGCACTCGCGAACGCCGGCCGCCGCCCGATCGCGGTCGATCACTCCTGTTCTTCGGCCTGGAACTCCTGGTCCATCTCCTCGATGACTTCGTCGGGGTCCTTGATGTCCCCGGGGTCCTCGCCGTGTTTGACCTGCTGGGCCTGTTGCTCCATCTGCTCGACGTCGACCTCGGCCTCCTCGTCGATCTGGCCGAGGATCTCCTCGATGTCGTCGAGACCGAGCATTTCGCGGGACTGCTCGTCGAAATCCAGGGCGTCGAGGACGTGACCGTCCGCCTTGATGTCCGAGCCGGTGAGGTGCTTGCCGTAGCGGCCCACCAGCGAGGTGAGTTCCTGGGGCAGGACGTAGGTGGTCGACTCGCTGGTGCCGATGTCGGCCAGCGTCTCCAGTCCCTTGTCGATGACAGCGCGCTCGCCCATCGCCTGAGCGGATTTCGCCCGCAGGACCGTCGAGATGGCGTCACCCTGGGCCTCGAGGATCTGGCTCTGCTTTTCCCCCTGCGCGCGGATGATGTTGGACTGCTTGTCACCCTCGGCCGTCTCGATGGCGGAGCGGCGTTCACCCTGTGCTTCGAGGATCATCGCGCGGCGGCGACGCTCGGCGGAGGTCTGTTGCTCCATGGCCTGCTGGACGTCCTGGGAGGGGTTGACCTCGCGGACCTCGACCGACTCGACCCGGATGCCCCACTCGTCGGTGGGCTCGTCGAGTTCGCGGCGGATCTTCGCGTTGATCTCCTGGCGCTTGTTCAGGGTGTCGTCCAGTTCCATGTCGCCCAGCACCGCCCGCAGCGTCGTCTGGGCGAGGTTCGAGACGGCCCGCTCGTAGTTGTCGACCTCGAGGAACGCCTTCTTGGCGTTCATCACCTTGATGTAGACGACGGCGTCGGCGGTCACCGGCGAGTTGTCACGGGTGATCGCCTCCTGGCGCGGGACGTCGAGCGTCTGGGTCCGCAGGTCGAAGCGAGTCACGTCAGAGACGAACGGATAGACGAAGTGAATGCCCTGGTCGAGCAGGCCCCGGTAGGAGCCAAGCACCGTGTAGGCGCCCTGCTCGTAGGGCTGGACGATCACGACGGAGCTGTACACGACGGCGATGGCCATCAACAGGAGGATGACCGCGACGATCGTGAGGCTTCCCTGGAGGATCACGGTCGGGAACATAACGTCGGTGACTCCGAAGCCCGCGGGCAAAAGCCTTCCGCGCGGTTGACAGGCCACCGGGCTGACAGGCCGCCCGGCGAGTAGCTACTCGGCGGACTCGGCGTCGCGCTCGCGTTCGTCGGGATCGACGGACCCGGCGTCGTGCTCGCGTTCGTCGGGATCGGCGTTCTCGCTCGCCCGGTCGCGCGCGAGTTCCCGGTCGATCTCGTCGTCGAGGGCGGCGACCCGCTCGACGGTGACGACGTTCCCGCCGCCGCCGTCGACGACGATCACCTCCTCGCCCTCGGGGATCGTCCCGTCGAGGCTCCGGGCCCGGTAGTAGGGGTTGAAGCCGCCGTCGTCGATCTTGATCTCGCCCTCGGTCGTCGTGACCTGCTCGGTGACGCGGCCGAACTTCCCGCGCAGCGAGTCCGAGTCGAGCGTCCGGGCGGCCCCCTCGCCGCCGTAGATGTCGAGCCGCCGGTAGCCATACAGCGTGAGGCCGGTGACCAGCAGCACCGCGCCCGCCAGGATGACGATGCCGGCGACGCCGCTCACCGGCACCAGCAGGCCGACCAGCCCCGCGGTCAACAGCGCGACCCCGAGCACGAAGAAGTGGGCGCCGGGGGCCAGCGCCTCCGCGAACATCAGGGCGGCGCCTGCCAGGAACAACAGGAGAGAGAGCGACTGGCTGAACAGCGAGGCCATGCGCCCGCTAGCACCCGACCGGAATTAAGTGATGGGGTCGAGCAGCCCGAAGACGCCGAACAGCGCCAGCGCGAGCAGCGCCACGCCGACGGTGACCGCGAGCATCGTCGACGCCGGAACGCCGCCGGGACTGATCAGCACGAGCGACGCCAGGATCGCCAGGTACGCCCCCACGACCACGAAGACCGCGTTCTCGAGTCGCGGCTGCTGGGGCTCGACCGCGCCGCTCATCGGGATCGTCCCCGCGACGTTGCCCTGCCCGTCGTCGGCGTCGCGGTCGGCCGCCGCGTCGTCCGTCATGCCCGCTCGTAGTCCCCCCGGCCACTAAACTCCCCCCGCACTTCGGAGCGCTCTCGGGATCGACGACAGTCCGTCCCTCTCTCGCGGACGAACACTCGTCCGCTCTTCAGGGGGACGACAGGCGGAACGCGAGGCTGTACATCCGGCCGGCCGACTCGGAGCCGATCTCGTCCGCGAGGCGCCGGGCCCTCGCTGCCAGCCCCTCGCCGCCATCGACCGAGCGGTCGGTGGTCGCCGGTGGGTCGGTGTCGTCCACCGGACGGCCAGCGGCCGCCGCCGGACGGTCGACGGCGAACGAGCGCGTCCGCGCAGCGTGCGCGGCGAGGTGTTGTTCCGTCCAGGGAACGGGGTCGAGCAGCGTCCGCTCGCGCTCGAAGCGCCAGCCGTCGCCGGCGAAAAAGCGGCGCAGGAATCCCGCGGGGTAGAAGGTCAGGGCGGCGCGGCCCGTCGCCAGCCGGGCGGCAGCGTCCTCCACAGCGAAGAGGTCGCGTACGGCGGCCGCCTCGGGAAGCGGGTCGTAGTCGTCGACGACGAGGTGACAGCCGGGGGCCGCGACGCGGCGGAGTTCGGCGGCGACGGCCGCGAGCGCCGCCGGATCGAGGACGTTACAGAGCGCGTGGGCGGTGAGCAGGTCGACCGAGTCGTCGGGCAGCGGTATCGCGCGGAGGTCGGCCTCGAGGACCGTGAGCCGGGCGTCGTCGGCCTCCGCAGCGTGGACGCGTTCGCGGGTCGCCCGGGCGTGCTCGCGGTCGTTCGTGACCGCGTAGACGTGCTCGGCACCGGCCTCGAGCAGGCCGGCGGTCGCGTTGCCGACGCCGGCGCCGGCCTCCAGACAGCGCCGGCCGGCGACGGGGCGGTCCTCGAGCGCCGCCGCGACCGTGCTGGGAACGTCCATTCCGTCAGTGGTGGAGCTGTTCGGGGACGGGGCTGTCGTCGTGGCGCGCGGCCTCGATCAGCGAGCGCTGGGCGGCCTCGTCCATCCCGTCGTAGTCGGCCGCGGCCTCGAGGATCATCGTGACGAGCTTCGGGTCGCCGGCGCTGACGACGCTGGTGAGCCCGCGCGAGGCCGCGAAGTCGAAGCGCTCGCGGACCTCGTCGGGCGCACAGACCGGCCGGTACCAGTTGGCGAAAGGGCGATCCCGCTCGGGGAGTTCGTCGGCGGGGGGCCAGGACCCGTCGGCGAAGGCCTTGATACCGAGCGTGCCGAGCCCCGCGTCCTGTGCGCGCCGGAGCACGGCCTCGTAGTCGTGTTCGCCGTCGTCCTTCCCGACGACGACGGGGTTCAGCGGGAACATCACCGTCTCGAGGTCCCCGATGCGGTCGATGGCGTCGACGATCAGGTCCGGTCGGCTGTGGCTGGTCAGGCCGATGTGCTCGATCAGGCCCTCCGCCTTCGCCTCGCGGAAGGCCGCCAGTGCACCGTCATCGGCCGTTATCCGGTCCAGTTCCTCGTCGTACTCGAGGCCGTGGACCTGATAGAGGTCGATCGTGTCGACCCCCAGCCGATCGAGCGACTGTTCGAGCCGCCGCCACGCGCCCTCGTAGTCCCGCTTCTCGGTCTTGCACCCGAGGAAGATATCCTCGCGGTGCTGGCGGAGCTTGGGGCCGAGCTTGAGCTCCGCGTCCCCGTACATCGGGGCCACGTCGAAGTGGTTGACGCCGTAGTCGAGCACGTGCTCGACCATCTGGTTCGCGCCCTCCTGTTCGAGCCAGTTGAGCGCGATCGTCCCGAACGTCATGACCGTGCTGTCGTGGCCGGTGTCGCCGAGCGGTCGTGTCTCCATACGTGCCACGTCGGTCGCAGTGCCCTAACGATTACCGGTCGTCGACCGGTGGCGCCGCCCCGCCACTTTCCTCACGGCGAACGGCGAACGCGGTGTGCGAGTCGAACGGCGCAGTTCACAGCTACCCGACCGCCGGTCTCCGACACGCTGATTACCGGGGGACCGCACCTCACCCCCATGGCGTCCTGGAAGCGCGACTTCGCCAGCGGGCTCATCGTCCTGCTGCCGCTGATCGTCTCGATTTACGTCCTCGCGTACATCTACGGGATCCTCGCCGGGGCGCCGTTCGTCCCGTCGATCAACCCCGAGACGCTGGCGTCGCTGGGGCTCCCCTCCAGTCCCCGGTTCGTCACGTTCGTCCGCGTACTGACGACGCTTGCGGTGTTCGTGTTGCTGGTGTTTTCCATCGGCTACCTGATGCGGACCGCCTTCGGCGACATCGTCGAGCGGTCCGTCGACGACCTGATGAACCGGGTCCCGGGGCTGCGAGTGATCTACAACGCCTCGAAGATGGCCGTCGAGACGGCCGTCTCGGGCACCGACGAACTCCAGACGCCCGTCAAGATCGAGACCTGGGAGGGCCTGCGGATGACCGCGTTCAAGACCGGCAAGACCACCGAGGACGGCCGCGACGTGCTCTTCTTGCCCACCTCGCCCAACATCACGACGGGGTACGTCGTCGAGGTCGACCCGGACGCCTACGAGGAGACCGACGAGCGCGTCGAGGACGCCCTGACGCGGGTGCTCTCGGCCGGGTTCGGGGAGACCAACGAGACGACGACCGACCTCTCGGCGCTGGCGGGCGACGACGAGTGATCGGTACTGGACGCGGACGGCGAGTATCCGACGCTTGACGGCGGCCGATTCGGCTCAGACCGGCCGGAACCAGTCGGCGTACCGCTCGGGCCGGTCCTCGACGACCTCGAAGAAGCGCGTCTGGAGGTCGTCGGTCACGGGGCCCTTGGTGCCGGCGCCGATCTGGTTGTCGTCGACGCTGCGGACGGGCGTGATCTCGGCCGCCGTGCCGCTGAAGAACAGCTCGTCGGCGGTGTACAGTTCGCCCCGGGAGATGGTCGCGCCCGTGTGGACGGTATAGCCCATGTCCTCCGCGAGGTCGATCACGGTCTGGCGGGTGATCCCGTCGAGGATGGACTCGGCCAGCCCCGGCGTGTACAGTTCGCCGTCCCGGACGAGAAAGAGGTTCTCGCCGGGCCCCTCGGCGACGTTGCCCTCCTTGTTGAGCACGATGGCCTCCGTGAAGCCGTTGCCCTTCGCCTCCAGGGACGCGAGGACGCTGTTGACGTACGCCCCGGTGGTCTTGGCGTTCGTGGGGATCTGGCTCGAGGCGTGCTTGCGCCAGGAAGAGACGGCCACGTCGACCCCTTCCTCGAGGGCCTCCTCGCCGAGGTAGGCACCCCAGGGCCAGACGGCGATGGCGACCTGGACCGGCGAGTTGGCGGGGTTCAGCCCCAGCGGGCCGTAGCCGTAGAAGGCGATGGGACGGATGTAACAGGAGTCAAGTCCCTCGCGCTCGATCAGCTCGACGGTCGCCTCGGTCAGCTCCGAGGGCTCGAAGGGGATCTCGATGTCGTAGGGCTTTGCCGACTGGTAGAACCGCTCGAGGTGTTCCTCCCAGCGGAAGATCGCCGTCCCCTTCTCGGTGTCGTAACACCGCACGCCCTCGAACACGCCCGTCCCGTAGTGCAGACCGTGGGTGAGGACGTGGATCTGGGCGTCGTCGAAGTCGACGAACTCCCCGTCCATCCAGATCTCGCCCACGTCCTCGTACAGCTCGGGACGCTCGCTCACGTCCGCCACCTCCGCGACCGGGCCTGCTCGTCAGCGATTCGCTCGGCTGTCGACTCGTCGCTCATACCTGCCCCATTGGAGGCCACCGTTAAGAGTGTTCACGGTCCCGTCGTCGCGCCCGCACCGCTCGCGCCGGGTCTGTCGCGCGAGCGAACCGGCGAGCGGTCCGGCGGCCCTCGAGCGGCCGATCAAGCGATCCGGTACCCCTTCTCCCGGAGGATATCCGTGACGCGGTCGGCGTGGTTGCCCTGGAGTTCGATGTGCTCGTCCGCGACGGTGCCGCCGCAGGCGAGTTTCGACTTCAGCTCCGAGGCGAGGTCGCTCAGGTCCACGTCCCCGGCGTCGAACCCCTCGACGATGGTCATCTCCTTGCCGTAGCGACGCTCGTCGACCCGGACCCGCAACTCCTGGGCCTCCCGCGCGACGTCCTCGCAGACACAGAGTTCCTTGGGTAGCCCGCAGGTCGGGCAGGTCTCTGCCATCAGTTCACGTTCGAGCCCCAGCCTCATTAGCCCTGTGCGTGTCAGCGTCACGCATACACTCTTCGGCGCCCGAACTCGTCCGTCTCACCCCAGCCGCTCGGTGATGGCGCTGCCCTCGACGTACACCAGATCCGAGCGGTCGGCGTAGGCCCGCGCGGCGGCGGGGGGCAACGCCCCGCCCGTCTCGTCGTCGAGCATCTCACAGACCACCACGGCGGGCGGGCGGCCGGCGGCCTCGGCCAGCGCGATCCCGAGTTCCGTGTGGCCCTGGCGGTGCGCGAGCGAGGGGGCGGCCCGCAGGAGGTGGACGTGGCCCGGCGCGCGGAACTGCGCCGCGAAGTCCCCGGCGTCGGCCTCGCCCGCCTCGGCCGCTCCGGCGGCCTCGGCCAGCGTCGTGATCGTCAGCGCCCGGTCCTCGTCGGTGATCCCGGTGTAGGTGTCGCGGTGGTTCACCGTCAGCGAGAACGACGAGCGGTCGTCGTACCCAAGTTCGTGGTCGGCCGTCGCCGGGTGCTCGAGCGCGTCGGTCACGAACGGCAGGTCGTAGGCCGCCGCGACGCGATCGGCCAGCGCGACACACACCAGGCCGCCGGCGTCGTTGCGCATCCGCGCGACGGCGTCCGGCGTGACCGCGTCGGCGGGGTAGACGAGGTCCGTCTCGCCCTCCCGGTCGGCGGCGTCGTGGATCAACACCGGCCGGCCCCGCCGGAACGCCTCGATGGCGTCGTCGAGCGCGGCCGCGGCGTCGCTACTCCTCGACATTGACGGTCACCTCGTCGCCGTCCGCGAGGCCGAGCACGTCGCGCAGTTTCTCGGGAGCGATGACCTCCAGGTGGTCGTCGCCGTGGTGGGTGCGCTCGGGCGCGATGACGTGGGCGGGCCGGTACTCGCCGTCGCCGGCGACGACCGACGCGGGGTAGCAGTAGGCCGGCCCGTAGGTGCGCTCCTCGTCCTCCCACCCTTCGATGGTGACCGGTTCGAACGTCGACAGCCGCGCGCGCTTGCGGATGCTCTCCTCGGTGAGGTCGACGTTGAGCGTCCCCGCGAAGGGCTCGTAGCCGAGTTTCTCGACGAACTGCTCCATGTACCCCGGGAGCGTGATGTAGTGACGGCCCTCGCCCATCCCGCTGGTGAGCAGGCCGGTCAGGTCGACGCCCGCGTCGCGCTCGAAGATGCGCCGGTAGTCGGCGTACTCGCGCTGGAGCGCCTGCTCGCCCGCGGCCGTCGCGGCGACCAGTTGCCCGTCGCTCACGATGTCACGCTCCACGAGGCCGGCCTCCTCGAGGCGCTGGAGGCGCCGCGAGGCGGTCTGTGTCGAAGCGTCCAGCCGCTCGGCGAGGTCCGCACACGACACCTTCACTTCCCCGTCGATGGCGCCCGACAGCGCCAGGAGTTTCAGCGTCGCCAGCTCGTCGTAGCCGACGGCCGGCGTCGTTGCTGCCATATCCTATGGTTCGAGCGCGCCCGGATAAGAATACCGGATCCGGGATACGTAACACAGTTGGAACGACGGGGCCGGCGTCGTGACCGGGCCGCGCCGATCACTCGTAGTGGTCTTCGAGGTACTCGACGATGTCGTCGCTCTCGTACATCGTCACGCCGCGCCCGGTGTCGACGAGGTAGGGAATCTGGTCCTCGCCGCCCCCCGTCAGTTCCTCGTAGGTCGCCTCGTTGGTCACGTCCCCGCCGGCGCCACCCGGGAGGCGGGGGTTGTGCGAGACGTACGAGACGCCCAGTTCCGACAGTTTCTCCCTGACCTTCGCGCAGTGCGGACAGCCCTCCGACTGGTAGAGTTCCAGCATGGATGCGAATGCACTGCGGGACGCGAGCGGCTAAAACGTGTCGGCGGACCGGCCGTGATCGATTCCCGACGCGGCGGCCGGGTCGCCGTTGTGGTCGCCGTCGGTGGCTGTGGTCGCACGTTGTGGTCGCCGTCGGTGGCTGTGGTCGCCGTTGTGGTCGCCGTCGGTGGCTGTCGCCGTTGTAGTCGCTGTCGGTGGCTGTCGCCGTTGTGGTCGCCGTGCCAGCCCCTGGCCGCGAGAAGGGGCAGGGGTTGACACCACAAAACACAAGTTTAGAGATATCTAATCACTCGCCGGACACCATGGTTCGGCACGGAGAGTCATCTCTCCCCTCGACCGATCGCTGGCGAGCCCGTCTCGCCCGTGACCGCGAGGAGATCCGACAGCCCGATCGCGGGGGTGTCGCCCCGTCGTGACGGTGTGGTTCACGGCGATGGCGGGGGGTCGACTCGCCCACCAGTTCGAGCAGTTCGGCCCGGCGGTCGCCGCGTTCGTCACGAACTTCCTCGCGACGTTCGGGGACAAGGGCCAGCTCGCCATCATCACCCTCGCGACGGTGTACGACGCTCGGCGGGTCTTCGTCGGTGCGGTCACGGCGTTCGCGATGTGGAACGCGATCGAGGTGGCCTTCGGGGCCAGTATTGTTCACGCCCTTCCCCCGGACGCGCTCGAACTGCTCACCGGCGGCCTGTTTCTCCTGTTTGGCCTGTGGGCCGGCTACCAGGCCTACGACCTCTACACCACGCGGGAGGGCGCCGGGGACGGGGAGGCGGCGCTCCGCCATCTCGTGCCCGAGCGGTTGTACGCGCGAATCCGGGGATCGGGGGGGCTGCTCGTCGCGTTCGTCACGATCGCGGTCGCGGAGTTCGGCGACAAGACTCAGCTGCTGACCATCAACCTCGCGGCGGCGTTCCCGGCGTCGCCGCTGGCGGTCTTCGCCGGGGCCTGGTGCGGGCTGGCGCTCCGCACCGGCATCGACGCCTTCCTCGGCGAAACCGCCGAACGATACCTGCCCGCGGCGTCCATCCACGGCGCGGCCACGCTGATCTTCGTCGCGGTCGGGCTCTTCGAGTGGGGCGCGCTCCCGGGGTCCGCGGTCGTCGTCGTCGCCGCCGTCGCCGTGGCGCTCGCCGTCGGCGGCGCCGTCTATCGACGGGTGGACGCGCCCCGGGGAGCCTAAGTACCCGCCCGCCGACGCCCCGCCAATGGCTCCCGATCAGCGGACCCTGCACAGCGCCCGGAACGGCTTCCTCGTGGTGATCCTCGCGCTCGTCGCCGTCGCCGCCTACCAGTTCTGGACCCGGGGACGGATCGCCCCGGCGGTCTCGGCCGTCTGGGTGCTCGGCGTCGCCGTCTTCTACGGCTCGAAGTGGTACTACGGGCGCGGAGAGGGAGGGAACTGACGGACCTCGACCACTGGCGTGAGGGCCTCGCGGCGCTTGTAAACAGTTATCCGACTGGGGGCGCAAGCCCCGTGTACCATGGCCGAGGACGTCAAACCGACCCGCAAGGAGCTGATGCAGATCGAGGACCGCATCGAGCTCTCCGAGCGGGGCCACGACACGCTCGAACAGAAGCGCGACGGCCTCATCATGGAGTTCATGGACATCCTCGACCAGGCCCAGGACGTCCGGTCGGACCTCGACGACGACTACGAGCGCGCCCAGCACGCCATCGACATGGCGCGGGCGATGGAGGGCGACGTGGCCGTCCGGGGCGCCGCGGCCGCGCTCAAGGAACACCCCGAGCTGACGACCCGCTCGAAGAACATCATGGGCGTGGTCGTCCCCCAGATCGAGTCCTCGAAGGTGAAAAAGTCCCTCGACGAGCGGGGCTACGGCGTGCTGGGCACGTCCGCCCGCATCGACGAGGCCGCCGAGGCCTACGAGGAACTGCTCGAGTCGATCATCCTCGCCGCGGAGGTCGAGACCGCGATGAAGAAGATGCTCGACGAGATCGAGACCACCAAGCGCCGCGTCAACGCGCTCGAGTTCAAGCTCCTGCCCGACCTCCACGAGAACGAGGAGTACATCGAGCAGAAGCTCGAGGAGCAGGAGCGCGAGGAGATCTTCCGCATGAAGAAGATCAAGGACAAGAAGGAGCGCGAGGAGGCCGCCGAGGCCGCCGAGACCACCGACGAGGAGCCCGCGACCGTCACGGCCGACGACTAGCGCTGCGCACCTTTTTCACCGTCCCGCGCCCAGCGGGGACATGACCTGTCCCGAGTGCGGTGGCGAGACCGTCGCCTTCCCCGTCGAGCCCGAACTGCAGGCGTACCTGCCCGGCGACGCCCCGGGCGCGGCTATCTGTGTGGACTGTCTGGCCGTCCGGCCCGTCGAGGACCCGCCCGAAGACGCGGGGGGGTTCGGGGCGATCGGCGACGCCTTCCCGACCGACCCCGCCGCGGCCGTGCCGATGGCGCTGCTGGTCGGCCTGCTCTCCTCGCTCGCGGTGTACCGGGCGGAGATCGCGGCCCTCCTCGAGCACGTCGAGCGGGCCGGCGTCGATCCGCTGCTGGTGATCGACCGCCTCGCGGCCGACCCCGGCATCGACGCGTCCGTGGACCTCGCGCGGCGCCGCCGACAGCTCGAGGACCTCCTCTAGGACGGCGTACCGGGACTGCCGTCTCCTCGACCGGACGAGGGCGTCCGGCCGCGACGGCACCGGCTCCCGGCGACGCCTACTCGGTCAGGCGCTCGTACTCGTCGAGGTACTCCGCGTAGGTGTCGAGCGCCGACTCGATGGGCGCGGCGCTCGCCATGTCGACGCCGGCGGTGCGCAGCAGTTCGAGCGGGTACTCCCGGGACCCGCTCTCGAGGAAGGTCAGGTACTGCTCGGCGGCGGCCTCCCCGTCACCGAGGATGTCGTCGACGAGCGCGACGGCCGCGGAGATGCCCGTCGCGTACTGGTAGACGTAGAACGCCCGGTAGAAGTGGGGAATGCGCATCCACTCGCGGGCGATGCGGTCGTCGAGGTCGGCGGGCGCGTAGTAGTCGCCCTTCAGGTCGGCGTACAACTCGTCGAGCCGATCGGGGGTCAGGGGATCGCCGGACTCGGCCATCTCGTGGGCGCGGTGCTCGAACTCCGCGAACATCGTTTGACGGTACAGCGTCGAGCGGAACCGCTCGAGGAACTCGTTGAGGACGTGCCGGCGCAGGCGCTCGTCCTCGACGGTCTCGAGCAGGTGGTGGGTCAGCAGCGTCTCGTTGACCGTCGAGGCCACCTCCGCGACGAAGATCTCGTAGCCCGAGTAGACGTACGGCTGGGTCTCGCTGGTGTACTCGGAGTGCAGCGAGTGGCCCAGTTCGTGGGCCAGCGTGTACATCGACTCCACGTCGTCCTGGTAGTTCATCAGGATGAACGGCTGGGAGTCGTAGGTGCCCCCGGAGTAGGCCCCCGACTGCTTGTTGCGGGTCTCGTAGACGTCGACCCACCGGGAGTCAAGTCCCTCCGAGACGCGGGACTGGTACTCCTCGCCGAGGGGTTCGAGCGCGGCGACGACGTGCTCGCGGGCCTCCCCGTAGGGGATCTCGGGGGACTCCCCGCCCACGAGCGGGACGTACAGGTCCCACATCCGGAGTTCGTCGGCGCCGATGGCCTCGCGTTTCAGGTCGGCGTGACGGTGGAGGTTCCCGAGGTTGTCCCGGACGGTCTCGACCAGCGTGTCGTACACCTCGACGGGGACGTTCGGGCCGTCCAGCGCCGCCTCGCGGGCGGTGTCGTAGTTGCGCGCCCGGGCGGTCTTCACGTCGGTCTTGACGGCGTTCTTGTAGGCCGCGCCGACGGCGTTGCGCACCGTCTCCCACTCGTCGTAGAACTGCTCGTACACGTCCCGGCGGAAGTCGCGATCGGGGTGTTTCTGGAGGGTCGTGAAGTTGTTGAGCGTGATCCGCCGCTCCTCCCCGTCGGGGTCCTCGACGACCGGGAACGCCATGTCGGCGTTGGCGAGCATGTTGTACACCTCGCCGGTCCCGCCGAGCACCTCGCCGAGTTCGGCCAGCAAGTTCTCCACCTCCGTCGAGCGGGTGTGGGGCTTCATCCGGAGCACGTCGTCGAAGTAGTGCTCGTACTCCTCGAGGGCGGGTTCGGCCTCCATCATCGCCTCGACGTCGTTCCACTCGAGTTCCTGGAGTTCTGGCTCGAGGAAGCTCGCGGCGCTGCTGGCGTCCGAGGACAGCGACTGGGCGCGGGCAGTCAGCGCCTGGTACTGATCGCGGGTCGTGTCCTCGTCCCGGCGCATCCGGGCGTAGGCGCCGACGTTCGCGACGATCCGCATCAGGTCCTCGTAGGTCTCGAGCGTCTCGCGCAGCGTCGCGGCGCTCTCGGTCGCCCGTCCCTCGTAGGCCTCGAGGTCGGCGATCAGGTCCTCGGCGTCCTCGTAGGCCGCTTCCCAGGCCTCGTCGTCGGGAAACAGCGACTCGAGGTCCCACTTGTACTGCTCGTCGATCTCGGAGCGCTCCGGCACCGAACTCATGGCCCGGCGTAGGGAGTCCCCGCACCTAAACCTTCGCTGGTCGGTCCGCGTGTCCGACGACGCGAACCGCCTTCTCGGCCGACAAAATGCCTTTGGTACCCCCGCTCCTCGGCCAGTGCATGTCGAACTCGACAGTCGTGTTCCCGGCGGCCCGCGAGGTCTCCCTCGAGGAGCGCGAGCGACCGACGCCCGACGACGACGAGGTGCTGATCGAGACGCTGACCAGCCTCGTCAGCACCGGCACCGAACTGACCGTCCTCTCGGGCGAGTACCCCGAGGGCTCGTTCTGGGACGAGTACGCCGACTACCCGTTCGACGCGGGCTACGCCAACGTCGGCGTCGTCCGCGAGGCGGGCGCCGACGCCGACCTCGAACCCGGGACGCGCGTGTTCTCGTGGGCCCCCCACGCCGCGTGGGCGACGGTCCCGGCCGACGGGTGCATCCCCGTTCCCGACGACATCGACGATCAGGCGGCGAGCCTGACCGCTATCGCCCAGATCGTGATGAACGGCGTCCGTCGGGGTCGGGTCGACTGGGGCGAGACGGTCGCCGTCTTCGGCCTGGGCATCCTCGGCCAGCTGGCGGTCCGCTTTGCCAATCTGGCCGGGGCCGACACCGTCGTCGGCGTCGATCTCGCGCCCGAGCGCCTCGAGTATCTCCCCGATCAGGCGGGCGTCGTCGGGGTCGATCCCACCGAGCGTGACCCGGGCGACGTCCTCGAGGAGCGGACTGGTCGTCGCGCCGACGTGGCCCTGGAGGTGACGGGCAACCCCGACGCGATCCCGGGCGAGTTCGACGCCCTGCACGAGCAGGGGCGGCTCGTTCTCCTGTCTTCCCCCCACGGGAAGACGACGCTCGACTTCCACGATTACGTGAACGCGCCGAGCCACGAGATCATCGGCGCCCACCAGATGTCCCACCCGCCGGTCGAGACGCCGGCGACCCCCTGGACCAAGGAGCGCCACGCCGAACTGTACTACCACTACCTCGAGCAGGGCCGCCTCGCCGTCGACGATCTGTTCTCCCACGTCGAACCGGCCGCCGAGGCCCCCGCCCTCTACCAGACGCTGCTGGTGGACCGCACGCAGGCGATGGCCGTCCGGATGGAGTGGTGACTACCGGAGGCCGTCGCTGACCGCCCCGGCGACCCGCGCGCCGGCGAGCCTGTCGGCCCGCTTGCGGGCGAAGACGGCGCGGGCGCTCGCGGCGGCGTCCCCGTCGACGGCGAACTCGACGTCGTAGTCGACGGCCCGGAGGACGAGCGGTTCGGGCGGCGTGGCCCCCACTCCCTCGTGGCCGGGGAGCGGGTCGGGACCGAGCACGCGGTCGACTTTCCCGACGGGGGACTCGCCCGTCGCGATCTCCTCGACCAGACCGACCAGCCGACGGACCAGTGCCCGTGGAAAGCCCCCGGCCCGCGCCCGCAGGACGAGAAACTCGCCGTCCCGCTCGACGGCGAGCGAGAGGTCCCGAACGGTCCCGCGGTCGTCGGGCGTGAGGTCCCGAAAGTCGTGCTCGCCGGCGAGCGCGTCGACGGCCCCGCGGGCGCGGTCGTCGTCGGCGTCGGGGGCGTGGAGGTGGTACGTGTACTCGCGGGCCCGCGCGTCGCGGGTGGCGTGGAACGTCTCGGGCACGTCCGCGCTGGCCCAGGCGCGCACGTCGGCGGGGAGTTCGCCGTTCAGCGCCGCCGGCGTGAGCCAGTCGGGGGCCGCGAACGCGACGGTCTGGGCCAGCGCCGAGACGCCGGCGTCCGTGCGCCCGGCGGCGGCGTAGCCGGGCGGCGTCCCGTCCTCGAGCGCGTCGAGTGTCTCCAGCGCGTCTAGCAGAGCGTCCTCGACGGTCGGGACGTCGGGCTGGCGCTGGAAGCCACGGTAGCCGGTCCCGTCGTAGGCGACCCGGAAGGCGCGCATACGCTCGCTGGGCGGTCCGGCCACTTATACTGCCGGACGGCCGGCGGCGTGAGTCGCCCCGCAGCGGCACGACCGCCCGACCCAAAGGCACTTTTGCCTTCAAATACGTACACCCTGTATCCGATGTCGCGCAGCCCCTCGCTCCCCGAGCGTCCACGACTCGAACTCGACCCCGACATGTCGCCCGACGAGCGCCTCGCGGCGCTCCGGGGGCACCTCGGTGAGATTGTCTCGGTCAACCGTCAGCTCGAAGAACAGCTGTCAGACGCCCGCGAGCGCCGCGAGGCGCTGACCGAGGAGGTCGACCAGCTCGAGCGGGAAAACGAGACGCTGAAGACGTCCTCGCTGTACATCGCGTCGGTCGAGGAGCTGACCGACGACGGCGTGATCGTCAAGCAGCACGGCAACAACCAGGAGGTACTGACCGAACTCTCCCCGAGCTTCCGGGAGCAACTCGAGGCGGGCGACCGGGTCGCCATCAACGACTCGTTCAGCGTGAAAGAACAGCTCGACCCCGAGAAGGACGCCCGGGCGCAGGCGATGCAGGTCGACCGCTCGCCGGACGTGACCTACGGGGACATCGGCGGCCTCGGCGAGCAGATCCGCGAGGTCAAGGAGGCCGTCGAGGAACCGCTGGTCGACGCCGAGCAGTTCCGCGAGGTAGGCATCGACCCGCCGAGCGGGGTCCTGTTGCACGGCCCGCCGGGGACCGGGAAGACGATGCTGGCGAAGGCCGTCGCCAACGAGACGGACGCCACCTTCATCAAGATGGCCGGCTCCGAACTCGTCCGGAAGTTCATCGGCGAGGGCGCCCGCCTGGTCCGGGACCTGTTCGAACTGGCCGCCGAGCGCGAACCGGCGGTGATCTTCATCGACGAGATCGACGCCATCGCGGCCAGGCGCACCGAGTCCAAGACCTCCGGTGACGCCGAGGTCCAGCGGACGATGATGCAACTACTCTCCGAGATGGACGGCTTCGACGAGCGCGGCGAGATCCGCATCATCGCCGCCACCAACCGCTTCGACATGCTCGACCGCGCCATCCTCCGCCCCGGCCGCTTCGACCGCCTCATCGAGGTCCCCAGTCCCGACCCCGAGGGCCGCGAGCGGATCCTCGACATCCACACCGGCGAGATGTGCCTCCACGGGGACGTCGACCTGGCGACGCTCGCACACGAGACCGACGGCCTCACCGGGGCCGAACTCGCGTCTCTCGCGACCGAAGCCGGGATGTTCGCCATCCGGGACGACCGCACCGAGGTTCGGATGGCCGACTTCCGCGACGCGCTGGCGAAACTCGAAGACAGCGAGAGCCCCGACAGCGTCCCGGTCGCGTTCGCCTGAGACGGATTCGTGGGACTGTCCCCCGATCCGACCGCACGACGATGTGCGGTCGAGACGGGTGTCGGACCCGACGAGTAGGCCGTCGTTCCGTCCCTATTTACTCGATCCTGGTTGCGAAATAATTAAGTGCGTCTCGGGAGACATCGGTCCTGCAGGCGGAGTGGGACCGACACCGCTGTCGTTCGCGCCGCCGGTCACGGTGCGGGCGAGACGTCCGTCTGCAGCGCCGCGTGGCCCGCCCGGATCGGGGATGGCCGGTCGGGCCCGCGGGCACCCGGGGTGGCACCCGGTGACGGACGCCCGCCGCGCACCGTCGCCGGGCCGAAACGAAATTCCTTACCGACTGGGCCGCCGACCCGGTGGTATGTCGCTGATCCGGGTCGTCCGGGGGACCGCGACCGGTCCCACCGAACTCGCCGCCTACGACGCCGCGCTCGCCGAGGCGGGGGTCCACAACTACAACCTGGTCACCCTCTCGTCGGTGATCCCGGCCGGACCGGCCATCGAGGTGGTCGGCGAGGCGCCCGACCTGGGCCCGCCGGGCCAGGAGCTACGGGTGGTCCAGTCGGCCGCGACCGCCGCGCCCGGCGAGCGAGCGGCCGCGGGCGTCGGGTGGGCCCGGACCGCCGACGGCCCGGGCATCTTCTACGAGGTCGACGGGGCCGATCAGGCGGCGGTCCGGGCCGAGATCCGCGAGGGCCTCGCGGCCGGGCGCGAACTGCGCGACTGGGCGTTCGAGACCGAGTCGGTCGTCGTCGAGTCCGCCGGCGATCCCGACGCCCACGCCGCCGCCGTCGTCCTGGCGGCCTACGGCGAGAGCCGGCCGGTGCTCTGATACGGATTCTTGCGAGCCACTCCCGTATCGACCGCACGGCGTCGTGCGGCCGGACCGGGACACAGTCCCAAGAATCCGTATGAGACAGATCACTGTGGCTGTCCCCGGTCCGTCGCGTTTTTAACCCCCCCGGGCATAGGTGGCCCAATCCGATGTACGGAAACACGTCGTTCGGGGCCGGCGACGGGGTGGAGTCGCTGACCCCCGAACAGCGCCAGCGCCTGCGGCGCGACCTCGCCAGCGTGGCCGAGCGCACCCGCCAGTTCCTGCCCGGGGAGTTCGACGTGGGCTCCGAGATCACGAGCACGACCGGCGGCCCACGCGCGACGGTCGCTGTCCGACCCCCCGTGGGATCGCCCGTGAGCGCCGACTACACGCCCGACGCCGAGGAAGTCGGGATCGGCGACGACGAGCGCGAGGACATCGCCAGCGGCCTGGCCGCCTCCGCCGCGCTGCAGGTCAAGCACGCGATGGCCGACCAGGACCCGCCCGCCGCGGGCTAGTCGATCCAGACCGTCTTCTCGTTCGTGAACTCCCGGATCCCCCGACGGCCGAGTTCGCGCCCGTAGCCCGACGACTTCACGCCGCCGAACGGGAGTCGCGGGTCCGACTTGACGAGTTCGTTGACGAAGGCGGCCCCGGCGTCGAACGCTCGGGCGACCCGTTCGCCGCGCTCGTGGTCGGCGGTCCAGACCGACGCCCCGAGGCCGAAGTCGGTGTCGTTCGCCAGGTCGACGGCGGCGTCCTCGTCGGGGACCGTGAACACGGCCGCGGCGGGCCCGAACACCTCCTCGCGGGCCGCGGGGGCGTCCCGGGGCACGTCGGTCAGCACCGTCGGCGGGTAGAAAAAGCCCGCGCGGTCCAGCGGCGCGCCCCCACACTCGACGGTGGCGCCCGCGTCGACCGTCTCCCGGACCTGGCGGTCGAGGCGCTCCAGCAGGTCCCGGCGGGCGATGGGGCCGACGTCGGTCGCCTCGTCGGTCGGGTCGCCGACGGTCAGGGCTTCCATCTCCTCGACGAACCGCCCGGTGAACGCGTCGGCGACCGCCTCGTGGACGATCACGCGCTTGGCGGCGATACAGGACTGCCCGGAGTTGATCGTCCGCGCGCGGGCGATGGTCTCGGCGGCCGCCGCGAGGTCGGCATCCTCGAGCACGACCGCCGGGTCGCTCCCGCCCAGTTCCAGCACCGTCGGCTTCAGTTCGCGGCCGGCCGCCGCGGCGACCGCCCGCCCCGCGGGGACGCTGCCCGTGAGCGTGACGCCCGCGATCCGATCATCAGCAATGCACTCCTGTGTCGTCTCGTCGTCGACGAGCAGCGACTGAAAGACGCCGTCGGGGTAGCCCGCCGCCGCGAACACGTCCTCGATGGCCCGGGCACACTCGGGGACGTTCGGCGCGTGCGAGAGCAGGCCGACGTTGCCCGCCGTCAGGTTCGGTGCCGCGAACCGGAACACCTGCCAGAAAGGGAAGTTCCACGGCATCACCGCCAGTACCGGCCCCAGTGGCTCGTGGGCGACGTAGGTGCGCGCGCCGGCCTCGCCGCCGATCCGCTCGTCGGCCAGGAACTCCCCCGCCCGCTCGGCGTAGAACTCACAGACCCAGGCGCACTTCTCGACCTCGCTCCGGGCCGCCGCGATCGGCTTGCCCATCTCCTCGGTCATCAGCGCCGCGAACTCGTCGCGGCGGTCGCGCAACACGTCGGCGGCGGCCGCCAGCAGTTCCTCGCGCTCCTCGATGGAGCGGGCGCGCCAGTCCTCGGCGGCGTCGTCGGCGTCGGCCAGCGCTCGCTCCACGGCGTCGGCGTCGTCGGCCGGGACGGCCTCGCGGGGTTCGCCGGTCGCGGGATCGACACGCTCGAGTGGCATACGGGGACTGTCGGCCGGCGCGGGCTTGTACGTTGGGTCGAACCGCCGGACCAAACGCCTTTGACGGGCTGGCCCGTCTGTCCGCCTGAATGGTGCGCGCGCTCACGTGGGTGCTCGTCGGACTCGTCGCGTACACGGTCGTTATCCTGGCGCTGCGGGCGCAGGGACGCCTGCCGGACTACGTCCGCATCACGGGCCCGATCACGACGGTCAGGACGGGACGCGGCCGCGACCTGATCGATCGGCTGGCGTCGCCGCGTCGCGTCTGGCGGGCCTGGGGGAACCTCGGCGTCGGCGTCGCCCTGGTCGTGATGGGGCTGTCGCTGGTGCTCGTGGCGATCGCCGGCGTCGACGCGATCGTCAATCCGACGCCGACGCCGCTCAACGAACCCCGAAACGTCCTCGCGATCCCGGGCGTCAACGAGTTCCTCCCGCTGTCGGTGGCGCCGGAGATCCTCTTCGGCCTGGCGCTGGGGCTGATCGTCCACGAGGGGGGCCACGGCCTGTTCTGCCGCGTCGAGGGGATCAGCCTCAAGTCGCTGGGGCTCGTCTTCCTGACGGTCCTGCCGGTCGGCGCCTTCGCCGAACCCGAGGAGGAGGAACTGCTGGACGCCGACCGGGGCGCCCAGATCCGGATGTACGCCGCGGGCGTCACCAACAACTTCGCCGTCGCCATCGTGGCGCTGCTCCTGCTGTTCGGCCCGGTCATCGGATCGGTGGCGGTCGTCGACGGCGTCCCCGTGGGCGGCGTCGTCCCGGGCCTGCCGGCCGACCGGGCGGGCGTCGGGAGCGGCGACGTGATCACCGCGGTCGACGGACAGTCCGTCGAGTCGACGGCCGACCTCCGGGCGGCGCTCGCGGCCGCCGAGGACCCCACCGTGACGGTCGATCGCAACGACGGCGACACCGTCACGGTCCAGCGCTCGGTGGTGGTGACCAGCGCCGCGGCGGGCGGTCCCATCTCCGTCGACGACACCGTGACGAGCGTCAACGGGACGGCCGTCCACACCGACGCCGCGTTCCGGTCGGCCGTCGCCAATCGCACGGTCGCGACCCTCGGGATCGAGGGCGGGGGCTCGGTGACCATCCCGATCGGGGCCTACACCGTCCCGACCGCCGACGGCGCGTTCGCGGCCGCCGGGGTGACCCCCGGCGAGCGGTTCGTGATCACGTCGATCGACGGCGAGCGAGTCGGCTCCTCGAACGACCTCCTCGCGGCCCTCGATCGCCGGTCGCCCGACGAGACGATCACCGTCGCCGGCTACGACAGCGACGGACGGCGCCGGTCCTACGAGGTGACCCTCGGTGCCGACGACGCGGGCGACGCCCACCTCGGCGTGGCCGTCCAGCCCGGGATCACCGGCGTCGTGACCGACGACTTCGGGATCGAGCCCTACCCGGCCGGGCGGTTCCTCGAACTCCTTGGCGGGTCGGCCCCCGGCGACAACGGCGTCCCCCCGCTGTCGTTTGCCGGCCGGCTCTTCCTGCTGTTGCTCCTGCCGTTCGCGGGCGCGGCCGCCGGCTTCGGCTATAACTTCGCCGGCTTCACCGGCATCGCGACGAACTTCTTCACCGTCTCGGGGCCGCTGGCGCCGCTGGGCGACGGCGTGTTCCTCCTGGCGAACGTGCTGTTCTGGACCGGGTGGATCAACCTCGTCATCGGGCAGTTCAACTGCATCCCGGCGTTCCCGCTCGACGGCGGGCACATCTTCCGGGTGTGTACCGAATCGGTCGTCTCGCGGCTCCCGGTCCCCGGGAAGCGCCGGATCGTGGTCGCCGCCGCGACCACCATGACGGTGTTCGTCCTCGGGGCGCTGCTGGCGATGCTGTTCCTGCCGCGCCTGCTGACTTGAGACGGATCGTCGCTGCCGCGCCTGCTGACTTGAGACGGATCGTCGCTGCCGCGCCTGCTGACTTGAGACGGGTAGTCACTGCCGCGAGGGCCCTCCGACGGGCGTCCCGCCCCAGTTCGTTACCCCTATACCGCCCGCCGCGAAAGCCGCGGGTATGTTCCTCCAGACACGCGCGGAGGTCGAGACGGCCCTGCGGGGGGCTCTCGAGGCGCTCGACCTCCCGACGGGCGATCTGGGCATCGAGCGGCCCCCGGAGGACGTCGCGGCCGTCCTGGCCTCGAGCGTCGCCTTCCGGCTCACCGGCGAGGTGGGCGCGCCGCCGCCGTCCGTGGCCGCCGACGTGGCCGCCGAGATCGATCCCGACGAGTTCGAGTACGTCGGCGCGGTCGAGGCCGAGGGCCCCTACGTGAACTTCCTGCCGAGCGAGGCCTACTTCGCGGACACGCTCGCGGCCGCACAGGACGAGGAGTTCGGGCACCTGCCCGACCGCGAGACGAGCGTCGTCGTCGAGCACACGTCGGCCAACCCGACGGGGCCGGTCCACGTCGGCCGGGCGCGCAATCCCATCATCGGGGACGCGCTGGCGAACCTCCTCGAGTACGCCGGCTACGACGTCGAGCGGCACTACTACGTCAACGACGCCGGCCGGCAGATGGCGGTGTTCACCTGGGCCTACGAGCGCTTCGACGAGGCCGACCTCCCTGAACCGGAACGGGACCGGATCGAGTACGACCTCGTGCGCTACTACCGGCGGGGCAACGAGTTCCTCGAGTCGGCCGACCCCGACGAGGTCGAGGAAGCCGAGGCGGAGATCCGGTCGATCATACAGGGGCTCGAGGCCGGCGACGAGGACGCCTACGAGCGGGTGAGCGAGGTCGTCGACCAGGTGCTCGGGGGGATGCGGGAGTGTCTGGCCCGCCTCCCCGCCGAGTTCGACGAGTTCGTCAAGGAGACGCGGTTCATGCGGGACGGCTCGACCGACGACCTGATCGAGCGGCTGAAGGCCCTCGAGGAGGCCGTCTACGAGGACGAGGCCTGGCAACTGGATCTGCCCGACATCGACAAGAACCTCGTGTTCCTGCGCTCGGACGGTACGTCGCTGTACGCGACGCGTGACCTCGCCCACCACGAGTGGAAGTTCGACAACTTCGACCGCGCGGTGACGGTGCTCGGCGAGGACCACCGCCTCCAGGCCGACCAGCTGGGGACCACCCTCGACCTCCTGGGTCGGGACACCGACCAGCTATCCCAGGTGATCTACTCGTACGTGAACCTCCCCGAGGGGAAGATGAGCACCCGCGAGGGGACCGGCATCGACCTCGACGACCTGCTCGACGAGGCCATCGGCCGCGCCCGCGCGGAGGTCGAGGACCGGATGGAGGATCGCATCCGCGACGACGACCTCACCGACGAGGACGTCGAGCGCATCGCCCACCAGGTCGGCATCGGCGCCGTCCGCTACGACATCGTCTCGAAACAGCCCGCCAAGGCCATCACCTTCGAGTGGGACCGGGCGCTGGACTTCGAGGCCCAGTCGGCCCCCTACGTCCAGTACGTCCACGCGCGCTGCTGTGGCATCCTCGCGGAGGCCGGCGCCGCCCTCGATTCGGCCGGCGTCGCGGACCTGCCGTCGATCGACGCGCTCGCCGAACCCGAGGAGCGGAACCTCTTGCGCGCGGTCGCGCGGTTCCCGGCCGTGATCGACGAGGCCGCCGACGAGCACCGGCCCCACCAGGTGGCGACCTACACGCGGACGCTGGCCGAGCGGTTCAACGCCTTCTACCGGGAGTGTCCAGTCCTCGACGCCGACGCGGAGACGCGCCGTGCCCGCCTTGCGCTCGTCGCGGCCGCCCGCCACGCCGTCGCCAATGCGCTCGACGTGCTCGGCGTGGCGGCGCCCGACTCGATGTGAGAGCGGCGTGCACTGCGGGCCCGTCACTGGATCGCTCAGCCGAAAAAGCCCAGCACGCCGCCCGACTCCTCCTCCTCGTCTCCCTCGGCGTCTGCCTCCGTCGCCTCCGCGTCGCGGAACCAGGACTCGTCGACGACCGGCTTCACGTCCGAGAAGTCGGTCCGCCCCTCGAAGAAGACCTCCTCGAGCAGGTCGGCCAGTCCGCGGAACGCCTCGGCCGCTTGGCTCTCCGGGGCGTGCAACACGAGCGGTTCGTCCGTGGTCGCCTCGAGGTCCTCGGGGATCACCGCGAGCAGGGGGAACCCGAGGCGATCGGTGATCGCCTCCACGTCCGTCGAGCGCGTGACGCGGTTGAGCACCGCGCCGATCACGTCGCCGTCGATGCGGTCGGCAAGTTCCGCCGTCTTGACCGTGTCGCCCACCGCCACGTCGTCGGGCGTCGTCACGAGGACGACCCCGTCGGCCAGCCCCAGCGGCACCGCGACCTCGTGACTGAGGCCGGCGCCGGTGTCGATCAGCACCACGTCGTAGGCGTTGCGCAGCGTCTTGATGACCTTCCTGAGCTTCGCGGGGTCGGCGTCGGCGAACGCCTCGAGGGACTGCTCGCCCGGAATGATCGTCAGCCCGCCGTCGGTGTCGGTGAGGGCGTCGCTCACCGCCGCGTCGCCCGCCAGGATCTCGTGGAGGCTCGTCGTCGGTTCGACGTCCAGCATCGCACCGAGGTTCGCCATCCCGAGGTCGGCGTCGACGACTACCGCGTCGTACCCCTGCTTCTGCAGGGCGGCCCCGACGTTGACCGCGGTGGTCGTCTTCCCGACCCCGCCTTTCCCGCCCGCGATAGTGCAGACGTACCCCGCCATAGTTTCTGTACGACGACTCACGGACGGCGATCATATAAACCCGCGGTCGACGCCGTCGTGGGTCAACAGTTTCTTACCCGGCGTCGGCTTACGTCACCGCAATGAGCGAACAGGAGCACGAGCAGACAGACAAACAAAAGTACGAGTTCCGACGCGTCATCGAGGAACTGTCGGAGTACCGGGGATCGGGAACACAACTGGTCTCCATCTACATCCCCGAGGACAAGCAGATCAGCGACGTCGTCGCCCACGTGACCCAGGAGCACTCCGAAGCGAGCAACATCAAGTCAAAGGAGACCCGGACGAACGTCCAGGACGCGCTCACCTCCATCAAGGACCGACTGCGCTACTACGACACCGCGCCGGAAAACGGGATGGTGCTGTTCTCCGGCGCCATCGACGCCGGGGGCGGCCAGACCGAGATGGTCACCCGCGTCCTCGAGAGCCCGCCCGACCCCATCCAGTCGTTTCGCTACCACTGTGACGCCGAGTTTCTCACCGAGCCCCTCGAGGAGATGTTGGCCGACAAGGGGCTGTTCGGCCTCGTCGTGCTGGACCGCCGCGAGGCCAACGTCGGCTGGCTGAAGGGCAAGCGCGTCGAGCCGGTGAAGTCGGCCTCCTCGCTGGTCCCCGGCAAGCAGCGCAAGGGCGGTCAGTCCGCCCAGCGGTTCGCCCGCCTGCGCCTCGAGGCCATCGACAACTTCTATCAGGAGGTCGCGGGGATGGCAAACGACCTGTTCGTCCCGAAGCGCCACGAGATGGACGGCGTCCTCGTCGGAGGGCCCTCGCCGACGAAAGACGAGTTCCTCGACGGCGACTACCTCCACCACGAACTCCAGGATATCGTGCTCGGGAAGTTCGACGTCGCCTACACCGACGAGTCCGGGCTGTACGACCTCGTCGACGCCGCCGGCGAGGTGCTGGCCGAACACGAGATCCTCCAGGACAAACAGGTGATGGAGGAGTTCTTCGAGGAACTCCACGACGGCAACAGGGCGACCTACGGGTTCGAGCCCACCCGGGAGAACCTGATGATGGGCGCGGTCGACCGCCTGCTCATCTCGGAGGACCTGCGCCAGGACGTGGCGACCTACACCTGCGAGAACGGTCACGACGAGCGGGAACTGCTCGGGCCGAACGAATCGACGCCGGACTACGAGTGCACGCGGTGTGGCGCGACGGTCGCCGCCGAGGACGCCGAGCGCGAGGACGCCATCGATCACCTGATGGGGATCGCCGACCAGCGCGGGACCGAGACGGTGTTCATCTCGACGGACTTCGAGAAGGGCGACCAGTTGCTGACCGCCTTCGGTGGCATCGCCGGGCTGCTTCGCTACTCGACCGGCGTCTGATCGAAAGGGACGGGTACGGCGGTCGAACCGCCGAATCGGTCGCTCGCACGACCTGACTGTGGCATGGGATCGGACTGAGTCGTCCGATGGGATGGGTGGGGGTGGGTATTGCACGACACCGCTGGCGAGCGCAGCCACGGCAGGACAGCGCTCGGATGCCGCAGTTGTGAGTGACTCGCCCCCTATATATAGCACCTGTACCTTACTGGTTTGGACCATCCGGACGCCGGCCGTGATCCCCTTCCGATCGACACCGGGTCCGGGACGAGCGTTCTCTCCGCGCGGGAACCGCGGTCACATTTAGGGGGACTGCGGCTCAATCTCCGCGCGATGGCTGACTCTCAACAGGCCGACGAGGCCAGCGCGGCGCCCCCGCCGACCGAGTTCCGGCCCCCACCCCTCTCGTTCACCGACGCCGAGGGGCGCGAGATCGCGGTCCGCCGAGCGACCGACCCCGTCGACGCCCTCGCGGCGATGTACGACGAGTACGAACCCGAGGAGCGTGCACAGGGGTTGCCGCCGCTGCGAGCGCCCGATCGTCGGGACTGGATCGAGGACCTCCTCGCCAGCGGCCTGAACCTCGTCGCCTGGCACGGCGACCGGGCCGTCGGCCACGCCGCCCTGCTGCCCTACGACGACACCGCGGAACTCGTAATTTTCGTCCACCCCGACTACCAGCAGGTGGGTATCGGTTCCCGGCTGATCCGCGCGCTGCTCGCGGCGGGGCAGGCGGACGGCATCGGCCATGTCTGGCTGTCCGTCCAGCGTGACAACCACGTCGCGATGAACCTCTACCGGTCGGTCGGCTTCGAGACGACCAACCGGGACCGCCTCGAACACGAGATGGAGCGCTCGCTCTAGGCGCTTTCGAGGGCGGAGTGGATGATTTCGAGGGCGGAGTGGATGATTTCGAGGGTGGGGTGAGCGCTTTCGAGGGCGGAGTGAGTCCTTTCGAGCGCGGACGCTCCGTGCCGCGGTCGAAGAGCCTAGGCGAAGTCCGCGTACGTCGGGCGCTCGCGGTCGCCCGGGAACGACGCGACCGGCACGGTCGTCTGGTCGCCCGAGGCCATGTCCTTGACCGTGACCTCGTCGTTTTCGAGGTCCCGTTCGCCGACGATGACGACCGTCTCGGCGTCGATGGCGTCGGCGTACTCGAGCTGGGACCCGAAGCTCCGGCCGGCGACGTCGGTCTCGACGACGTTGCCCCGCTCGCGGAGGTCCCGCGCGATGCGGGCGGCCACCGGCCGGGTGTCCCCGACCTGCAGGACGTAGTAGTCCGTGCTGATGCCCTCGCCCGGCCAGGCGTCGTGGACCTGCAGGAGCAGCGGGAGCGTGGAGTTCATCACGCCGATGCCGACGCCGACTGCGGGGGTGGGCTGGCCGCCGAACGCCTCGATGAGGTGGTCGTAGCGGCCGCCCCCGAAGATGGAGCGTGACACCTCGCCCGAGGCGTCGAAGCACTCGAAGACGACGCCGGTGTAGTAGTCGAGCCCGCGGGCCGTCGTCAGCGACACGTCACAGTACTGCCGGACGCCGAAGTCCTCGGCGGCGGCGAGCACGTTCCGGAGGTTCGCGACGGCGTCGGCCAGGGCGTCGCTGTCGGCGAAGTCAGTCAGTGCCGACAGGTCCTCGTTCCCGGCGGCGAGCAGGTCGTCGAACTCGCGGGCCCGGTCGGCAGAGAGGCCCGCCGCCACGAGCAGGTCGACGTACTCGTCGGTCTCGACCTTCGCGCGCTTGTCGACGGCGCGGATGGCCGCGGGCACGTCCACGTCGGCGTCGAACGACCGCAGGAGTTCTCCGAGGATGTCCCGATGAGAGACCCGAAACTCGAACTCGGAGCCGTCCAGTCCGAGGTTGGTCAGCGAGTCGGCGGCGAAGGCCAGCACCTCGGCGTCCGCGTCGGGCTCGCTCGACCCGAAGATGTCGGCGTTGGTCTGGTACAGTTCGCGAAAGCGGCCCTGCTGGACCTGCTCGTAGCGCCAGAACGGCCGCGTCGAGAACCACTTGATCGGCTTCGAGAGCGCCTGCTGGCGGGCGACGACCATCCGCGCGAGCGTCGGCGTCAGCTCCGGCGTGAGCGTGACGTGTCGCCCGCCCTTGTCCTCGAACTCGTACAGTTCCTCGACGATGTCCTCGCCGCTCTTGTCGGTCCACATCTCGGCGGGTTCCAGCGCCGGCGTGGCCGTCTCCCGGAACCCGTAGCCGCGGGCGGTGGCCTCGATGGTGTCGACGACCGCCCGCAGGGGGGCCATCTCGTCGGGGTAGAAGTCGGTGAACCCCTTGAGTCCCTCGTACATGCCGCGGCCTACTGGGAGCGCGCGCTTGAAACTTCCCTCTCGGGGTCGCGACTCGCGTTCCGGGCCGAACCGCTCGCCGGGGGTCGCACTCCCGGCCCGTGGCCGGGGGTCACCCGAACGGCCCCGGACTGTCGACGTCCCGGACGAGATAGAGATCACAGTCCGTCCGGTGGGTGAACGCGCCGGTGACGCTGCGGGCCGGGCGGGCGGTCCGGCCCGCGTTCTCGCTGCCGATCACCACGAGCGTCGCCTCGATCTCCCGCGCCGCGTCCCGGAGTCGCCGGGCGATCAGCGCCGTCGTCGGACGCTGTCCCGCGTGCTCGAACCGAACGGTCGCCGCCGGCGCGATCGACCCCACTTTCTCGCGGACGCGCTCCTCGACGAGGGCCCGGTCGAGCGGTTCGTCCTCGTCGATCCAGCCGCGCTCGCAGGCGTACTCGCGACCCCCCGGGACCACCGTCACGGTCGCCAGCGTCGCGCCGGTGTGTTTCGCGAGCGCCGCCGCGCGCGCCAGGGCCGTCGTCGAGAACGCCGATCCGTCGAACGGAACCAGTATCGTCATCGC
>JBDGUH010000013.1:0-27387 GCA_042216055.1 Haloarculaceae archaeon
GCGGTCACGCGCACGACCACGACCACTGAGCGGTCACGCGCACGACCACGACCACTGAGCGGTCACGCGCACGACCACGATTACCGACCCATCCGCGCCGCTCGCGTCTCGCCGCTCTCGTCACTCCGGACGCGCTCCGTCGATCGCCACGCCGTCCTCGCTACTCCGGACGCGCTCCGTCGATCGCCACGCCGTCGCCGACGGCGACGGTGGTCCCGGCGGCCGCGTCGGGCACCCGCGTGTTGACCATCAGGCGGTAGGCGTGATCGAAGCGGTCACAGGCCGTCCAGGGCGGCAGCGTCGCCTCCCGCCGCCGGATGAACGTCTCCCGGAACCCCGGCGTCTCGGCGCCCGTGTCCGGGTCCCGGCCGGGGACGA
Source organism: Haloarculaceae archaeon (assembly GCA_042216055.1). GTDB lineage: Archaea > Halobacteriota > Halobacteria > Halobacteriales > Haloarculaceae > CAZMWG01. Next base: position 379 of record JBDGUH010000013.1, read on the forward strand.
CACAGCGCTGGCAGGGGTGGACGCCCTCGATGACGGCGTCGCCGACCCGCAGGGCGACCACCTCGCCGCGGTCGCGGAACAGCCGATCCTCCCAGAACGGCGGGACGCCCCCGACCTCGAGGTTGGCCCGGAAGCGCCGGCGGGCGCTCGCGAGGTCGAACTCGAACCACGCGGCCACCTCCCGCAGCGTCGCCGTCGAGACCACGGTGGGCCCGTGGCGCTCGCGGTCGTCGTGCTGGCCCGTGCCGTCCCAGCGGACGCTCACCGGCCGGCCGAAGTGCGCCGAGAGGTACTCGTTGAGGTCGGCGTGGACCGCCGCCTGGGTCGCCGCGTCGGCGTCCGACGCGGCCCGTCCGTCGAACAGTTCGAACCGGCGAGCGTCCTCCGGGTCGTCGCCCTGCCGGCGTAGCGACACCGCCGGCCCGTCGGCCTCGCGGGGGTGAACGGTCGAGCGCAGGCGGTGGACGGCGGCGGTCTTCTTGCCGTTGACGTAGTCGCCGCTCCCGCCCACGTCGGCGCTCGCGGGGTCGTAGGGCGCGTCGGCCGGGCGGTCGAGGATCGCCCACTCGCGGTCGCCCGCCAGCGCGCCCGCGGTGGCGAGCGTGGCCGTCTCGGGGGTCTCGGGATCGAGTGACTTGACGGGAAACCGCTGGATGCGTTCGAGGTGCGGGTCGGCCGCCGCGGGGTCGCGAACGGGGTGGTCGGCCTGCCAGTCGTCCATCGTCCGGGCGTCGGGTCGCCGGCGCTAAAGGGTGGCGCTCGGGCGTCGATCACGGCGACCGTCGCCGCAGGGCACCGACGAGGGCGCCCCCGAGCGCGCCGAAACAGAGCGGGAAGACGATCACGGCGACGAACGAGGAGGGCAGTGCCATCCGGTAGCCGGCCGCGGTGACGGCGAACTCGGGCGCGGCGGCCAGCACGACGACCGCGTACGCCGGGGCGATCGCCGCGCCGGCGAGCGCGCCGTCCCGGAGGCCGCCGACGCCGGCGACGAGGACGACGGCGGCCCCCGCGACCACGAGGAGGGCTGCCGGGAGGAGCCACAGCCACCCGATCGCGCCGCCCTCGTCGGCGACGAAGTTCAGCGCGTTGGCGCCGAGTTCCCCGAGGACGGTGAACTGCACCTGCCCGCCGTGGGCGTTGTAGAAGAGCCAGCCGACGAGTTTCCAGGTCGGCACGGCGTCGACGTGGGCCGGGATCACCGCCTGTGCGATGCCGTAGACGGGGGCGTGTCGGCGCAGGACCGCTCTGGCCGAGGGTGCGAGCAGGGAGTACGTGAGCGCGTAGCCGACCACGGGCGCGAGAATGCCGGCGACGGTGCCGACGGCGGCGGCGACGAAGCCGGCCTGCGTCCCGAGTCCGGACTCGGACGATCCGGTGGACCCGGCCGGTTCGATGGCGGGGGTTGGCATTGGGAGGTCACCTGTTCCCGACTTCGTCCCCAGGGGGGAAATACCGGGACGCGCGTTCTCACTCGCGAGGAACGCACGCCCCCGCAGGACGCGAAGGCGCCCGCTGGGGGGACGCCCCGACCAGCCCGGAAGGAGACACCCTTACCAGCCTGGATCACCTCCCCTCGCCCGATGGAGGCCACTCTGCTCGGCACGGGCGACACGACGGGGACGCCCACGCCGAACTGCGACTGTGCGACCTGCGAGCGGGCCCGCGAGCGCGGCGTCGAGCGCACGCGCTTCTCGGTCCACGTCCGCAACGAGGCGACCGGCGAGGTCCTCCTCGTGGACGCCAGCCCGGACTTCCGCCGGCAGTTCCGCCGCGAGAACGTTGCCTTCCCGGACGCGGCCGTGATCACCCACGTTCACTTCGACCACCTCGACGGCCTGGGCAACGCCTACCGCCTGCTGGAGCACCTGCCCGTGTACGCCGCCGACGAGCGCGACCCGGCGACCGGCGAGAGCGTCGCGGCCAGCGTCGACGACCGCTACGACTACCTCGACACGATCACGGTCAACCCCCGGTCGCCGTTCGAACCGTTCGAGGCGGCGGGGTTCGAGGTGACGCTGGTCCCGGTCGAGCACCCGCCGCTTGCCTGTTACGGCCTCCGGATCGAGGAGCCGTCCACCGGCGCGACGCTCGCCGTCTCGGGGGACACCACCTACGGCGTCGGCGCGGACGCCCGCGACGTTCTCCGGGACCCCGACCTCGCGCTGGTCGAGGGGATCGTCCACGCGGACTTTTGCGAGCGCCACCCCGCCGGCGGCGACCACTACGCGGCCGACGGGACGCCCCGGACGTTCGGGACGAAACACATGACCCTGCGGGGCGCGCGGGACTTCGCCGCCGACCTCGGGGCGCGGGATTACCGGATCGTCCACGCCGCCCACTTCGTCCCGCCCGAGGAGGCGTTCGCCGAGGACGTGGCCGTCGACGGCGAGCGGTTCGCGCTCTAGTCCCCGGCGGCGTCCCGCAGCGTCGTCACGGCGATCCCGCGCTCGCGGGCGGCCCGGATGGTCCAGGCGACCCGTTCCGGGGGCACCGAGTCCCAGTCGCTGTGGCCCGCGAGGATGCCGACGCCGCCCGTCCCGGCGAGGGCGTCGAGGTAGGTGCCGACCTCGGGCCGGGTCTGGTGGGTGGTCTCGAGGTAGTAGCGCCGCCAGTCGGTCGGCTCCGCGCCGGGGCGGTTCGGAAGCGAGCGCACCGCCGCGTTCGCGACGGCGTCGTAGGTGTCGGCCGCGAGGCGCCACGCCCGCGGGTCGGCGGCGTCGTAGGGGAACACGAACGAGTCCGGATCGTACCCCAGGTCCGCGAACGCCGCCCGGACGCCGACGATCTCGTCCTCGATCGTCGCCTGCGACGGTCGACAGACCGCCTCGCCGGCGGCGTAGGCACCCTCGAGCGGGGCCGCGAGTTCGACGCGGGGGTCCTCCTCGTCGCCGGCAGCGTCTGCAACCGTGACCGTCTCGCTGCGCTCGCCGTCGGTCACCTCGTAGGTGTCGCCGGCCCGGACGCCGTGGTCCTCGCCGGGGAAGACGTGGGCGTCGAGGGCGAGGCGCTCATCGCCGGCCGCGGCGTCGGCGGTCAGCCGGTGGGCCTGCAGGAAGCGGTGGTGGCGGCCGTGCGAGACCACCTCGTTGCCCTCGTCGGCGAGGCGCTGTAACTCATCGGCGGTGAGGTGGTCGTCGTCGCCGAGCCACCGGGGGACGATGGCGAAGCAGGCCGGCGCGTCGGCCTCACGGAGGACCGGGCGGATCTGCTCGTCGTCGGTGGCGTAGCCGTCGTCGAAGACCAGGGCGAGGCGCGCGTTCGCGTCGGACATGGCCTCGCTCGCGCGCCCGGGAGGATAAGTCTTCCCGCGCTCGCTCGATCCCCGGCGCTCACTCAGCTTCCCGCGCTCGCTCGATCCCCGGCGCTCACTCAGCTTCCCGCGCTCGCTCGATCCCCGGCGCTCACTCTGGGGCACCCAGCCCAGGCCCCTCCCGCTCGCGGTACCACGCCCAGAGGCCGAGCACGACCGCGCCGAAGCCGAGCAGGAACAGGACCAGGCGAACGAGGCCGGCGAGGTAGGGCACCGGCAGGCGCACGAGGACGGCGACCGCGACGACGCCGGCCAGCAGGGCGACCCATCGGTTCTCGTAGTCGGCCAGCGAGAGCAGCCACACTCCGAGGACGTACCGGCCCAGGAGCGCGCCGATCCACAGGGCGATCAGGAACAGCGCCAGTCCGGCGAGCGCCAGCGGGATTCCCACGAGCGTCACCACGAGCACCAGCAGCGCGACGGGGACGGCGATCACGGCCAGCAGGCCGATCCCGCCGGTCCGCACCGGGTCGGTACGCACGCGGTCGACGACGCCCGCCGCGAACCGCGGGAAGGCCGCCAGCAGGACGGCCGCGGTGAGCAGCGTGACGAGGAAGCCGTAGGCGGCGAACGCGCCGGTCGGGAACCGCGGCATCGGGCCGGGACCGATCGAGATGCCGGGGTCCCGGATCACCTCGCCGCCGACGCGCGCGCCGTCGGCCCGGTCGAGCTGTCCGCCGTAGCGCACGTCGCCCGCCACGTCGGCGTCGGGTCCCAGGCGGACCTGCCCGCCGGCGCGAACGTCCTCGCCGACGGTGCCGTCGATCAGGACGCTCCCGGCGCCGGCCTCGACGGTCCCCTCGACGACGCCGCCCGACGCGAGCGTGACGCTGCCCGCCGCCGCCGAGAGGTCGCCCCCGACGCGACCGGAGACGCGGACGCTGCCGGAGGCGGTCTGGACGTTGCCGGTGACGGTGCCGCTGATCTCGACGTTCCCGCCGAACGCCCGGAGGTTCCCGTCGACGGTGCCCCGGATGACGACGTTCCCGCCGAACGCGTCCAGGTCGCCCCGGATGGTCTCGTTCGGCCCGACGACCACGGTGTCGCCGGTACGGGTCTCGGCGGCGGCGACGCCGGCGGTCGCCGAGAGGACGACCAGCGAGACGAGCAGGAGCGAGACGGATCGGCGTCCGATCGAGACGGCGCGGGACATGACTGGGGCGACGCCTGACCCCCGGATAAACAGTCGCCGGTTACCGGCCGTCGCGGGCGCATCGGCGCCGCTCTGCGGGCGGGCGACCGCCGTTCGGCGGCCCCGTCTCGGGGAGTTTAAGGCCGGCCCGCGCCTCCCACTCACCATGAGCGAGGGCGCGGGCGAGTCGGCGGGCCGCGGCGACGTCTGGATCGAGAAGTATCGCCCCGAGTCGCTGTCGGAGATTCGGGGCCACGAGGCCATCGTCGAGCGCCTGCGCAGTTACGTGGCGCGCAACGACCTCCCGCATCTCCTCTTTGCGGGGCCGGCCGGCACCGGCAAGACCACCGCCGCGACGGCCATCGCCCGCGAACTGTACGGCGAGGACTGGGCCGAGCACTTCCTCGAACTCAACGCCAGCGACCAGCGCGGCATCGACGTGGTGCGCGAGCGGATCAAGGACTTCGCGCGCACCAGTTTCGGCGGCCCCGACCACCGCATCATCTTTCTCGACGAGGCCGACGCGCTCACCAGCGACGCCCAGTCGGCGCTGCGCCGCACGATGGAGCAGTTCTCGAGCAACGTCCGCTTCATCCTCTCGTGTAACTACTCCTCCCAGATCATCGACCCCATCCAGTCCCGGTGTGCGGTGTTTCGCTTCTCGCCGCTGTCGGACGACGCCGTCGCCGAGGAGATCCGCGCCATCGCCGACAGCGAGGGCATCGAGCTCACCGACGACGGCGTCGACGCGCTGGTGTACGCCGCCGACGGCGACATGCGCGCGGCGATCAACGGCCTCCAGGGGGCGGCCGCCACCGGCGGCGTCGTCGACGAGGACGCCGTCTTCGCGGTCACCTCGACGGCCCGCCCCGAGGAGATCCAGGCGATGGTCGAGGCGGCCCTGGCCGGCGATTTCACGGCCGCCCGCTCGCGCCTGGACGAACTGCTCACCGAGGAGGGGATCGCCGGCGGCGACGTGATCGATCAGCTCCACCGCTCGGTGTGGGAGTTCGACCTCGAGGACGCCCGCGCGGTGCGGGTGCTCGACCGCGTGGGCGAGGCCGACTACCGCGTCACCGAGGGGGCAAACGAGCGCATCCAGCTCGAGGCGATGCTGGCGTCGCTGGCGCTGGAGGGCGAGTGAGCCCCGGAACCGCGGGACGCGAGCGGGTCGAAACCGTGACGCCGGGACGGTTCGGCCCCCCTTCGGAACTGTTTTAGGCGCCGGACGGCCAACCGTACCCCAATGAGCGACCTCGCCGAGGAGTACGAACTCGACTACTTCGAGGAGGAGGGGTTCCACCGGACGGAGTGTCGATCCTGCGGAGCCACCTTCTGGACGCGGGACCCCGAGCGGGAGACCTGTGGCGAGCCACCCTGTGGCGAGTACACCTTCATCGACGATCCGGGCTTTTCCGAGGAGTACGCGCTCGAGGAGATGCGGGAGGCGTATCTCTCCTTCTTCGAGGAGCGGGGCCACGAGCGCATCGACCCCTACCCCGTCGCCGCCAACCGCTGGCGCGAGGACGTCCTGTTGACTCAGGCCTCGATCTACGACTTCCAGCCGCTGGTGACCTCGGGGACGACGCCGCCGCCGGCGAACCCCCTGACCATCTCCCAGCCCTGCATCCGCATGCAGGACATCGACAACGTGGGCAAGACCGGCCGGCACACGATGGCCTTCGAGATGATGGCCCACCACGCGTTCAACGCCCGGGAGGACATCGACGACCCCGAGCAGTACGCCTACGAGGGGGAGGTCTACTGGAAGGAGGAGACGGTGCAGTACTGCGACGACCTGTTCGCGGCCCTCGGCGCGAACCGCGAGGAACTCGTCTACGTCGAGGACCCGTGGGTCGGGGGCGGCAACGCCGGGCCCGCCCTGGAGGTCATCTACCGGGGCGCGGAACTGGCGACGCTCGTGTTCATGCAGTTCTCGCTCGACCCCGACGGCGAGTACGAGATCAAGGGCGACCGCTACAGCCCCATGGACACCTACGTCGTCGACACGGGCTACGGGCTCGAGCGCTGGACCTGGGTCTCGCAAGGGACCCCGACGGTGTACGAGGCGGTCTACCCCGAGATGATCTCGTTCCTGCGGGACAACGCCGGCCTCGAGTACGACGAGGCGGCCGAGCGGATCGTCGCCCAGGCCGCCCGCCTGGCGGGCCGCATGGACATCGACGAGGCCGAGGACGTGGAGGCCGCCCGCGACGACATCGCCGCCGAGATCGGCGTCGAGACCGAGCGCCTGCGCGACCTGATCGAACCCCTCGAGGACGTGTACGCCGTCGCCGACCACTGCCGGACGCTGGCGTACATGCTGGGCGACGGCATCGTCCCCTCGAACGTCGCCACCGGGTACCTCGCGCGGATGGTGCTGCGGCGCACCAAGCGCCTGGTCGACGGCCTCGGCGTCGACGCGCCGCTGGACGAACTGGTCGACATGCAGGCCGAGCGCCTGGGCTACGAGAACCGCGACACGATCCGGGACGTGGTCCGAACGGAGGTCGAGAAGTACCGCGAGACGCTCGACCGCGGCGGGCGCCGGGTGCGCTCGCTGGCCGAGGAGTACGCCGACCGCGGCGAGGCCATCCCGACGGACGAACTGATCGAACTGTACGACAGCCACGGCATCCAGCCGGACATGGTCGAGGAGATCGCCGCCGAGAGGGGCGTCACGGTGGACGTGCCGGACAACTTCTATGCCCTGGTCGCCGACCGGCACGGCGGCGGACAGGCCTTCGAGGAGGAGGCCGCCGAGGCCTACGAGGACCGCGTCGAGGACCTCCCCGAGACCGACCGCCTCTACTACGAGGACCAGCAGCGCACGGAGTTCGAGGCGGTCGTGCTCGAGGTGTTCGATCGCGACGACGGCGACTACGACGTGGTGCTCGATCAGACGATGTTCTACCCCGAGGGCGGGGGGCAACCGCCGGACCACGGCACGCTCTCGACCGACGACGTGACCGCCGAGGTCACCGACGTCCAGATCTCCGGCGGCGTCATCGTCCACACCTGCGACGCCGACCCGGGGACCGGGGAGTTCGTCCGCGGGCAGATCGACGCCGACCGCCGCCGGCGCCTGATGGCCCACCACACCGCGACCCACGTCGTCATCCACAGCGCCCGGCAGGTGCTCGGCGAGCACGTCCGCCAGGCCGGCGCCCAGAAGGGCGTCGAGTCCTCGCGGATCGACCTGCGCCACTACCGGTCTGTCACCCGCGAGCAGGTCGAGGCCATCGAGCGGGTCGCCAACGGCATCGTCCGTGACAACGTCGCCGTCGAGCAGGACTGGCCGGACCGCCACGAGGCCGAGGCCGAACACGGCTTCGACCTCTACCAGGGCGGCATTCCGCCGGGCGAGCAAATCCGTACGATCACCGTCGCCGAGGACGTGCAGGCCTGCGGGGGGACCCACGTCGCCCGCACCGGCGAGATCGGCGCCATCAAGATCCTCTCGACCGAGCGGATCCAGGACGGCGTGATCCGATTCACCTTCGCGGCCGGCGAGGCGGCCATCGACGCCACCCAGCGCACCGAGGACGCGCTCTACGCCGCCGCCGACGTATTCGACGTGGCCCCCCAGGAGGTGCCCGAGACCGCCGAGCGCTTCTTCGCGGAGTGGAAAGAGCGGGGCAAGGAGATCGAGTCCCTCAAGGAGCAACTCGCGGAGGCCCGGGCCGCGGGCGGCGCCGACGCCGAGGAGTTCGAGGTCGCCGGCGCGACGGCTGTCGTCCAGCGCATCGACGCCGACATGGACGAACTCCGCGCGCAGGCAAACGCCGTCGTCGAGCAGGGGAAGATCGCCGTCCTCGGGTCCGGCGCCGACGGCGCGCAGTTCGTCGTCGCGGTGCCCGGCGGCGTCCCCGTCAACGCCGGCGAGGTCGTGGGCGAACTCGCCGGGATGGTCGGCGGCGGCGGCGGCGGCCCGCCGGACTTCGCGCAGGGCGGCGGCCCCGACGCCGACGCCCTCGAGGACGCGCTGGCGGCCGCGCCCGACGTACTCCGGCAGGTCGCGGACGCCTGATCCGCGATGCCCCGCGTCGACCGTAACGGCGTCGCCCTGTACGACGAGACCGACGGGTCGGGGCCCACCGTCGCGTTCGTGGGCGACGTGGGCGCCGGGGCCTGGCTGTGGGGCTGGCAGCACGGCGCTCTCGCCGGTCCCTTCGAGGTGCTGACCTGGGACCTGCGGGGGACCGGCCGCTCGGACGCGCCGCCGGGCCCATACGCCGTCGAGACGCTCGCGGCGGACCTGGAGGCCGTCCTGGCCGACCGCGGCGTGGCCGACGTCCACCTGATCGGGGCCGGCCTGGGCGGGATGGTCGCGCTGGCCTACGCCCACCAGTATTCTCGCGCGCGCTCGCTCGTCCTGTTCGGGACGGCCGCGGGCGGCGACGCCGTCACCGATCGCCTCGCGGACCTCCGGGCCGATCCCGGCGATCGGGCGGCGCTCCGGGCGTCGCTCGCCGCCGCGTTCGACGCCGACCTCGAGGCCCACCCCGACGTGGTCGAGCGGATCGTCGACTGGCGCGCCGAGGAGGACGCCGACCTCGACGCCTGGGACGCCCAGGCCGCGGCGATGCGGGGCTTCGAGGCCCCGCCGCTGTACGAGGTGACCCAGCCCGCGCTGGTGGCCCACGGGGTCGCGGACGTGATCGTGCCTCCCGCCGCAGGCGAGCGCCTCGCCGGGGACCTGCCCCGCGGCGAGTCCCTGCCCGTCGAAGGGGGCCACTGGTGTTTTATCGAAGAGAGCGCCGCTGTGAACGACGAACTGCTGGCGTGGCTCGACGAGCAGGCCGAGGGCTGATCGCGGGGACCGACGACGGCGATGACGGCGATGACGGCCGCGATGATGGTGGCGACGGAGACGACGGCGACGGCGGCACGCGAATCCCGGATCTGTGGGTTTTTACGCCCGGAGCGACTGGACGGAGACGATGAGCCTGCGGATCGCCCTGCTGAACGCGGCCCACGACGGCGACGGCAACCGGCGCAACTTCCGCCGGGAACTCGACGCCTCGCTCGTCGAGTACGACGTGACCGAGCGCGACCTGCCCGAGACGTTCGCGTTCGACGCCTGCGTGCTCACGGGGTCGCGGGCCTCGGTCTACTGGGACGAGCCCTGGATCGACGACCTGCGCGAGTGGGTCCGCGCGGCCGTCGACCGCGGCCTGCCGTTCCTGGGCGTCTGTTACGGCCACCAGTTGCTGGCGGACGCGCTCGGCGGCACCGTCGAACCCATGGACGAGTACGAGATCGGCTACCGCACCGTCGAGCACGACGGCTCCTCGCCGCTCCTCGACGGCGTCCCCGAGGCGTTCACGGTCTTCACGACCCACTCCGACCGCGTGACCGAACTCCCGCCGGGCGCCGAGGCGTTCGCCGAGAACGACTACGGCCTGCACGGCTTCCGGAAGGGGGACGTGTTCGCGGTGCAGTTCCACCCCGAGTACGACCGCGAGACCGCCCGCGAGGTCACCGAGGGCAAGGACGACCAGCTCCCCGAGGAGCGCATCGAGACAGTCCTCGACGGCGTCACCGCGGAGAACTACCGCGCGGCCTGCGAGGCCAAGCGCCTGTTCGACAACTTCACCGACTACGTCCGCGAGCACGGCGGCCCCGCCGACGGCGGTGACCGGGCGGCCGACGTGGCCGGCGACGACTGAGACGGACTGCTGTCTCCCACTGTCCCGCTACGACTGTCTCCCTGCGAGCACGTGGGTACTTGGCGCTGGCGCACCGACTGCCGGCATGCTCGATTACCTGGACCTCGCGGCCGACCTCACCGACGAGGAGCGCCTGATCCGGGACACCGCCCGCGAGTTCGTCGACGAGGCGGTCCGGCCGGACGTCGGCGAGTGGTTCGAGGCGGGCGAGTTCCCCGTCCACCTGGTCGAGCGGATGGGCGAGCAGGACTTCTTCGGGCCGTGGCTCGAGTGGGGCGACCTGCCGGGCGTCTCCCCGCGGGCCTACGGGCTGGTGATGCAGGAACTCGAGGCCGGCGACTCCGGCGTCCGCTCGATGGCCTCGGTGCAGGGCGCGCTGGTGATGTGGCCGATCGCCGAGTACGGCACGTCGGCCCAGAAAGAGCGGTGGCTCCCCGCGCTCGCGGCGGGCGAGGCCGTCGGCGCGTTCGGCCTGACCGAACCCGACCACGGATCGGACCCCGCCGGGATGGAGACCCGCGCCGTCGAGGACGGCGACGGCTACCGCCTCTCGGGGACGAAGGCCTGGATCACCAACGCGCCCATCGCCGACCTCGCGGTGGTGTGGGCCCGCGACGAGGGCGGGACCGTCCGGGGCTTTCTGGTCGAGACGGATCGCGACGGCGTCGCGACCCGGGAGACCGAGGGGAAACTGTCGATGCGGGCCTCCGCGACGGGCGAGATCCACCTCGACGAGGCGTTCGTCCCCGGCGACGCCGTCCTCGCGGTCGAGGGGATGGGCGGGCCCCTCTCCTGTCTGACCCAGGCGCGCTACGGCATCGTCTGGGGGGCGGCGGGGCTGGCGCGGGACTGCTTCGAGTGTGCCCGCGCGTACGCCGGCGACCGCGAGCAGTTCGGCGGCCCCATCGCGCGCTTCCAGCTCGTCCAGGAGAAGCTGGCGGACATGGCCGCCGGCGTCACCGGGGCGCAACTGCTGGCCCACCGGCTGGCCGACCTCAAGGAGCGGGACGCGCTGGGCCACCAGCAGGTGTCGCTGGGCAAGCGCGAGGCGGTCCGCACCGCCCGCGAGGTGGCCCGCACCGCCCGGGAACTGCTCGGCGCGAACGGCATCACGACCGACTACCCGCCGATGCGCCACCTCGCCAACGTCGAGACGGTGTACACCTACGAGGGGACCGACGACATCCACACGCTTGTTCTCGGCGAGGATCTGACCGGCGTCGGCGCGTTCGAGGGGTGAGTGGCGAGGGCCGACTCCGGCCCCGATCCAGATGGGCCCACTCACAAGGATCCGTCTCAGGCGGGCGGGCTGGCGCTCCGGATCCGCCCCAGCAGGTCCCGGTTGTCCGCGATCAGTCGATACAGCCACTCGCGGAAGCGGACGTACGTCGGGGACCGCCGGCAGACCCCGAACAGGGGGGCGAGCGCGGGCACCATCCGCTCGAGGGTGCGCTCGGCGGCCGCGCCACAGGAGTAGACGGCGTCGTCGGTCAGCAGGTGGGCACACCGCTCGTAGTCATCGGGCAGGCGGGCGCGCTGGTCGGGCGTCAGGTCTGAGAAGCCCACCGCCTCGAACGCGCCGTAGTGCAGGGCCACCCGGGTCGCCCAGGTGCAGAAACCGCAGTCGTCGTCGTACACGAGACGCGGCGGGGCCATCTCAGGTGAACCGGCCCGTCTCGACGCCACACTCCTCGCAGACGGTCACCAGCGCCTCGCGGCCGTCGGTCATCTCGACGCGTTGGGTCGTCCGCCCGCCACAGTCCGGACACTCGCGCAGCATCTCCGTCTCGCGACTGTCGCGGGGCGCGCCCATCGCCAGCGCGATCACGCGCTCGCCGGTGTCGTTGCGGCCGAGTTGCCACTCGCCGGGCGCGAAGCGCACGCACTCGCCGGCGGCCACGTCCACGTCGCCGTCCTCCGTCTCGAAGGTGGCGACGCCGTCCTGCACGTAGAACACCTCCTCCTGGTCGGGGTGGCGATGGTAGCCGAAGCCGAACGTCTCGCCCGGCGCGAGTTCGTAGTAGTTCAGCGCGATGCCGGCGATGCCAAGCGCCTCCGAGAGCGGTCGCTTCACGGCCGCGGGTCCCATCCGCGTGGTCAGATCGTCGAGGCGGACGCGTTCCATGGGCGGAACTCGGGCCCGCGCGAAGTAAAGTCCACCGCGCCCCCAGGGTCCACGCCCGAACCCAGTCCACGGGTCCACGCCCGAACCCAGTCCACGGGTCCACGCACAGCGGCGCCGCAATCGCCGGGGAGACCCCCCGCGTCGCTCACGTTCGGTCGATGTCGAGTTCGTCGTCGAGGCCGTCCAGCCAGTCTGTCTCCTCGAGTTCCGCGAGGCGGTCCCGGAAGTGTTCCTCGCAGACGCCGACCGTGACGCCGTCCTTCTCGACGGCGATGTCGGCTTCGCGGTCGCAGTAGTGACACCGCATACCCGTGGGTTCGTGCCTCGGGACATTGAACCCTCCGTTCCGTCCGTCGGGTGTCAGACGGACGACTCTGGCTCAGTCGTCGGCGGGCAGTGACTTCCCGCTGCCGTCGGTGGGCGCCGGCGAGGCCGCCAGGCCGTCGTCCTCGGCGTAGGGGTACCAGGTCTGCTTGGTGTTGTGCATGTAGGGATCCTCGTAGTCGGTCTCCTCGGGGTCGGCGAGGTCCTGAAGTTCGTCCTCGTCGCGTTCGGCGACGAACTCCCGGAACGTCTGGCCGTCCGCGCGCCGGTCGGCGAACGTCGCCAGGAGGTCCTGGATGTATCCGGGCACCTCGTCGGCGGGGACGCGCATCGCCACCCAGTCGGCGAAGCGGGGGTCCTCGCCGAGGCCGCCGCCGAGACCGATGTCGAGCGCCTCGACCGGTTCGCCGTCCTTGCGGGTCTTCATCCCCCGCAGGGAGACGTCGGCGATCTGGGGCTGGGCACACGAGGCCGTACACCCCGAGAGGTGAACGTGAAACTCCTCGACGCCCTCGGGCAGGTCGACGTTGTCGCGCAGCCAGCGGGCGTAGCGCACCTGCCTGTTTTTCGTCTCGACGATGGACAGCGAGCAGTACTCCGTCCCCGTGCAGGCGATCGAGCCCCGCATGAACGGGTGGGGGTCCGGGGAGTACTCCGCGAGCAGGGGTTCCGCGAGGAAGGCGTCCAGGTCCTCCTCGGGGACGTCCGTGACGACGACGTTCTGGCGCTGGGTGAGCCGGACCTCGCCGGAGCCGTACTCGTCGGCCAGGTCTGCCAGTTCCAGCACGTCGTCGGCGCCCATGCGGCCGACGAGCACGTTCAGGCCGACGTAGTAGTCGCCGTCGGGCTGCCCGTGGACGCCCACGTGGTCGCCGTGCTCGCCGCCGGCGTTGTACGTGTACTCCTCGCGCATGTCCTCGCCGGCAGTCGGGAGCTCGAAGTCGACGAACTCCTCCTGGAGGACCCGTCGGACCTTCTCGGTGCCCCACTCGTCGACGAGGAACTTCATGCGGGCGCTGAAGCGGTTGTCACGGTCGCCGTACTCGCGGAACAGCGCCGAGAGGCCGCCGGCCACGTCGGGCACGCGCTCCTCGGGCACCCAGACGTCGACGTCGCGGGCGAAGCGGGGCTCCTTGCGCGCGAGGCCGCCGCCGACCCGGACGTTGAAACCGAGTTCGCCGTCCTTCCGGGCGGGCTCGAAGGCGAGGTCGTTGATGTCGCCCTGCCCACAGCCCTGGTCACAGCCCGTCACCGAGACCTTCCACTTGCGCGGGAGGTTGGCGTAGTCGTCCTCGCCCTTGAACGTCTCGTGGAGCTCCTTCGCGACCGGCCAGGCGTCGACGTGCTCGTGGGCGTCCTTGCCGGCGACCGGACAGCCCACGACGTTGCGCCAGGAGTCGCCACAGGCCTGCCGGGTCGACAGGCCGGCCGACTCCAGTTTCTCGAAGATGGCGGGCACGTCCTCGAGCTTGATCCAGTGGAGCTGGACGGACTGGCGGGTCGTCCAGTCACAGTAGGCGTCGCCGAACTCGGGGTTCGCGGCGGGCCCGGTGGCGTACTCTTTTGCCACCTCGCCGATGACGCGCAACTGCCCCGGCTCGACGACGCCGTTGGGCGTCCCGATGCGCAGCATGAAGTACGACTCCTGACCGGACCGCTGGTGGTACAGCCCCCACCACTTGAACCGCTCGAACCACGCGTCGCGTTCGTCCTCGGGGATCGACTCCCAGCCCTCCTCGGCGAATCCCAGCAGGTGCTCGCGTATCTCGTTGCCGTACACCTCGTCCTTCCAGTTCTCGACTTTCGTCGGCATGCTCTCTACCGGGACCCTCGAGCCGCCGGCATAAACGCCTCACCACGGCGTCAACCATCTCCATCTCTCCCCCGAACAGGCCATTTTTGCCTATTCTCTGGAACGGGCCAGCCGGTGGCGTCGCTCCGGAACGTGGACGCTCGCGGGGTCGACGCCCCGGAACTCGCGTTCGTCGCCCCCGGTGACGCGGCCGACGGTGAGCCAGTCGGTGACGCCGCGTTCCCCACAGACGATACACCGGCCGGCGACGCGGGCCTGAATCTCCGGCGGGTCGACGCCGACGTCGACGAACCCCTCCGCGAGGAAATCCACCGGCTCACAGCCACAGACGTCGCTGCGGGCAAGCAGCCACAGGTCGCTCACCGGGACCTCTCGCTCGCCGTTCACGGAGACCCAGGCCCCGTCGTCGAGATGGTACGGCGATGCTCATTAGATGTTATTACACCCGCCGGACACGTGAGGCCGTCGATCCGGGCTCGCGGCGCCCGATCCGGTTCGGAACGGCCGCCCTCGGGTGGCCCGTGTGACGGGCTACCGTCGCCCACGACCTGTCGGACGGCGTACGAGATAGCCGCACCGATTGCCGGTACGCGGGAGTGCGGGTAGCGTTTACAGGGGAGAGCGGGCTTAAGACGGCCACTGCGTTACGTGGAAGTACCACGACCGGCGCGGCGCGCGCCGGGACGGGATCGAAACGATGACCGAAGTACGACAGACAGACGACGAGGAAGCGCCGGCGACCGACCACCTCGAGGACGTCGAGGACGGCTGTGGCTGCGCCGAAGTGTGGGAACACCTCTCCGAACAGCGCGACGCGGCAGACGACTGATGTGGATCGCGTGGCGGTCGGACGGGACGCTTTTGTTCCCGCGTCGCCAACCCGGACAGTGATGACTGGGGAGGGCGAGGACGCGCGCTCGACCGAGCGCGAGTCGCCGGTCGGTAAGCCGGTGATCCGCGGCGACCCGCGGTTCACGGGCGAGCGCGCCGAGGAGGCCGTCGAGTTCGACCCGGAAGACCCCGAGAGCCTCGAACTCGCGGCGCGGACGGTCAGCGCCTTCTCCGAGAACACCGCGGGCGCCGACGACAACGTCTACATGCTGCGCGGGGCCGCGGCCTGTGCCGCGCTGGTGCGCGGCGAGGGGTCCTACAAGGCCGCCGCACAGCGTGCCGGCGGCGAGGCCGGCGTCTCGTTCATCCGGAAGTGGTCGCGGGTCCACGACCTCCCACGGTCGATCCGTCGCCACGTCGCCCGCGGCGAGATCGCGCCGACGGCCGCCAAGCACGTCGCCCGCGTCGCGGGCGCGGCCCGCCTCCAGCTCGCGTGGGCCATCCTCGATCACGACCTCACGGTCCGCCAGGTCCGCTCGGTCGCCAGCGCCGTCAACGACGGCGCCAGCGTCGCCGAGGCCCTGCGCGAGGAGGGGATCGTCCTCGGCGAGATGACCGTCCGGCTTGACCCGGCGGCCTACCGCGAACTCCGCCGGCGGGCCTCCGAGGAGGACCGGGCGCCCGGCGAGATCATCTCGGACGCGCTCGCGTCCTTCTTCGAGGAATCGTAAGCTCTTAGCCGGGCCTGCCCCGAATGAACGCCGAGGGCCGGTAGCTCAGTGAGGCAGAGCGTCTGGCTTTTAACGCGGTTCCGCGGGCACACCGCGGGGCGGCGGGAGAGACCAGATGGTCGGGGGTTCAAATCCCTCCCGGCCCGTTTTCCGGCGCGTGTGAGCCGTGACAACGGCAGAGGATTTGCACCCGGGGAGTCGCAGCCCGCGCAGCGAACGCCAGTGAGCGAGCAGGACCGTCTCCACTCGGTTCAAATCCCTCCCGGCCCGTTTTCCGGCGCGTGTGAGCCGTGAAAACCCCAGGAGTCCGTTTTCCGGTGAACGACAGTACGGTGAGAGCGGAGGAACTCGACCGGCGAGGAGACGGGACGGAACCAAGCGATTTAGGTATCCGAGCGCGGAGCACTCGATCATGAACGTCACGGACCGGTTCGAGGACACGCTGGAGCCGCTGAGTCTGCTGGTCGGGGGGATGCTGGTGGTCATCGGCCTGGGGACCGTCGCCGGCGCGCCCTGGGTGACGAAAGTGAACCTGGCGACGGCCGCGGTACAGGTGATCGGCGCGCTGACGACGGCGGCGATCGGGGCGGGGCTCGCGTACCTGGGCTGGCAGGGCAGCGCTAGCCCCTGACGGGGAGGTAGGCGGCCGCGAGCAGGATGATGGCGGCGATGGCCGAGAGGATCACGATGCCCCAGAGGCCGGCCTTGCGCTCGTTGAAGTGCTCCCGGAGCTGTGTCGTCTCGTTGTACTGGTGGTACTCGTTGCTCGGGACGATCTGGACCGAGGACGTGTCGGGGAAGTGTCCGAAGTACTGCTCGCCGTTACCCAGCGAGACGTTGCTCCCCTCGGTCATCACGACGGACTCGTGGGCGGGGTGGACCCACCGGAGCGTGGCCGACGACGGCGTCACCGCGGAGACGGTAGTCGTGTTCCCCTGGTAGGGGTACTCGTCGCCGACGGAGAACTGGACCGTCTCGGGCGCCGGCAGATACTCCGAGACCGGCGGGCCGATCGTGCCGTTGGTGTACACGACGTGATCGACGCCGTCGACCGTCGCGGGCGTGTCGCGGACCGCGGGGTCGCCGGCCAGTATCTGCGAGGCGTTCTGCTGGGCCCGGAGCGTGAACGTGGACACGTCGGTCTGGTTCGCGATCAGGACCGTGTAGGAGTCGTTCTGGTAGGTCGTCGTCGATCCGTTGTCAAGTCCCGCCGTGAACACCGCCGACTCGTTGGTCCAGGTGACGGTGGCGTTGACCGATCCGTCAGCGCTCTGGATGCGCACATGGTGGGACGTCCCGGCGATGGCGGTCGTGCTGTCGTTCCCGACCACCGGCCCAGACAGCGAGTAGTGGGGCTCGCTTGTCTGCTCGGCGACGCCGATGAACGCGTAGGCGCCGGCGCCGACGACGAGGAAGAATGCGAAGTAAATCGCCGCGGCTCGTCGTTGCATGTCCGGGGAGTCCGGTGCGCCACGGTTTAACGGTTTACTTTTCGGTCGACGCTTCGGGCCCCGCCAGCGGGGGTATCGCGCTCGCGCGCGGACGAGACTTATCCGGGTCAGATCGCCAGCGTGTTCTCAGACCGACAGCGAGACCGGCGACGCCTCGAGAAACGCCGTCTCGTAGCCCTCGTGGCGGGAGACCTGCGGGGGCGCGTCGATCCGGACGGTGAGTTCGTCGCCCGCGCGGACCGCGCCCGCGGACGCGCCGTAGTGATAGCCCAGGTCCGGGCCGATCGCCTTCGTCAGGCGCCCCTCGAAGACCGTCTCGTCGCCACGGGACAGCGTCGCCGACAGCGCCGCGAGCGGCAACGCGTAGCGGTTGTACGGCGTCCGAAGCGACACCGCGAGGTAGCCGTCCGGGAGGGCGGTCGCGACGACGTGTGCGTCCCCGCTGGTGGCGCTGCCCAGCACGCGCCCGGGAAGCGCGTCGGGGGCGGGCGCGACCGAGAGGGGGAAGGGGGCGTCCATCGGTTCGACCGCGCCGCGCTCGCCGCTGTCGGGGAGCAGGCGGTAGGGGACGTCCTCGCGCGCGGCGCGGCTGTACTGGAACCGGAACGTGGTGTCGACGGGGTCGCCAAAGCGGCCGGCGAACGCGCCGCGTCGCCGCAGGGAGAGCCCGCCAGTCTCGACGACGACGCGGTACCGGCCCTGACCCGGGAGCGACACGTTGTCGCCGAAGTGATACCCCATCGGCTGGGAGAGCATCGGCCAGGGGGCGCGGCTGGCGACCGTCTCGCCGTCGCGCTCGATACGGACGCGCAGGCCGCTCCCGACCGGCAGCGCCGTCCCCGTCTCGGGGTCCCAGACCGCGACCATCAGGTGGAGGTCGCCGCTCACGTCGACGCGGGTGGTACGGGCGCCCGACACGGTCCAGAAGCGGTGGGGGTACGAGTAGAAGACCGCGACCGCGCGGTCGCCCACCGCGCGCTGGCCGACGACGGCCATCCCCTCGACGTGGCTCGGGTAGTAGACGGCCGCGGGCGGGTCCTCGACGACCGACGGCTGGCCGACGACGCGCTGCTCGATGGAGCCACAGCCGGCCAGCGCCGCCGTCGCTCCCGCGCCGAGCGCCGCGAGGTACGCCCGTCGGGTCCGGTGGCGTGCCATATCGGATCGTCGGCGCCGACGGACAAGAGCCGCCCGATCCCGGCCGGGGACTGCGGTCACGGTCCGCAGTTCGAGTCGTGGGAGAGCCGGATCGCAGCTCAGTGGACTGGATCGCGGCTCAGCGGGCCGGCTCACGACTCAGTGGACTGGATCGCGGCTCAGCGAACGGGATCGGGGCGGGGAAACGCCCGCAGCGACCGGGGCGGCACGAGGTAGTTCCCCCGACGCAAGACAGTCATATACCGGAGGATGCCGTTGTTGGTCCGTGTGCCGACGGCGCCCTCCTCGGCGAGGTCGGTGCCGTTCATCGCCTCGCGCGTCGCCGCGAAGTCGGCGATGGACGACTGGAGCGAGAGGAAGTGCAGGCCCGCCGCGTCATCGTCGGTCGAGTTGAAGTCCCGGCGGAGGATGACCGGGCGGTCGTCCTCGCGGGCCCGGGCGGCCTTCTGGGAGTGGCCCACCGCGCCCGCCTCGCGGGCGTCCTCGACGGCGTGGGCGGGACACTCCCCCAGCTGGCTCCCGTCGCCGAGGTTCGCGCCGACGCCCTCGACGCGGCCCGCCTCGGCGTGGGCGGGACAGAACATCCGCGAGACGCGGTCCTCGCGGCTGTCCTGCTCGTACCACTGATCGAGGTGCAGCCGGATCTTCGAGAGGTGCTGGGCGGCCCCGCCGGCGAACGGCCCGTCGGCGACGGTCACGTCGTCCTCGGTGGCCTGCGCGCCGCGGAAGCCGGACTTGAACCCCATGTACAGCGGGGAGTCCTCCGGAACGGGATCGCCGTCGGGGATCCCCGTCACGTCCTGGTGGTCGGCGGGGAGGCCCGCCCCGACGAAGCCCGTCCGGCGCTCGGCGACCGAGAGCGCGTCGGGCAGGGTCGGCACCGCGACGCCGTTGAGGCGGTCGCGCCCGCCGGTCAGGGCCGCCTCGGCGCCCAGCGCGACCGAGCCGTAGTCGCTGGCGAGGTGGAGCAGGGCGTCCGGTTCGTCGAGCGCGGGGTCCTCGAAGGGCGCCATGGCCGCGGGGCGGGGCAGGTCGACGCCCGCCGGCCCGGCGCCGAACCGCTCGAAGTACGCCCGCGAGTAGCTGATCGTGAACAACAGCCCCTCGTTCCCGCGGGGGTAGGCCCGCTCGAGGCCGCGGAGCGCGTCCCCGAGGGCGCGCCGGTCGGCGTCGGTCGGCGTCTCGCCGTCGTACTCGAGCAACAGGAGCACGCGGTGGCGCGGCGCCAGGACGTTGCCGTACTGGTCGGTCGACAGCGAGTCGTTCCAGGCGTGCTGGCGCTCGGGCAGCGCCGAGAGGTCCTCGGGGCCGGTCGGGAGGTCGGGCGACTCCCGGCCCAGACAGGCCGACAGCGCCGCCGGGCCGCCGATCGCCACCGCCGCCTTCACCAGGTCCCGCCGCGAGAGTCCCCCGTCGTCGAGCATGTGCGAGTCTATGGACCAACGGGGAAATACCCTTGCGATCCGCGCGGACCTCAAACGGTTTACCCGGGGCGGGCCAACGGACGAGGAAATGGCGGGCGCGCCCCTCGCGGAGACGATCGGCCCCGGGAGCGACTGTCACCGCGCGTACGCGAGCGCGCTCGACGCGCGCCTCGACGCCGACGGGCCCGTTCGGGCGGCCTTCGAGGACTGGACGACGTTCGCCGAGAAAGTGCTCGGCGCGCCGTTCCGGGGGAGCGACCGGACGGCCCCCCGGCGGGCGTTCTTCGCGGCGGCCTGCTACTACGACTTCGTCGTCGACGAACTGCTCGGGGCCGCCCGGCACCACCTCGGGTTCGAACTCGAGGGGGCGGTCCCCCGGTCGCCGATCGACCTCGGCGCGGTGCAGGACGCGGTCCGGGCGGCCGACCTGACGGGAGCGGAGGCCCTCGACCGGACGGCCACGGACCTGCGGGCGCTGTCGGCCGCCGACGTGCGCGGCCTGTACGAGGCGGTCGTCCCGGCGGACCTGCGAGTGGCGCTCGGGGATTATCACACGCCCCGGGGGCTGGCCGACCTCGCGGTGGACGCGCTGGCGATCGAGGACGCCGCCGCGGAGCGGTTTCTCGACCCGGGGTGCGGGAGCGGGGTCTTCCTCGCGGCCTGTCTCGATCGCGTCCTCGCGGCCGCGGACGGGCCGCCCGGCGAGCGGATCGAGCGCGCGACCGCGGCCGTCCGCGGCGTCGATCGCAACCCCTTCGCCGTGCGCGGGGCGGCGCTGAGCTACGTCCTCGCGCTCGCGCCCGCGCTCGCGGCGGCCGACGAGCCGACCGTCGCCGTCCCGGTCAGGCGGGCCGACGCGCTGGCGCTCGACGGGACCGGGCCCGAGATGACGGTCGAGCACCTCGTCGGCAACCCCCCCTGGCTCACGTGGGGGGCGCTGCCCGAGTCCGAGCGCGCGGCGTGGCGCGAGCGCCACGTCGACCGCCTCGATCTGTTCCCCCACGAGGGGGCCGCCGCTCGCCTGGGCCACGGCAACGACGACCTCTCGGTGTCGTTCGTGCAGGTGTGTCTCGATCGCTACCTCTCCCGGGGCGGGGACGCGGCGGTCGTGCTCAAGCGCGACGCGCTCCAGGGGCCCGCGGGGCGGCTCCTCCGGCGCGGGCGGGCCGGCGACCGCCCGGTGTCGGTCGAGCGCGTCCACGACCTCGCCGCCGTGTCGCCGTTCCGTGACGTGGCGGCCGACGCCGCCGTCTACGCGCTCGCGGCCGACGAGGCGCAATCGTTCCCGGTGGCGACGACGCGCTGGCGGGGAGCGGGGTCGTTCGCGAGCGGCGAGGCCCTGCGGGCCACCCACGAGCGCGAGCGCGGCGGGCTGGTCCCGGTCGAACCGTCGGATCCGGCCAGTTCCTGGATCCGCGAGGACGCCGAGCGGGCGGCGCTGGGGGCGTGTGCCCACGAGATCCGCCACGGGCTGAAAGACGACGCCAGCGACGTGTTCGGCCTCGACCGCGGGGCCCTCGATCGGGTGGACCGGGACCTCGTGTACCCCTATCTCAAGTCCCGCCACGTCGTGAAGTTCGGGCTGTTCGGGCACGACCTGCGGCTGGTCCCGGCCGAGCGGGCCGGCGAGGACAACGAGGCGTGGCTCCGGGAGTCCCGGCCGGACACCTACGAGTATCTCGATTCCCACCGGGAGCGGCTGTGCGACCGCGCCTCGTCGTGGCTCGACTCGGGCCCCTTCTACTCGGTGTTCGGCCTCGGGGAGTACACCTGGGCGCCGTACAAGGTGGTGTGGTGCCGGCTGGGGTTCAAGCCCCACTTCGCCGTCGTCTCGACGGTCGCGGACCCGGACCTGGGCGAGCGGCCGGTGGTGCCGGGCGATCACTGCATGTTCATCGCCTGCGAGCGCGAGCGCGTGGCCCACTTCCTCTGTGCCCTGCTGAACGCCGGGCCCTACCAGCGCGCGCTGCGGGAACTCGGGTCGGGGAAGGCCAGCCTCTCGAAGGCAGTGGTCTCGCGTCTCGCGCTCCCCCCGTACCCGGACACCGAGACGGCCGAGCGGCTGGCGACCCTCTCCGCGCGCGCACACGACGTGGTGGCCGAGCACACCGACTGCTCGAAGCGGGCGTACAACGAGCGGACGATTCCGGAACTGGCCGCGATCCGTGCCGAGATCGATCGGCTGGTCGCCGACCGCCTGTCGGCCGGGGCGTGGACGACGCGGGCGTGACCGCCGGAGACGCTCACGGTTTCTCACGACCGTTTTCAGTCGATGGGAACCCGCTGTCGTATATATCCCCCTACACCGCCAACACGTACATGTGAGGTAACACAATGGCAACCAACACTGCCAACCCCCTGGCGGGCAAGATGGAGTTCGAGCTCTCCGGGGCGTGGGCCACGTCCTGGCTGGCGGTCCTGCGCATCGTGACCGGCTGGTGGTTCTTCCACGCCGGCGTGACGAAGATCATCGAGGACGGGTTCAACTACACCTACGGGCCCATCTTCCTGCAGCACATGGACGGGACGGCCCTCGGACCGGTGCCGGTGTGGATGGGCAACAACCTGGCGTGGCTCATCAAGCCGGGCGTGCCCCTGTTCGAGACCCTGATCGGGCTCGGGCTGATGTTCGGGCTGTTGACCCGGCTTGCCTCCTTCGGCGGGGCGTTCTTCATGACCCTGTTCTTCGTCGGGAACGCAGGGTTCGAGCACGGCCTGGTCACCAGCAACCTGCTGGGCCTGCTCCTGTTCATCACGATGATCGTGTTCGCCACGGGCCGGTACTACGGCCTGGACGCGATCATCGAGGACACGGAGTTCGTCCGGAACCGCCCGAAACTGCGCTACCTGCTCGGCTGAGGAGGTGACAACGACATGACCTACAACACCATCGACAAAGCGGCAATGGCACTGAGCGGCGGGCTGATGCTCTTGGGCATCGTCGGCCTGGGAATCCTCGAGGTTCTCGCGGGCCAGCCCTACGGGGCCGCACCCGTGGAAATCACCAACGACGCCGGCGAGGTCGTCAACACGCTGTACCCCCTCGTCGGCGCGAACATCCGGACCGGCCTCGTGATCGCCGGCGTCCTCGTGATGCTGGTGTACGCGATCTACAAGCTGATCGCACAGGACGTCGAGGTCGAGGCCGTCGCCACGAACGAACAGCCCGCGGACTGATTCCCGCGGTATCGAGCGGTCGACTGTTCCTTTTTCGCGACCGATTGCCGAGTGACGACGCCGAACGGCGCGTGAAGCCGCCGAACGACGCGCGACGACGCCGAACGGCGCGTGACGACGCCACGGATCCTGAAATCCCCGAAAGAAACGTGACGGTCGCGGCCGACGGGCGAGTATGGCAGACGACCTCCTCGAAGCGCTGGCGAGTCTCCCGACGTTTCACCACCCGACGGCGTCGCCCGACGGCGACGAGGTCGCGGTCTACTACGACGGGAGCGGCCGCAACGAACTCCACGTGATCGACGCCGAGACGGGCGAGCGACGGCGGGTCAGCGACGGCCAGGTGCCCCGCAACGCCCGCTGGCACGTCGAGTGGAGCGCCGACGGCGAGCGGGTGTACTACCACCGCGACGAGGGCGGCAACGAACAGAACGACGTCCACGCGCTCGCCCGCGACGGGACTGCCGAGGCCGTCGTCGAGATGGCCGGCCAGACGGTCCTGCTCGATGCGGGCCCGGACGGCCGACTCCTGCTCGGCGGGACCCGGGACGGGCAGTTCAACCTCTACAGCCACGATCCGGACACGGGGGAGACGACCCGTCTCACCGACTACGAGCGGGCCGCCCAGGCCGCCCACGTCTCGCCCGACGGCGACCGGATCGCCTACATGACCAACGAGAGCGACGACTTCGACAACCGCGACGTGTACGTCGCCGACGCCGACGGCGCGAACCCCCGAAACCTCGGGATCGGCGAGACGGGCGCGGAGGCGATGCCGGCCGACTGGACGCCCGACGGCGAGGGCCTGCTCGTCGCGGACAACACGCCCGACCTGGGGCGGTGCGGGATCTGCGATCTCGCCGCGACGCCCGACGGCGACGCGGCCGCCGTGACGTGGTACGGCGACGGCGAGTACGAGGAGTCGCCCGTGGCCGTCCTCCCGGACGGCGAGCGCTTCCTCGCCACGCGGACCCGCGAGTGCATGACCGTCCCCGTCGTCTACGACGTCGAGAGCGGCGATCGGCGCGAACTCGACCTCCCGCCGGGCGTCGCGGAGTTCCCCGGGCAGGGGACCGTCGCCCTCGACGCCGACCGCGTGCTCGTGATCCACTCGACGCCGACGACCCGCCGGGAACTGCTGGTCTACGACCTCGCGACCGACGAGACCCGCACCCTCCTCGAGGCCGAGTACGGCGACGTCGACCCCGAAACGTTCGCCGACGCCGAGTACCTCACCGTCACCTCCGACGGCGTGCCCGAGACGCCGGCCCGCGCGGTCGAACACGAGCCATACGGCGAGCGCCAAATCGAGGCGCTGCTGTACGACGCCGGCGTGCGCCCCTCGCCGTTGATCGTCAACCCTCACGGGGGCCCCCGCGGCGAGGACCGCCGCGAGTTCGACCTCTACACGCAGTTTCTCGTCTCGCAGGGGTTCAGCGTCCTCCAGGTGAACTACCGCGGGTCGACCGGCCGGGGCCGGTCGTTCGTCCGTGACCTGTACGGCGACTGGGGCGGCGCCGAACAGGGCGATATCGCCACCGCGGCCGAGGCCGTCCGCGACCGCGAGTGGATCGACGAGGACCGCGTCGCCGTGTTCGGGGGCTCCTACGGCGGCTACTCCGCCTACTGGCAACTGGTCCAGTACCCCGCCCTTTACGACGCCGGCGTCGCCTGGATCGGCGTCACCGACCTCCGGGACATCTACGAGAACACGATGCCCCACTACCGGACGGAACTGCTCGAACAGTACCTCGGCACCCCCGAGGAGAACCCCGACCGCTACGACGAGCGCTCGCCGATCGAGCACGTCGAGAACCTCGACGCGCCGGTGCTGATGGTCCACGGCGTCAACGACCACCGCGTCCCCGTCTCGCAGGCCCGCCTGTTCCGCGAGGCGCTGGAGGACGCCGGCTTCGAGGCGGGCGAGGACGGCGACTTCGAGTACCGCGAACTCGGCGAAGAGGGCCACGCCTCCTCGGACATCGACCAGAAGATCCGGCTGTTCCGCCTGCTCGCGGACTTTCTCGAACGACGGGTGTGAGACCCGTCGATTTCGACGGGGATCGGGTGGCCGCCGAAGGAAGCCACGGGCCCGAATCAAAAGTCGGATTCGGGAGTTGCCGATGGACGCCAGACGATTTATGCCCCCACCTGCAAACGAACCCCAATGGGCGGTATCGAACTACGGAACGGAACACTCGTCGTCGAGCGCGAGCCGAATCAGCTCGACGAGCTGGCGATCAGATTCTCCGGGGTTCTCGATCGTTTGGACATCACGCACGTCTACATCGCGGGCTACGTCTCCATTCTCGCTGGCCGAGCACGCTCTACCGAAGACGTCGACGTCCTCATCGAACGGATCGACGAGGAGGCTGCAGACGAACTCGCGGAGACGCTCGACGACGAGGGGTTCTGGGGCCCGGCGATGCCGCTCGCTTCGATGTACGAGATGCTCGATAACGGCGACAACATCTGGGTCGCCCCAGAAGACCAGATTACACCGCATCTCGAGGTGAAGTTCGCGCGTGACGAGTTCGACCGCGAATCCCTCCAGAACGCGATCAGGGCCAGAATCGGCGATGATGCGATCGCCATTGGCCCGTTCGAACTCCAGATCGCATACAAGCTCTCCCTCGGCGCACAGAGAGACATCGAGGATGCGGTTCACCTCTACACGCTCTTCGAGGAAAGTCTTAGTGTGTCCCGTCTCGAAGAGTGGGTAACGCGACTCGACGTCGAAGACGAATATGAGCGACTCAAACGCGCGTGAACGCCTCGACGCGAAGCACGAACGCGACCGCGAGCAGCACATCGAGGGCATCAAGCGCTGGGTCGAATACATCAAGTCAGAGCCACCGGAGACGTGGGGACCCCAACAGAACGCCGTCGTCAACGACCAACTCGATGCGGCCCGGAGCGTACAGACCTCGGCGTCTCATCGGCAACACGTAAAAGACGTGGCGGCCGAGATCATCGAAGCGAGCAGCGAGTCCGACGCTGACTCGAAGTAGCCAAGCGACTCACAGTATTCGAATCGCGTCTTTTAGCTGAATTGAGGCGCTAAGCCCCCTTCCTCAGCAAGCGCCGACCAAATGGGAGGCGCGAGCAGGGAAAGGGGCCTTAGCGCCTCAATTCAGGTAAATCACCAGTAGAAGCATACCCGGAACTACCCGAGACACAGTTGTCGTTTTTATTATAGAAGGCGCGCACGAAGACGAACCAGCGCACCGATAGTCGTCACGGGCTTTCGGGAAGAGTGTAAGAGCCAAGGGCCGGATTTGAACCGGCGGTGGGCGGCTCTGCAGGCCGCTGCGTTCGGCCGGACTCTGCCACCTTGGCGCAGGTCGGACTAGCGATGTTTCGCGCTTAAGCGTAGCGGTTCTATCCCTCGCCCTCGGACTGGCCCGGTTCGCCGACGGCCTCGACCGGGAGGACGTTCATGACTGCGGTGGTCAGGTCGTCGGGCGACTCGAAGCGTTCGGTGGCGATCCGCGAGAGCACGTCCGGGAGCGGCTCCTCGCCGTCGGCGTACACGAGGACCACGTCGTCGAACCGCTCTACGGCGGCGTCCCGGTCCACGGGATAGGAGAGGTCGGCACAGAGTGCGCCCAGTTCGTTGAGTTTCACGCGGCGGACCATACGCCGACGTAGAGCCGGTCGGGGGATAACGATTCGCTCGCGCGGAGCGATCCGGCATGCAAATGACGACCACCCACACACGGTGTCGCCACTGTGTGCGGGTGATGAATGAAGTATGAATGGGAGGCGGCGAACCGGGGTTCCCAGAGGCTCGCGCACTCCAGTACTGGCCGGAACGCAGGCGGGCTTAACTTCCGTGTTCGGGATGGGTACGGGTGT
>JBDGUH010000071.1:0-27021 GCA_042216055.1 Haloarculaceae archaeon
CGGGCTCGGTCGTCGACTCGGGCTCCGGTTCCGGTTCGGGTTCGGGCTCCGGTTCCGGTTCGGGTTCGGACTCCGGTTCACTCGCCGGCTCAGGCTCTGGCTCCGGTTCGGTCGTCGGTTCGGATTCGACCGATTCCGGCTCGGGTTCCGGCTCCGGCTCAGTCGTCGGTTCGGGCTCCGGTTCGGATTCGACCGACTCCGCCGCGTCGTCCCCGTCGTCGAACCCGTCGTCCTCGATGACCTCGTCGAACAGGTCGTCGTCGGCGAGGCCGTCCATCTCGTCACCGTCCTCGCCCATCTCGTCGAGGTCGGTCTCCGCCGTGGCCTCGTCCATATCCTCGGGGGCGTCTTCGTCGTCCTCCTCGAGGGCCATGTCGCCGCCGGGGCCCTCGCCCTCGGCCCACTCGGCGTCGCCCGACTCGTACTCCTCTTTCAGTTCCTGGAAGGACTTGCCGCCCTCGCCGTCGCCGCCGTCGTCGCCGTCGCCCCCCTCCTCGAAGTCGTCGAACTCGTCGCCCCCCTCCTCGAAGTCGTCGAAGCCGCCGTCATCACCACCGTCGTCGAAGTCGTCGAACTGGTCCTCGAAATCGCCGCCGCCGCCACTGTCTCCCTCCTCCTCGGGGAACATATCGTCGACGCTGCCGCCGCCACCACCGCCACCACCGCCGTCGTCCTCGACGAGGTCGTCGTCGAAGAAGCCCTCGGCGTCGGCGTTGGCGATGTCCTCGTCCAGGTTCTCCTCGCCGCCGCCGTCCTCGTCGTCGCCGAACAGGCCGAAGGAGCTGTCGCCGCCACCCATGCCGCCGCCCATCCCGGCGTCGATGTCGTCGGCGAAGGGGTTGACTCCCCGGGTGACCATCTCGTAGATGTCGAGCAGTTTCCGGACGTTCTCCTCGACCTCCTCGACGGACTCGCTGATCTGCTCGTTCTCCGTGCGCACGGTGTTGACCGTCGAGGAGAGCGAACCGACCTCGTTCTCGAGTTCGTCGAGGCGGTGCTCGAGTTCGTCGACGTTGCCCCCGCCGGCCTCGTCCATGTCCCCGAACTCGTCGTCGCCGAACGCCATCTCGTCGTCGTCGTCCTCGAGGCCGCCGAGGTCGCCGAAGCCGTCGTCGGCGCCCTCCTCGGCCATCAGTCCACCGCCGTCCGCCATCCCGCCGTCGCCACCACCGCCGCCACCGACGGCACCGTTGCCACCGGCGGCGCCGCCGTCGCCGTCCTCGTCGTCGGAGAGGATGGAGTCGAACATGTTCTTGATACTCATCCCGACCAGCCCGCCGGTGAGAAGCACGACGAGCGCGGGCCCCAGGACCGCCGTATCCGGCAGGGCGGCCTGCAGGGGCGGGACGAGCGCGAGACTACTCATCGGGATGTAACTGGCGGCAAACACCCTTCAATATTCCGTCTAAGGTATCATAATTGATAATAGATCGCCAAATTTCACGGAATAGAAATTGAACTTTTCGGGAGACGATCGGAAGTATCGTCTGACGATCGTTTCGACGGTGCAGCCGGGACGAGATGACCGAAAAACCTCGAATTTCCGCGCGCCCGTCGTGCGCGTGACCGCCGTGCGTCGGACGCCGCGAGCGCGACGGCGATCTCCTGTTTGCAGCGTCTGTAACGTCGGTCCGTCTGTCTCTCTGTACTGTCGGTCCGGGTGTTTCGTCGTCCCATGGTGTGAGAACACGTCGTCCGCGGGGCCGTGACGGCAGCCCGGCCGGCTACAGCGTCGTCGCTTCCTGGTTGGCGCTCTTGACCACGAGGTCGCCGGTGCGCGCTCTGAGTTTCAGCGAGCGACCGTGGTCACCGCCCACGTCCTCGCCGACGAGGGACACGCCGAGATCGGCGAGGGTCTCGCGCACCGTCTGAGCGTTGCGGGTCCCGATGCTCGACCCGTTCTCCGAAAAGTCGAGCATGTCGCTCCCCCCGGCGATCTTGGCTTCCATGTGGCGGCGGTCCCCCCCGGCGTCCTCGAGCGCCTCGATCAGCGCCTCGACGCCGGTGTCCGCGAATTTGGCGCGCGCGCCGTCGTTGCCGTCGGCGGTCGGCAACATGACGTGGACCAGGCCCGCCACGCCCGACTCGCTATCGTGGACGGCGACGCCGATACAGGACCCGAGGCCGCTCGTCGTCAGGGCGGCGCCGTCCGTCGTCACGTCGTACTCGGCGATGCCGACCTTGATCTGCTCGGTCGGTTCGTCGGTGCGCTGATCGGTCTGGGTGCCGTCGTAGACTTTCATTTGAAGATCTGCTCGACGTCGACGTCGGTCTCGTCGGCCCGGTCGACGTCCAGGTCGTCCAGGGCCTCGCGCAGTTCCTGCTCGTTCGGGAGCGCGTGGATCTCGGCCCCGAACTCGACCTCGTCGGTCCGCATTTCCGAGTCGATGATGAACGCGTGTTCCTGGTGCTGGCCCACCTGGGCCGCCAGCGGATCCATGATGGCCCGCCCCATGTCGTGGACCAGCCGGGGCGGGGTGTGATCGACCGACGTCTGGAGGACGTTCGCCCAGCCGTCGACGAACCCGCTGGTCATGATGTTGCCCAGTTCCTCGATGGCGGCCTTGTGCTGGTCGGTCAGTTCGTCGGCCTCCGGGGTCGTCGGCATCAGTCCCTCCGCGATCCGACGGGCCGACGCCTCGTCGAACAACACCATCATGAACCCGCTGGGGAGGCCCGTGAACTCCACGACGGTGCCGACGTAAGTGTCGTCGCCGACCTGTTTCGGCACGTCCTCGATCGGAGCAAACGAGATCTGGGTGACCTCCGCCTCGGTGGGGATGTCCGCCATCATCTCGACGTTGTCCGCGGCCTGCTCGGTGCCCTGCCGAGTCATCTGGTTGAACACCTCGAGTTTGTCGATGGGGATGGCGCCCTCCTCGCCGGCGTGGTCCGCCATCAGGTCCGCCAGCGGCCCGTACTCCGGGAGCATGTAGATGTAGAAGTTCACCGACTCGCCCACCCACTCGATCTCGGATTTGAACACGAACACCTGGTCGTGCTCGCTGGCTTCGGGGGCGCCCGGCAACACGTCCGCCCCCTCGCGCTCGATGTAATCGGGCGGGGCGTGCTCGATCGGCGCGCCCAGGTAGTCGGCCCAGCCGTCGATGAAGCCGCTCATCATGATGTTGCCGATCTCCTTGACGCCGCTTTTCGCCATCGCCTCGTCGGGGTCGCCCGAAACGAGCGCGCTGGCGATCGCGTCGGCGGAGTCGCGCTCGAACACCAGCACCGTCTCGCCCGAGAGCGCCCCCTCGAAGGCGAACTGGACGCCGACGAAGGCCCTCCCGCCCAGTTCCTCGCCCACGTCCTCGCGGCCGACGAGGCTGATCTTCGTCACGTCGACGACGCCGTCGATGCCCGTCATCTGACTGAGCGATCGCGTCGCCTCTTCGGCACCCTCGTGGGCGAGTTGATTGAACGTCCCGAGCGACTGGATGTCTACCCTCATGAAGGGACGACGTCTTCGATGGCCTCCATCACGCTGGGCTTCTGGAACGGCTTGGTGATGTAACCGTCGGCGCCCGCCTTCACCGCCTCTTTCATCTTCTCCTCCTGCCCGACGCTGGTGCACATGATGACGTTCGCGTCGGGGTTCGAGGACTTGATCTCGTCGGTCGCCTCGATCCCGTCGCGGATCGGCATCACGATGTCCATCATCACCAGGTCCGGGTGCTCTTCCTTGTACACTTCGACGGCCTCCACGCCGTTCTCGACCTCTCCGATGATGTTGTGGTCCTCCTCGAGGATCTCCCGGAGGAGGTTCCGCATGAACTCCGAGTCGTCAGCGATGAGTACGTCTGGCATACCTGTCACCTCGCTGGTTTCGTGAATAGCCAAATAAAGCTGACCCGTAAATTATCGTCCGTGATACCGGTGGGCCGACGCGGGCAGGCGGTTCTCGCGGTCTCACATCTGGCGGTCGCTCGACGAGGCAGGCGCTCGACGAGATGGTCGCTCAACGAGACAGGCGCTCACAGCGACGGCACAGCCCCGGCGACCACGCGCACGAGATCGAAGGCGTACCCCCCGTAGGGGAAATACGACAGCGCGCTGGCGAAGAGAAACGCCGTCGTCAGGCCCGCCACGGTCCCCAGGGCGACCGCGACCCACCGGTCCGGGACCCGCCGGGGGGCGACTGCCCGTCCGGCGACAGTCACTGCGAGCACGCCCGCGCCCGCGAGTGACACGAGCGCCTGGAGTTGCATCGCTTCGCCGACTGCCAGCCCGAGGGCGGCCACCAGGACGAGGCCGCCGACGAGCCAGCCCGCGGTCGTGACCGCGTAGGTCACGGCCAGCCACCGCGTCGCGCCGTCGATCGCCCCACGGACGGGGCCGAGCCGCGCGACGCCGTACAGCGCCAGCGGGTACACCAAGAGGATGTAGCGCGTCGTCAGTTGCGAAACGAGGGGCAACCGCGGGAGATACACCACGGTGAACACGAGCGCCATCGCGGTCACGAGCAGGTCGGTCTGCCGGCGCGGGGGGAGCGACCGCGGCCACGCGAGGACGGAACGACCGACTCGGCGCAGGTGGACGCCCACGAGAACCGGGAGCGCGAGGAGCGCGCCGAGGAGCGGCGCGCTCTCGAGGACCGTCAGTTCGATCGTCTCGTGGGCGTTGATGGCGTATCGGACGCCTGGAATCCGCCCGCTCCGGAGGAAGACGTGCTCGAGCACGCCGGGATCGAGCAGCCGCTCGAACCCCTTCGTGAGGGTCGTGGTCACGAAGCCGGTGACGACCAGCACCGTGTCCGGCGGTTGCGGGAGCAGCCCGATCAGGAATCCGATCCCCCCGGTCAGGGACCCGACGATCCAGCCGACCAGGCCGATCCCGCCGCCCGTCGGGGCACCGCCGCTCGAACCGCCGC
This sequence comes from Haloarculaceae archaeon, assembly GCA_042216055.1. GTDB lineage: Archaea > Halobacteriota > Halobacteria > Halobacteriales > Haloarculaceae > CAZMWG01. The sequence goes on from JBDGUH010000071.1 coordinate 4,871, forward strand.
CGGAACTGCCAGCACCGCTGGAGCCACTCGAGCCGCCGCCCGAGCCGCCGCCCGGTTCCGAGAGGTCGACCCCGGAACCCCCAGTGCTGATCCGTCGGTCGCCGTCTCCGACGAGTTCGACGTTGCCAGCCGGTGAGAGACCGACTCGATCCGTGTGAGCCGCCGGCATCAGGCGGGGGGCCTGCAACGGGTTCCCGGTGATGGCGACGTCGGTCGCGAACGTCGGCAGGAGCGCGACGAACAGGACGGCGCCGATCACGAGGAGCGCCCGCCGACCGGTCGACGCCGTCGCCAGGTCGACCAGTCCCAGCGTCGCGACGAGGAAGAACCCCTCGAACGCGTGCACCCAGGCGATCAGCCCGAGGAGTCCGTAGGCGAGTGCCCGATGTCGGAGACTCCCACGGCGGCGCGAGACGGCGAAGCTCAGGACGCCGGCGAGCGCGAGACAGGCGACGAGGACGTGCCGTTTCGGGAACGTCGCCCAGAACCCGACCGGCGTCGCGAGGCCGGTAGCGAGACCGGCGGCGACGCCCGCCCGGACGCCGTGGAACCCCTCGACGAGACGGTACAGTACCACCCCGACCCCCGCGGCGGCGAACAGCGTCGTCACCTGGAGGGCGACCAGCGGCAGCAGTCGCGGATCGAGCGGACGCGCGAGCGCCAGCGAGCCGACGAAGACGGCGATCGAACCGACGGCGCCCGCCTCCCGGACTGGCCACCGGCCGTCCGAGAGCGCTTCGAGCTGGTCGGTCCACGCGAGCAGCCCCAGGCACCACGCGCCCGCCAGCACGAGCCGCGGCGCCGCCACGGCCGACAGCACCTGGAGCGCCCAGAGCACCGGGAGCGCCGCGGCGACCTGTCCGTAGTTGCGACCGTACACCGACCCGCCGTAGATGTACAACCCCGGCTGGGTGTGGGTCGTGCCGATCGTGTCGAGCGGATACCGCAGGTGCGTGACCGCGAGATGGCCCTGGGCGACGTTGACGAGCGTGTTGGCCACGGCGTGCGTGTCGGTGATGTAGAACCCGACGCGCCAGCAAAGCGCCAGGGCGAGCACGAGCGCGAGCCAGAGGACCAGCCCGGTCCTGTCGCCGAACACCGCTCGCCCGGCGCTCCGAAGCCACCGGCTGGTGCGGCGTCGCCAGGCGGTCGTCGGTCGGGCGCGAGTCGTCGAGAGACGTGCGCTCATCCGGCCACCTCGACGGTGACGTTCCGCCGGGCGGCCACCCACACGGCGTCGAAGCTCTGGACCGTGACCGTGAGCGTGGCCGAAACCGTCTCGTTCGCCGGGAGCCCGTCGGGCAGCGCCCGATCCGTCAGCGCGAGCCGGTAGGTCCCCCGATCCCCCGCGGCCAACTGGCGGTGGGTGCGCGCGTCGACGCCGAGTTCGGGGATGCGGACCCGGTACAGCAGGCGCGGTTGTCCCGTGACGTTCCGGACGCTGACGCGTGCGTCCGGGAGCCGCGCGTAGGCCACGCCCGTCCCGAATCGCCCCCGGTCGACGACGGGATCGGCCACGTGGACGGCAGTGACAGTGGCGTTCCCGTGCCCGACGTGCTCGGGCGTCGAGGCGGTCGGCGCCAGGAGCCCGAAGCCGGGACCGCTCGCGACGAGCGTGACGATCACCAGGAGAACCGCCGTCGACTGCAGTGCCCGCGGCCGATCCATCCTACCCTAGCGGGTGGCGGTGACCAGTAAAAGCGTTCCTCCCCGAGTATCAGAGCTGAACACCGTCGTCGTCGACCGCGGCGAGCAGGTCGGCGATGGAGTCCTCGGGCGAGCAGTCGGTGGACTCGACGAGCTGTTGCAGGCTGGCAGCGGGGTACCGGACGGGGACGTTCGACTCCATCAGGAGGATGCCGAGCACCTCCTCGACCGGCGTCGAGCCGTCGAGCTGTCGGGCGTACCACAGCATGAGGCTCTCGAAGACCGTGACGATGTCGTTCGAGACCATCTGCTGTTGGCTGACCGAGCCGTGGAACTTCGCGGTCACGTCGAACCCGTACTCGGACGTGTTCCCGGCCATCTCGTCGCGGAGCCACTCGTGGACCGTCGCGCCGTCGAGCGTCGGTTCGGGTTCGGTCTCGGATTCGGGCTCAGGTTCGGGCTCCGGGGATTCGACGGGTTCGGCCGGCCCGACATCGTCGTCGGTCCGCACGTCCGGCGAGACCACGTAGCGCCCCTCGTCGAGTTTCGTGACGTGCTCGTCGTCCGCGATGTCGAGCTCCTCGGGCGCCAGGATCTTGCCGTCGTCGGCGTCCGGTTCCTCCTGCCCGGCCATTAGTACACTCTGCGTGGGGGAGGCGTATAATTCCGTCGGCGGCGCCGCTTCGGTGACACTGCGAAAACGGAGAAAAGTGTGCCCCGGATCAGAGGGTGACCGCCGAGCTCCCCGACAGCGTCTCGGGCACCGCCAGCGTCACCGTCGTCGTGCCGCCAGACTGCGTGTTCAGCTGGATCGTCGCCGACGACCCCTCGGGCAGCGGATTGCTCCCACCGCGGATAGCACCAGCGTCGAACTTGAGCACGGCGCGGTCCGACCGATCATTGAGCACCTGGCTGTCCGCGATCGAAGTGTCGTCGTCCTGGATCGAAGTCACCGTGAAGTGCGTATTATCAGCCGTTGCCTGGTAAGTAAGGTCGTAGGCACCACTGGTGTCGGTCCACTGGGCGATCGTGTTCCCCAGGTCGATGTTGGCTGCACCGGGCGCCCGCTTGACCGTCACCTTCACCGTCGAGACACCGCCACTCACGTCCGTCCCGATGGTGCTCACGACTTGCACCCGATTGGTCACCTGTTCGCTGCTCGACTGTCCAGTCTCCTGTGCGCTGCTTTGCAGGAAGCCGGCGGTGTTGATCAGGACGCCGGCCGCGATCGCCGCGACCAGTACCATCGCGATGAACACGATGAGCGTCCCGATGCCGACCTGCCCGCGGTCGTCGTCCGTACCTTTCTCGAACATTGTCGTAATCCGGGCCGTCTGACCCTACCGGGAGTGGTTAGTCTTATCGTATAAGGGTTCGCCAGAAATTATCGAGTATGATATTTCGAATTCACTCGTGAGAGTTAACGGTATTGACAGCCAGAGTGTAGCATTCATTTCAACAGATCGTTGCGAGTCACGACCACCGTAGGGTCGAATCTGCACAGAGTCGCACCAACCGTATCAAGAGCGAGAAACAACCGTGAAGGAGGGCACTCGGTGGCATGAAAACGGAAAGAGAACGACCGGATCAGAGGGTGACCGCCGAGCTCCCCGACAGCGTCTCGGGCACCGCCAGCGTCACCGTCGTCGTGCCGCCAGACTGCGTGTTCAGCTGGATCGTCGCCGACGACCCCTCGGGCAGCGGATTGCTCCCACCGCGGATAGCACCAGCGTCGAACTTGAGCACGGCGCGGTCCGACCGATCATTGAGCACCTGGCTGTCCGCGATCGAAGTGTCGTCGTCCTGGATCGAAGTCACCGTGAAGTGCGTATTATCAGCCGTTGCCTGGTAAGTAAGGTCGTAGGCACCACTGGTGTCGGTCCACTGGGCGATCGTGTTCCCCAGGTCGATGTTGGCTGCACCGGGCGCCCGCTTGACCGTCACCTTCACCGTCGAGACACCGCCACTCACGTCCGTCCCGATGGTGCTCACGACTTGCACCCGATTGGTCACCTGTTCGCTGCTCGACTGTCCAGTCTCCTGTGCGCTGCTTTGCAGGAAGCCGGCGGTGTTGATCAGGACGCCGGCCGCGATCGCCGCGACCAGTACCATCGCGATGAACACGATGAGCGTCCCGATGCCGACCTGCCCGCGGTCGTCGTCCGTACCTTTCTCGAACATTGTCGTAATCCGGGCCGTCTGACCCTACCGACAAGGTGAGTGTACCCACTAATAATTGTTCCCCGCTGAATATCGAACCTGATAACAGGAGTGTCAGGCTCACTCGCAGCTATTTCGAGTTGAAACAGGGGGTGGCGATTTCAGGCCCCATCGTACAAGCAACGAGACAGGAACACACGACTGATACCGACGAATCGCTCAGATCAATCCGTGAAAACGAGGGATACGGCGCCCGTACCCCGATATTGGTTCTCGCACGCGCGGGTGTTAGTCGTACGTGACCAGGCTGTACATCACGAAGATGAACCCGAACGTCGTGAGGCCACTGTTGACCAGCAGTAACGATCGGACGCCGCTGAAGTCGTTGATGAACGCGCTGATCATCGTCGCGGCCGCGCCCGCCACCGCGAGCGCGAACCCCAGCGAGAGGTGCAACATGGCCTGGCGCGAGGTCTGCACGTAGGCCCGCATCGCCATGCCGACCATCGTGAGGCCGGCGACGACGAAGACCAGGGTCGAGATCGCGTAGAGGAGTTCGAGTATGGGCACCAAGCGCTGGTACAGCGCTCCCGGTAATAAATCCACCCTCGAAAATATCTCTCCTGATAACGGGCCGCAGAACTGGCAGTTTAGCTCTCTGAGAGCGTCCGCCAGGCCTCGTCGAGCTTGTTGGTGACCTCGGAGCGCTCCTCGACCCGGACCGAGAGTTCCTCGTCGAAGTTCACGGTGACCTCCTCGACGCTTCGGCGGTACACTTTGATCCGACGACGGTCGTCCGAGAGAACGTTGTCGTGCAGTTCGAGCAGGTCGTGCTCGGTGAGTTCGTCGATCCGGCGATAGCAGGTCGCGATCGGAATGCCGAGTTCGTCGCTGAGTTCCTGGGCCGAGGCCGGTTCGTCAGTGGCGTCCAGGATTTCGGCGCTGTATTTGTTCCCCAGCGTCTGTAGCAACTCCACTGAAGCCATCGGTTATCAATTCATATATTCTGTCAACCATAAAGCTACCGACCCTGATACTCGACCGTGACAGGAGCACTGCCTCTCGTAGCCCGAAAGCGCCCAGATTTCGAGGTACGCGCCCTGCACGAACCATTCTCTGAAGTAATAACGTGGCGCTCAAAGAGTAATCAGGGCCTGACGGACACCGAACCGTCAGATCGGCGAGTCTTCGTCGCTCATCATCGAAAACGCGCTCGCGTTCTCGTGGACTTTGATCCCGCCCCAGGAGATCTCCATCGGATAGATGTCGGTCTCGATGTCCTGTTTGCGCATCTTGGCGACCCAGACGTAGCGATTGACCCCCGAGTCGGTCGGCGTCTGGATCAGGTAGATGTTCCCGTCCGTGAGGTAGTTCTCCAGGCCGATCTCCGTGTCGGGAAACACCGCCCCCTGCTCGTTGGTCATCAGGGTCGTCAGCTCGTTGTCCCGGAGGATGTCGGTGAACTTCAGGAGGTAGGTCCGCTTCTCGCGCTCGTCCTCGAAGAACAGCTCGAACATCGCCAGCGAGTCGAGCACCATCCGATCGTAGGTCTCGTCCTGCAGATCATCGAGCAATAGATCGAGCGACGACGAGAAGTCGTTCTCGCGAAGGAGCACTCGCTTGTCGTATACCTTGATGTCGCCGTTCTCGACGTACTCGGGCCACTTGTCGAAGCCGATGGCCTCGGCAGCCTCGCGGAGGTCCTCCTCGTTTTCCTCGAAGGAGAGGAAGATACCCTTCTCGTCGAACAGCTCGACGCCGTTGTAGACGTACTGGAGACCGAGAATCGACTTCCCCGCCCCCGGGTTCCCGCTGACGAGCGTCGTCGAGTTCTTGACGATGCCCCCGTTCAGTATTGCGTCGAGACCGTCGATCCCAGTCTTCGTTAGTTCGATCATTGTACACAACTCTCGTCGGTGATTGGAATGGTTTCCGTCGTCACAGTTAAAAAGTCTTGTTCACGCGTGCCCGCTATACGACGACACCCCGGCCGGATCAACTGACACCCCGGCCGGATCAACTGACACCCCGGCCGGATCAACTGACACCCCGGCCGGATCAACTCACGCCGAGTGGACGACGGCGGGATCGACCCAGATGACGAACTCGTCGTCGCGCTTGACGACGCCGCGGATCGAGCCGTCCCCCTCGTTGGGCGGGTCGTCGACCTGGTCGGGCGAGACCTGGACGACCTGGTACACCTCGTCGACGAGCCATCCGGCGGCGCCCTGATCCTCCACGATGTCGGGTTCGAAGACGACGATCCGCTGCTCGTCGCCGCCGCCCTGGATGCCGAAGACGGTCTTGGGATCGACGATGGACGTGGTTCGTCCGCGCAGGTCCATCACGCCCTCGACGTGACGCGGAGCGTTCGGGACGGTCGTCAGATCCCCGACGTCGACGATCTCGGTCACGTAGTCGATGTCCACGCAGTAGGTCTCCTCGCCCAGTTCGAACTCGAGCACCTGACTGGCGGTTGTTGCCTGGGTAGCCATCTGTCCGTGAGTGTGGGGTGCCCGCAATCGGGCATAAAGCTGACTGCCGGGCTATCAACATTGATTACGCGGGCGGTGTCTTTATTTCGGTGCTGTCCCCGACTTCGAGGTAGAATGGGATCGGATCCGAACAGCCACGGTCGCTCGCAGGCGCTCCGCCCGGAGAAGCGTCCATGACGGCCCGACCGCGCGCCGTCGTCGCGGACGACTCGCATTTCATGCGCAGCGTCATCGCCGACATCCTCGAGGAGGGCGGCGTGGACGTGGTCGCCCTGGCGCGCAACGGTCGCGAGGCAGTCGAGGCGGTCGACGAGCACCGCCCCGACGTGGTGACGATGGACGTCGAGATGCCCGAAATGGACGGCATCGCCGCCGTAGAGCGCATCATGGCCGACTGTCCGACCCCGGTGTTGATGCTCAGTGCCCACACGGACGAAAACGCCGACGTCACCTTCGAGGCACTCGACAAGGGCGCGGTCGATTTCTTCACCAAGCCCGGCGGCGAGGTGTCGATGGAGATGTCCCGGCTGAAAGACCAGCTCGTCGAGATGGTGACCTCGGTCGCCGAGGTCGACGTGGCCGGGAACGGAGCGCGTCGTCCGTCCACCGGTAAGCGGGCGACGGCCGGCGCGTCGGCCTCGACCGCGGGAACCGCCGACACGGAGTACGTCGCCAATCCGACGCTGGTGGTCGGCTCCTCGACCGGCGGCCCGAAGATGGTCGAGCGGCTCCTCTCGGAGCTGCCGCTGGCGGCCGACCTCCGGGTGCTCATCGTCCAGCACATGCCCGACGGCTTCACCGGCCGGTTCGCCGAGCGCATCGACGCCCGCAGCGACTACGACGTGCGGGAGGCCCGCGACGGCGAGCGCATCGGCGGCGGCGAGGCGCTGGTGGCGGCCGGCGACCGTCACATGCGGGTGAAAAACTACCGCAACGGCCGCCTGCGGGTCCGCCTGGCCGACGAGGCGCCGGTCAACAGCGTCCGCCCGTCGGTGGACGTGACGATGGAGTCGGCCGCCCGGGAGATCGACGACCCGCTCGTCGGGGTGATCCTCACCGGGATGGGCGAGGACGGCGCGGCCGGCATCCGCGCCATCGAGGAGGTCGGCGGCGCGACCCTCGCCCAGGACGAGGCGACCTCGGCGGTGTACGGGATGCCCAAACGCGCCGTCGAGACCGGCTGTGTCGACAGCGTGCTCCCCATCGGGGAGATTCCGGACGGCGTTGCGGACGCGATCACGCGAGAGGTGACCTGACATGGACGACCAGTATCTCGATGCATTCATCCGCGAGAGCGAGGAGGCGATCACCGAACTGAACAACTCGTTGCTCGACCTCGAGTCGGACCCGAGCGACCGGGCGGCGATGGACTCGATCTTCCGGACCGCCCACACGCTGAAGGGGAACTTCGGCGCGATGGGGTTCGACGACGCGTCGAACCTCGCACACGCCATGGAGGACCTGCTCGACGAGATGCGGGAGGGCGACATGGACGTGACGCCGGACGTGATGGACCTGATCTTCGCCGGCGTCGACCGGATCGAGGTCATCGTCCACGAGATCGAGGCGAACGGCGAGTCGGCAACCGACACCGACGAGATGGTCGATCGGCTCCGGACCGTCCTCGAGGAGGGCGCCGAGGTGGCCGGCGGGGACGCCGACGCGAGTTCGGGCAGAGACGCCGACGCGGCCGCCGAGAGCGGAGACGCGAGCAGTCCCGAGGGCGTCGACCCGGTCGATCTCTCCGTGACCGTCGCGGCGGAACTCGACGACGGCGCCGTCCACGCCGCGGTCGACGTTGGCGACTCGGACATGCTCGGCGTCGACGCGATGCTGGCCCTGGAAGGCATCGACGAGTCCTTCGAGGTCGTGACGACCCGCCCCGATCGTGACGACATCGAGGACGGCGAGTTCGAGGACACGTTCGGCGTGATCGTCGACGCCGGGGACCCGGCGGCCGTCGAGGCGACGATCGGCGACGTGGGGAAGGTCGCGGCCGTCGAGGCGACCGACGTGACCGACGCCGTCTCGGTCGGCGGCGGCGACGGTGCCGGCAGCGACGACGGTGCCGGCGGTGACGACGGTGCGGGCGCTGGCGGTGGGGCGGACGGAAGCGGCGATACATCCGGCGGGAACGGCACCAGCGACACCGACGGCGCCGACCACTCGGTCGACGAGATCAAGTCCGTCCGGGTGGACGTCGACCAGCTTGACGACCTCCACGGGCTGGTCGAGCAGCTGGTGACGAGCCGGATCAAGCTCCGGCGCTCGGTCGAACAGCAGGACCTCGACTCGGCCGGCGAGACGCTCAACGAACTGGACAAGATCACCGCCAGCCTCCAGAACACGGTGATGGACATGCGGCTCATCCCGCTGAAGAAGGTCGTCGGGAAGTTCCCGCGGCTGGTCCGGGACCTCTCGCGGGAACTGGACAAGGAGGTGGAGTTCACCATCGAGGGCGAGGACATCGAACTCGACCGGACGATCCTCACCGAGATCTCGGACCCTCTGATGCACATCCTTCGCAACGCCGTCGACCACGGCATCGAGCCGCCGGCGGAGCGCGAACAGAAGGGCAAGCCCCGCACCGGGCAGGTCGTCCTGCGGGCCTCCCGGGAGCGCGATCACGTCATCATCGAGGTCGAGGACGACGGCGGGGGCCTGGACGTGGACGCCATCGAACAGCAGGCGATCGAACAGGGCGTCCGCTCGCCGGAGGAACTGGAGGCGATGGACGACTCGGCCATCTACGATCTGGTGTTCCACCCCGGCTTCTCGACGGCCGACGAGGTGACCGACACCAGCGGCCGCGGCGTCGGGATGGACGTGGTCCACGACACCGTCACACAGCTCGACGGATCGGTCAACGTCGACTCCGCGCCGGGCGAGGGCACGACCGTCTCGCTGCGGCTCCCGGTGACGATGGCGATCGTGAAGGTGCTGTTCGTCGAGGTCGGCGACGAGGAGTACGGCATCCCCATCAAGAACGTCGACGAGATCACCCGCGCCGACCAGGTCAAGCACGTCAACGGGCGCGAGGTCATCAAGCACAACGACGAGATCTACCCGATCATCGACCTCGGGTCGACGTTCGACGTGCCCGGCGAAACCAAGAACGGCGACGGGATGCTCGTCCGCGTCCGGGAGTCGGAACGACAGGTGGCACTGCACTGCGATCAGGTCAACAGCCAGGAGGAAGTCGTCGTCAAGCCCCTCGAGGGCATCCTCAGTGGTACCCCCGGGCTCTCGGGGACGGCGGTGCTCGGCGACGGCAACATCGTCCACATCCTCGACGTGGTGACCCTATGAGCAAAGGGAGCGAGCGCCAGTTCGACCAGTTGCTCTCCTTTATCGAGCAGCGCATGGAGTTCGAGTCGGGCTTTTACAACGACGCCTATCTCGATCGCCGGATCACCGCGCGGATGCGCCGCACGGACGTGGACACCTACCGCGAGTACAAGCGCCTCCTGGAGCGCGAGGACGACGAGCGCGCGGCGCTGCTGGACTCGCTGTCGATCAACGTGACGGGCTTTTTCCGCAATCCCGACGCCTGGGAGCACCTGCGGCCCGTCCTGCGGGAGTTGACCGAACAGCACCGCGAGGTACAGGTCTGGTCGGCGCCGTGTGCCGACGGGCGGGAACCGTACTCCATCGCGATGCTGGCGCTTGACGACCCGGAGATCCGCGAGAACCGGCTGTCGATCCTCGCGACGGACATCAACCGCGACGTCCTCGAGGAGGCCCGCCACGGTGTCTACGAGACCTCCCAGACGACCGACATCGCTGCCGAACTGGCCCCCCTCTCCCGGTACGAGCCATACATCGACCGCAAGGGCGACCGGTTCCGGGTCCGGGGCGAGGTCAAGCGCCTCGTGAACTTCGAGCGCCACGACCTCATCCGCGGCGATCCGAAGCGGGACTTCGACCTGATGCTGTGTCGGAACCTGCTCATCTACATCGACGCCGAGTACAAGGTCCCCATCTTCGAGACGGTGCAGGGATCGCTGCGCGAGGGCGGGTACCTGATGATCGGCATGACCGAGACCCTGCCCGCGGCCTGCCGGGACTCCTTCGAGGCCGTCGACAAGCAACACCGCATCTACCGGCGAGTATGAGTCTCTACCAGCTCGAGCGCGACGGCGACATCCAGGAACTGATCCGCGTCCTCCGGGAGAGCGACTCGCCGAAGGTCCGGGCACGCGCCGCCGAACTGCTGGGACACTTCGACGACCACGACGACCGCGAGGACGCCGTCAACGCCCTCATCGAGGCCGCCGCCGGCGAGGACAGCGACGAGATCACGGCGGCCGCGGTCGACTCGCTGGACGACCTCGGGGGCGACGCCATCGAGCAGTTGATCGCCAGCATGGCCGGGGTCGACCTCGAGGAGGAGAGCGCCGACTGGGTGAAGGCCAAGGCCTTCGCGCGGGCGCTGGAGGCCGACACCCCCGAACTCAGGATGGCCGCCGCCAACGCGCTGGGCCGACTCGAGCAGAGCGACTTCGTCGAGCCGCTGGTCGGCCGTTTCGAGGACCGCGACCCGCGAGTGCGGGCGCGTGCCGCGCGGGCCTGCGGGCTGATCGGCGACGCCCGCGCGACGAGCCCGCTGGAGTCGCTGCTGACCGACGACCACGCCGCCGTCCGGCGGGAGGCCGCGAACGCGCTGGGCAACGTCGGCAACCGGCAGGCCCTGCAGGCGTTGCTCCCGCTGTACGAGGACGACGACGAGCGGGTCCGGCGGGTGGCGGTCGGCGCCTTCGGCAACTTCGGCAACGACCGCCCGGTCGAGTACCTGGTGGCGGCGCTGACCGACGAGGCGTCGACCGTCCGCCGGACGGCGGTGTACTCGCTGGTGGAGTTGCTCTCGAACGTCCCGACCGACCGGAGCCACGAGATCCGCGAGACGATCGTCGAGCGACTCTCGGAGACGGACGACCGCAGCGTCGTGGTGCCGCTGGTCGAGATCCTCGAGGAGAGCAGCCAGCCGGCCCAGCAGCGCAACACGGCGTGGCTGCTGGGGCGGGTCACCGGCGAGCAGGAGCGCGATCGGGTCATCGAGGCGCTGGTGGCGGCCCTGCGCGAGGACGATACCATGCTCCGGCAGTTCGCGGCGACGAGCCTCGCGGAACTCGGCGGCGACGGCGTCGAGCAGCGCCTCCTGACCGTCGTGGAGGACACCGATGAGGACCCCGAGGTGCGCGCCCAGGCCATCTTCGCGCTGGGGAAGGTCGGCGGAGAGCGCTCCCGTCAGGTGCTGGACTCGCTGATCGACGAGACCGAGAACGAGACGATCCGCAAGCGGGCGTTCTCGGCAATCTCGAAACTCGGAGGGCGACGATGACGCCCGGAACGTCCGGGGGGCGACGATGACGCCCAGAACGATTAAGCGCGCCCGGGCCGAGCTTCGAACGAGACTGCGGGGACACCGATGAGCGACGGAGAGCACAAACTCGCCGACAGCCAGGGCAAGTTCGTCACGGTGATCGAGGGCGGGCGCAAGCGAAACGACGTCGACTGGATGGGGGGGCGCATCCTGCTCTCGAACAAGCGCATCGTGCTGGCCAGCAGCGAGGGCAAACGGACCATCCCGCTCTCGAAGGTCAGCGGCATCAAGAGCAACACCAACGTCAACGAGGCCATCGCTCAGGTGTCCGGCTACATCTCCGTCCAGGTCGGCGCCGACGTGACGCTCGTGGCCCCCCAGGACATCGAGTCCTTCGAGGCCGAACTGTACGACGTCCTGCTGGACCAGCGGCCCGTCCTCGTGAAACACCCCGCTCTCAAGGGCGGCGTCGTTCAGGACACGAACTGGGAGAAGGGGCGCATGAGCGTCGATGACGACCGCGTGGACCTGGCGATCACGTCGGGCACGTTCGTCGAACTCGAGGTCGACGACGTGGCGACCGTCGAGGAGACGACCAAGACGATTCGGGGCGACAAGCGCGCGGTCGTCGAAGTCGAACACACCATCGAGGGGACCAGCGTCCAGACCCACGTCACCGGCGCCCGGCGGGACGTGTCGATCCTCGGGTCGTTCGTCCGCCGGGGCGAACACCTCGAGATCGACGAGATCGATCTGACCCAGGAGGAGACGGAGGTCCTGATGGCGCTGTACACCGGCGTCTCACCCTTCGAGATCCCCGACTTCGTCGGGATGGACATCGGGCAGGTCGAGGAGATATTCGACCGCCTCCAGGAGTACGGCGTCGTCGAGGAGGTGCGGGTCCGCCGCGAGGTCGAACTCCAGGCCCGCGGGCGCTCCATCGCCGGCGAGGCGATGTCCGAACAGTGACGCGAGAACCACACATTCGCGCGTGCGAAGCGAGTGCGGCTCACGTCTCGCGAGCCCGGACGGGCTCGCAAAGAGTCAGGCGTTCACATCCTCAAGGTACCGGCTGGCGACCACTTCGCCCATCGGCGTGAGCGCGGGGCCGTCGGCGGCGTCCTGTACGAGGCCGTCCTCCTGGAGGTCGGTGAGCAGCATCGTCACCTCGCTGGCCTCCTTGCCGAGGATGTCGGCCAGGGGCATCCCGCCCATGTCGCCGGTGGAGTACAGCGCCACGAGCAGTTCCTTCTTGTCGCCCGTGAGTTCGACGTCCTGCAGTTCCTGCATCAGATCGCTGTACTCGAGCCGGAGATAGCGCCCGAGGATGGACATCTTCCGCGGGGAGGCCATCGCGGCCATCGTGGTGATGGCGGTGCCGTCCATCATGTGCCGGAACACGAGGACGGGGCGGTCGGCGCCGTTGATCTCGCGGGCCGCCCGCTCGAAGTCGGCGACCGTCGCCAGGTCGACCGTAAACGGCCCGCCGGGGCGGCGAAACTCCACGGTACCGGGTTCGAGGAACAGCTTCGCCGTCCGGTAGGCCTCGTCGGTGACCCGACCGCCGACGCGGGCCCGTTCCTGAACGGTGACCTCCGTGCCGTTGAGGATGGCCTTGAAAAGCACCGTCGAGAACTTCTCGATGGTGTCGTTCTCGGCCTCGACGACGGCGACGAGTCGCCGGTCGCCACGCTCGAAGGCGACGGTCACCGTCGACTGGAAGAAGTCACCCAGGTCGGGCGGGACGTGGCCCACCGCGATGTCGAAGATCGACGAGAGCGGAATCGTCAGCTTGTCGTCCTCGCCGGCCGCAAGCACCAGTCGCTTCTGGCTCAGGAGGACGCGCCCTTTCACGGGGTCCGAGCGCGTCGAGACCTCCGAGTTGAAGGTGGCGACGAAATCGGCGACGATTGACTCCGACATGCGTCGGTCGTCCGGTTGGTTATTCCGGACCAGCCTTGAGCGTTTCGCGCGAATATCAGCAAAGAGAACGGGACGGAGCGTCGGTGAGCCGTCAGTCCCCGTCGAGATCGGCCGCGATGTCGGACAGCGACGACGACGGGGGGTCGGTCGCCTCGTACACCACGCGACGGCCCGGGGTGCGGAGGCCGTACTTGAATCCGGACGTGACCACGTCGAACGCGACCGACCCGCCGACCCGCACGTCGGCGTCGGCGACCCACTCCTGGAGGCGGTCGGGTCCGTCGCCCTCGCGGGCCAGGCGGGCGTTGTCGGCCGCCCGTCGGATCACGGGCTCGCCCTCGAGCGTCCGCTCGACGAGCGCGTGGGACACCGTGCCGTCGAGTGCCAGCCGCACCACGTCGCCGGGATCAGCCTCGATGGCGTCGGGAAGTTCGACCTGCGCGCGGTCGGTCCGTCCCACCCGCGAGAGCGTCGCGCGGTGGGACGCGACGGCGTCGTGGTCGCTGGGCAGGCGGTCGGCCACGCGGCGCTACTCCTCGCCGAGGAGGTCGGCGACGTCCTCGCTGCCGCGGGCGACGATCCTGGCGTTGATCTGGCTCGTCGCGTCGCTGACCTCGCGCCCGCGGACCGTGATGCGCTTGCGCTCGCCGTCGCGGGTGGGCGCATAGCCCACGCCGCCGTCCGTGAGAATCGAGGTGAGTTCGGCGCCGCGCACGTCGGGGCGCATCGGCCGGCCGGCGTCGTCGGAGCCGCCGGTGAGTTCGAGCGTGTACCCCTCGAGGCCGACGGCGCCGCCGTCGACCTCCTCGCCGAGTTCGCGCCCGGCGAATCGGTTGGCGTCCTGTCCGTCCACGGTGACCTGGTACGTGTGGCCGCTCTCCGGGTCGGAGACGGCGACCGTGAATTCAGCCATGGGTGTCGGTATTCGACGCCGCTTAAAAAGCCCGTCGAACCCGCCCGCCCGCCGGAGCGACGGTTTCGGGGGGCTTTTCCGCCGCGGTCGCCAGATCCCGGTATGAGCGACCTCTCCGAGTTCCTGGCCGCCGAACGACCCGACGAGGTGGCCTTCTTCCTGCGGGCCGACGCCGTCGACGACGTGAGCGCCCTCGCCGAACACGCCGAGCAGGTGGGGGACGGCGTGGTGCTCGTCGTGCCCGGCGACAGCGGCCGGAGCGCCTTCCAGTCGGCGACCGGCATCGACCCGATGGCGCTGGCCCGGCAGGCCATGGAAAACGAGGGCGAGATCGACCTCGCGGCCGGCGAGGGCGTCTGCCCGAACGAGGGCGACGGCGACGACCACGCCCCGACGTTCCTCTTTGCGTTCGCCGAGGCCCAGAACGAGGAGGTCGGGGGCATCTACGCCGAGGGCGACGTCATCCACGCCTACGCGGTGTGTGAGTGTGGCGAGTACTACAGCGACAAGTGGGTCGTCGGCGGGGAGTAGCACGGCGCTCGCGACGTCGGGACCGCTCGGACCGAAAAGGCGGTCGTTCGCTCCGCTCGCGGTCTGCTAGTTCTCGGCCGGCTCCGCCGGTAGACGCCGGAACGCGTCGACGATTGCCTGTTTCGCCACCGCGCCCCGGGTCGTCCAGTGGTGAGCGACCACCTTTTTCGTCGTCGGGTGGCTCACTCCGTTCGCCACCGCTCCTCGAAAAATCTGGACCAAAAAACCGGCCTCCCGACGGTCGGCCGGCGAAACCGCTCGCTCCGCTCGCGGTCTGCTAGTTCTCGGCCGGCTCCGCCGGTAGACGCCGGAACGCGTCGACGATTGCCTGTTTCGCCACCGCGCCCCGGGTCGTCCAGTGGTGAGCGTAGTCGAGCATGTCCTCGTAGACGTCGGGCTTGCACCCGGCGGCGCGGGGGTGGCCGCCGCCGTTGACCTGGCGGGCGACCTCGTGGCACCGCTCGAAGGAGTCGGTGCCCCGGATGGAGGCCGACCCCGCGGGCTTGACGATCACGGCGGCGTCGGCCCCCTGCTCGCGGAGCGCCTCGGCGACCTCGTTTTGCGAGCAGCGGCCGTAGGTGACCCCGACGGTCCACTCGCCGACCTCCCGGAGCTCCGCGCGCTCGACGGCCTTCTCGATCAGTTGTTCCTTCTCGACGCGCTGCTCGGCCAGGTACTCGTGGATGGCCGGCGAGAGGTCCGGACCGTGGTCGAGGACGGCCGCGACGTACTCCTCGGGGTCAGCCCAGTAGCTGAAGTCCGCGAGGTCGTCGCTGCGCTCGTCCTCGCGGATCCAGAGGTCGTGGTCGCGCGTGACCGCCGCCAGTTCCGCGAAGCGGTCGTCGAAATCGTACTCGAGTTCCGCCAGCGCCACGTCGGCGGTACACACTTTCTCTGAGTCACCGACGACGCGGTCGACGCCCGCCGCGTCGACGACCTCGCCGAGGGCGGGTTCCCACTGGTGGTGGTCGTACCAGCGCACCTCGGCGACGGCGGCGACCAGTTCGTCCAGCGCCGCGAGGTCGCTCTCGTCGTCGGGGCAGAGGTCACAGACCAGCACCCGCGCGTCCGGTTCGGCGTACTCGGCGGCCCACTCGAGGGCCTCGTCGATCTCGTGGGGGCCGGCCGGCACCAGCGCCGCTTCGCCGAACGCCGCCCGGGCCAGCGCCACACAGGCCAGGCCGTCGGCGTCGGGGTCCGCGATCACGACGACGCCGGCGCCGTCGATGGCCTCGGCGGCCTCGCGTTCGTCCTCGGCCGCCTCGACCGAGTCCGGCGTGAAAAAGCCCGATCCCGGGAGAATCGACTTGCGCTCGACCGGAAGCCGGTCGTCGTCGATGAGCCAGTCGTCCATACCGCCCAAAGCGGACCGCCGGGTATGAAGGCCGCGGTCCGGTACGGGTCACAGTCCGGTGAGATTCGACGTTCCGCCGACCCGGGCGTACAAGCGTCGCCGGGCCGAGCAAACGGTATGGTCGAGGCCACCGTCACCGGCATCCACCGCGGCACCATCGAGAGTGACTGGAACGCCCATATCGAGGGACACACGACGGCGACGGCGAGCGACCCGTCGCCGGCGACGAGTCGGGTGGCGACGCCCGTGTACAACCTCGTGATCGAGCACCCTGAAGCGACCATCCTCTGGGACACGGGTTCACACCCGGCGGCGGGAGACGGCCACTGGCCGGCCTCGCTGTACGACGCCTTCGAGCACGCCGACGCCGACGAGTACCCGCTTCCGGACGCCCTCGCCGCGGCGGGGTACGACCTCGCGGACGTCGACTGCGTGGTTCAGTCCCACCTCCACGTCGACCACGCCGGCGGCCTGTACCACTTCGCGGGCACGGACACCCCGGTGTTCGTCCACGAGGAGGAACTCGAGTTCGCCTACCTCAGCGCCGTCACCGACGCGGGGGGCGGCGGCTACGTGCAGGCGGACTTCGACCACGACCTGCACTGGCGGGTCGTCAGTCGGAAGCGCACCGAGTTCTTCGAGGACCTGGAGTTCCTGCACCTGCCCGGCCACTCCCCGGGCCTGCTGGGACTGCTCGTCCACCTCGACGACGCCGGCACGGTGCTGTTCGCCGGCGACCAGTTCGACGTGGCCGCGAACCACGAGGACGGCCGGCCGCCCGGGGGCAGTCTCCTCTGGGATCGCCAGCGCTGGGAGGCGAGTCGCCGGTGGGTCGCGGACCTCGAGCGTCGCCACGACGCGACCGTCGTCTACGGACACGACCCCGACCAGCACGAGATGGTGCTGTCGGGGTGGCCCTAGACGGACGGTGCTGTCGGGGTGGCCCTAGACGGACGGTGCTGTCGGGGTGGCCCTAGACGGACGGTGCTGTCGGGGTGGCCCTAGTGGTGCTGTCGGGGTGGCCCTAGTGGTGCTGTCGGGGTGGCCCTAGTATTGGACACATCGCGCGTGTAGCCTAGACGGGCACGTCGTCGGGCGAGAGCTGGCGGACGGTCAGCACGGGCATCTCGGCCCGCCTGACGACCGCGTCGGCGACGCTCCCGAGGAGAAACCGGTGTTCGCCGTGGCGGCCGCGCGTCCCGGTGGCGATCACGTCGGCGTCCTGCTCGCGCGCGTAGGCGACGATTTCGCTCGCCGGGTCGCCCTCCCGGACCGCCGTCGTCAGGTCGCCGTCGGCGAGTTCGATCGCGTCGGACAGCGCCCGCCCGCCCTCGGTCGTCAGGGCGCGCTCGAAGTCCTCGCGCACGTCGGTGGGCGAGGCCGCGACCTCGCCGCGGTCGACGACGTACAGCGCGTGGACGGCCGCGCCGAACCGCTCGGCCAGGTCCGCGCCGGCCCGGACCGCGCGCTCGGCGCTGGCCGAGCCGTCGGTCGCGATCACCACGGTCTCGATCATGTCCCCGGGTTCTCCCGGCCGGCCTAAAAACCCGACGGGCGGCGGGTCGAACGGCGTCTCGAACCCGGCGTGGCAATTATGGTCGCCCGTCGCCTACCCGTGACCGTGAACACGCGCACGGCAGCGCTGGACGCGGTGGTGTTCGGGGTGGACGTCCAGAGCGGCGACGTGCGGGGCACGGCCTCCTACGCGCTGGTCGTCCTCGACGGGGAGTCCGTCGAGCGCGACGTCGTCACCCGACGAAAGCTCAACCGGGAGATCCAGTCGACGGCGCCCGCCATCGTCGCGACGGACAACATGTACGAACTCGCCGAGGACAAGGACGCCCTGATCCACTTCCTGCGCGAACTGCCCGAGGGGACGCGGCTGGTGCAGGTGACCGGCGACGAGCGGCCGGAACCGCTCTCGCGGGTGGCCAAGCGCCACGGCGTCCCCTACGGGAGCGACCCGATGCAGGAGGCCGAGGCCGCCGCGCGGCTGGCGGCCGCCAACGTCGGCCACGAGGTGTCGGCGTTCACGGACGTGACCACGGTGAAGGTCTCGCGGGGGCGCTCGACGGGGAGCGGCGGGTGGTCCGAGGACCGCTACACCCGCCGCATCCACGGCGCGGTCAAGCAGCGCGCCCGCGAGGTCGGGCGCGAACTCGACGACGCCGGCCTCGAGTACGAGCGCGAGGTGACCGAGAAGTACGGCGGGTTCGCCAACGCCGTCTTCCGCGTGGAGGCCCGGCCCGAGTCGATCCCCGTCTCGACGGGGCGGGCCGGCGACGTGCGCGTCGAGATGGAGCGCGAGCGCCGCGACGGCATCGAGTTCCGCCCGCTGGTCAAGCGCCGGGACCACGTCGTCGTGGGCGTCGACCCCGGGACGACGACGGCGGTAGCGGTGGTGGGTCTCGACGGCGAGGTGCTCGACGTGTACTCCTCGCGGACGGTCGACGCCGCCGCCGTCACCGAGTGGATCGTCGAGCGGGGCCGTCCCGTGGTGGTCGCGGCCGACGTGACGCCGATGCCCGAGACCGTCGAGAAGCTCCGGCGCTCGTTCGACGCCGCCGGGTGGACGCCCGCCTCGGACCTCCCGGTCGACACCAAGCAACACCGCACCCGGGACGTGGCCTACGACAACGACCACGAGCGCGACGCGTTGGCGGCGGCGCTGTCGGCCCACGACGCCCACGCCGACCAGTTCGAGCGCATCGCCGCCAAGGTCCCCCCGCGGGAGGACGTGGGCGAGGTGACCGCTCGGGTCGTCGCCGGCGAGGAGTCCGTCGAGGCCGTCCTCGCGGACCTCCGGGACGACGGCGAGAGCGAGGACGACAGCGACGGGGGCCACGAGCCCCGCGAACTCACCGAGGAGGAAGAGGAGATCCGGCGCCTGCAGGCCCGCGTCGAGCGCCTCGAGGACCACGTCGACTCGCTGAAGGGGACGATCGAGGAGAAAGACGAGCGCCTCGCCGAGAAGGACCGCGAACTCGAGCGCGCTCGCAGCGACCAGCGCCGGGAGGTCCGCCGGGACCGGGAGGTGACCCGCCTGGAGCGCGAGACCGACCGGCTCGAGCGGGAACTCGCCGATGAGCGCGAGGCCCGCGAGGAACTCGAGGGGAAACTCGAGCGCCTGAAGGCCCTCTGGAAGCTCGATCACTCGAACTTCGCGGACGTCTCCGAGAAGCGCGAGGGACTGGTCCCGGTGAAGGTCGTCGAGCAGTTCACCGGCGACGCCATCGCGGACGCCGACGAGCGGTTCGGCCTCGTCGAGGACGACGTGATCCTCTTCCGGGACGCCTCGGGGGCCGGCCGCTCGACCGCCGAGCGCCTCGTCGACGTCGGCCCCCGTCTCGTCCTCCGGACGGGCGGGCTCTCGGACGTGGCCGACGAACTCCTGTTCGACGCCGACGTGCCGGTCGCGCCCGCGGAGGCCGTGACCGTCCAGGAGGTGGACGAACTCGCGGTCGCCCGCGACCGGGAGGTCGAGGCCGCCATCGAGGACTGGGAGGAGCGCGCCCGGGAGCGCGAACGCGAGCGCAACGCCGAGATGGTCGACCAGATCATCTCGGAGCACCGCGCCGATCGGCCCGAGAGCTAGGGCGGGGCGCCGATCAACTCGAGAACGAGTGCGTGGCGTCGATCCGGGCGTTACGGCATGGCGCCGCCCATCCCGAGCGCGCCCATGAGATTCGTCACGAGGCCGAACACGATGAACCCGAGGCCGGCGATGACCAGCGTCAGGCCCACGCCCAGCAGGATGTTGACCCACGCCACGGCGACGACGCCGGCCACGACGAGCAGGAGGCCGACGACCCCGGCGGCGCCGAGACGGTCGGAGTAGCCGACCCACGCGGCAGCGACGACGGCGGCGACGAGCACGACGAGCAGGGCGATGCCGGCGACGCCGTACTGGTCGAGGGCTTCGGAGAGTCCGGACTGTGCGAGCAGGGACGGGAGCGTGAGCATACAGGACGGGCCGCGCCGACCGTGGTAAAGACTGCGGTCGGTGGGAGTCGACGGCGGCTTCGAGATGCGGGACGGTCAGTACTCGAAGGTCGTCTCGACCTCGCGGGCGGCCCGGACGAGTTCGGCCACGGCCGCCCGGTGTTGCAACAGGAGCAGCCGGTCGCCGTCGGCCTCGAAGGTGCCGTCGGTCAGCGCCATCGCCACGTCCAGGTCGTCCCGCAGAAGCTTCTTCCAGGCGCCGTACCCGCCGCGCAGGGTCACATCGGCGGGGTCGTCCGCCTCGGCCCGTTCGACCTCGGTGCAGGCCCCGTCCTCGACGATCGCCCGGAGGGCGATGGGCTCGCCCGTGTAGTCCGCGTCGGGTTCGATCACGCAACCGACGGTCACGGTCAGGTCGGCGGCAGCGAGTTCGAAGTTCTCGCTCTCGTTGAGCCTGCTGCGCCATCGCGTGGCCCACGCCTCGGCCTCGTCGGGCAACGTCGGCGTCATACCCTCCGGGTTCGAGGAGGGGTCCCTTGTGCCTTGCCCCTCGCCGGCGGGTGATCGTCGCTCCGTGCGGCCGGGAGCGACGAGCGGACCCCGGAAGGCTTTGGTTCGGTCGCGCGAACCCTCGAGCATGGAAGCCGACGAGATCCATCCGCAGGCGCGGGCGGCCGTCAGGCGCCAGGAGCGGCTCCCGATGCCCCACAGCCGCCGCGGCCTGCGACTCCTCCGGCTGGTAACGCGCGCAGTGACGTGGTTCCAGAACCGCGACCCGCCGGCCGTCGGGGCGACGGTCGACCGGACGATTCCGGGGCCCGGCGGTGATCTCGACGCGCGGCTCTACCTGCCGGACGCGACCGGGCCCTTCCCGACGGTCGTGTTCTTCCACGGCGGGGGGTTCGTCCTGGGGAGCATCGCCACCCACGACTGGCTCTGTCGGCACCTCACCCGGGAGAGCGGGTGTGGGGTGCTCTCGGTAGAGTATCGGCTCGCCCCGGAGCGCCCCTTCCCCGCGGCGGTCGAGGACGCCTGCGCGGCCGTCGAGTGGGCCGCCGACAGCGCCGACGCGGTCCAGGGGGACGGGCAGGTGGCGGTCGCCGGCGACTCCGCCGGGGGAACGCTCGCCGCCGTGAGCGCCCTGTGGGCCGCCGAGCGGGACGGCCCCGACCTCGAGTACCAGGCCCTCCTCTACCCGGGCGTGGGCGTCGAGGAAGATCAGCCCTCCGTCCGGGACCACGCCGGCATCGTCCTCTCGGAGGAAGACCTCGAGTGGTTCCGGGACTGCTACTACGGGAGCGAGATCCACGAGCGCAACCCCTACGCGGACCCGATAAACGCCTGTGACCTGCGCGGCGTCGCGCCGGCGACCGTGCTCACGGCCGGCTTCGACCCGCTCCGCGACGGCGGGAAGGCCTACGCCGAGCAGCTCGTCGAGGACGGCGTGTCGACGCGGTACGTGAACTACGACGACATGGTCCACGGATTCGCGACCCTCCGGACGGTCGACCGCGCCCGGGAGGCCATCGCGGACGTGGGCGGCGACCTCGCCGACGCGCTCGGGACCGACCGAGACGGAGGCTACAAGCCTTAAACCCCTTCCCCGCGAAGGGGCGACCATGAGCGACAACGAGGGACGCAAGAACCTCAGGATGCCCGACGACGACGAGGTGTTCGCCGTCGTGACAGACATGCTCGGTGCCAATCGCGTGAAGGTACGCTGTATGGACGGCACCGAGCGGACCGCGCGGATCCCCGGAAAGATGCAAAAGCGCATCTGGATCCGGGAGGACGACGTGGTCCTCGTGGAGCCCTGGGACTGGCAGGACGAGAAGGCCGACATCACCTGGCGCTACGAGAAAC
>JBDGUH010000059.1:0-26322 GCA_042216055.1 Haloarculaceae archaeon
ACGCCGTCGAGGTGGTCCTGTTATCGTCTCTGACAGTCCTCGATAACTATTTATCACAATCTACGCAACAGGCCGGTAGCGGTGTGTCATGGGATCCACCACCGCATCGCGTATCGGCTGGACTGGTATCGGCACCGCGCACGGGCGACAGGGGGCCCGGGTGGCACCACTACCGTTCTCACTCCTCGAGCAGTAGCGCGTCACAGGCGGCCTGGATGCCGCGCTCGCGCCTGAGCCGTCGCTGTCTGGTCGCGCCGCTCTCGGCGTCGAACACCGATTTGAGGCCGTCGACGCCGAGGCGCGAGCACTCACG
The DNA here is from genome assembly GCA_042216055.1 of Haloarculaceae archaeon. GTDB lineage: Archaea > Halobacteriota > Halobacteria > Halobacteriales > Haloarculaceae > CAZMWG01. Next base: position 314 of record JBDGUH010000059.1, read on the forward strand.
GTCGACCAGTTCTCCTAGCGAACGCTCGGTCGAGAGGTCCCGCGAGAGTAGCGTCGCGTCGTGCCCGTGACGCATCGCGCGCCACTTGTTCTCGTCGAGCAGTTCGCGCCGCCTGTCGCGTCCGGACTCGCCGTCGTCGTAGCGGGCCGCCAGGTCCTCGACGAGGGCGTGGACGTACTCGACGAACGCCATCGCGCGGTCAAGATCCTGCTGGGCGTCGGGGGTCCTGACCTCGACGGTGCCGTGTCCGGAGTGGGGGCGCACGTCGTACCACAGTTCGCCCCGGTCGTCGATGCTGCCCGTCTCGACCATGCGCTGCTCGAAGCGGTGGAACTCCTCGAAGGAGTCAAACGCCGTCGGGACGCCCGTGTTGGGGAGTCCCTCGAAGATCTTCGCCCGCGCCGACGCGAGGCCGGTGTCGAACCCGTTCCAGAACGGGGAGTTGGCTGACACCGCGAGCATGACGGGCAGGTGCCACCGGAGTTCGTTGGCGACCCAGACCGCCTTGTCCGGGTCGTCGACCCCGACGTGGACGTGCAGGCCGGCAGTCGTATTGCGGTGCTGGGGGTACTGGATGCGATCCAGTTGCGACCGGTAACGGGGCTTCTCGGCGTGTTCGAGTTCGCGCCACTTCGCCGCGGGGTGGAGGCCGGCCGCCGCGATGGAAAAGCCGTGCGCGCCCGCGTGCTCGACGAGCGCCTTTCGGACCGCCGCCATCCGGTCGCGGGCCGCCGACGGGTCCTCGATCAGCGGTGTCTGGGTCTCGATGACGCACTTGAACAGTTCGTGATCGAGGCGGTCCGCGAGCAGGTCCGGGAGTTCGGACTCGTAGACCAGTTCGTCGGTCCCGGCGGTCGGGCGGCCCTGCCGGTCGACGACGAAGAACTCCTCTTCGATGCCGAGCGTGCCCATCCGGGTGAAACTGTCGGCCGAGCCCGTCGCGTCCATCGAGAGGCACATCGACGGCCGCGCTGTAAAGCCTTCCGTCGTCGGCAGACCTGCGGTCCCCACCGTACCGGCGACTGCGCTCGCCCGCCGACGACCGTCACCGCGGTCGGGCCACCACGCCCAGGTGGTCGTCGTGGTACGGCGCCAGCGGTTCGGTCGCCAGCACCTCGTACTCCTCGCGGAGCGCGGCCAGCACGTCCTCGAACACCGCCTCCGGGTCGCGGGTCACGTCCTCGCTGCGCGCCTTGATCGCCGCGACGAGGCGGCCGTCCTCGCGGAGGAACCGGCGGTTCAGCTTCGCCACTCTGGCCTGCCCGCGCGTGGCGACGTCCTGCACGACGGCGTCGACCGGTTCGACGACGTGGGCGTAGGACGCGGGCTCGCGAGCGTCCTTCAGGAGCGGGAAGAGATTCCCCCTGGGCACGGCCGCCGGGAGGAGGTCCCGCATCGGCCGGGGGGCGAACTCCACGGCGTAGGTCGGCCCCGCGAAGTCCGCGACGTGACTGACCGTCGTCCCCGCGGCGGCGCCGAGATACAGCACCCGGTCGCCCCCCGACATGCCCGTCTCGACGCCGCGTTCGAACAGCGCCCCGAGTTTCGAGCGGTGGGGGTCCCAGCGGCGCCACCCGTCGGCCGTCGCCCCGCCGTACACCGGCTCCCCTCGGGTCGCCAGCCCCGTCTCGCCGTCGAACGCGCGACGCTCGACGCCGTCGGGCAGGCTCATTCTCCGTCCTCCCGTGCCCGGATCGTGGCGATCCGCTCGTCGAGTTCGGCGTCCAGTTCCGACCGCCGGTCCCCGCCGTAGTGATCGACCCGGGCGGCGATGGTGAGTTTGCCCGCCAGCGCCCGCGCCGCCGAGCCACGATTCTCGGGGGCGGTCCCCTGCACGTACTCGTGGGTGTAGATGACCCCGTGCTTGGGCGATGGGGCCGACCCCCGGAGGTGGGCGAACAGGGCGTCCTCGGCGCCGAGGACCTGGAGCGTGCCCGAGGGCTTGCGAGCGAGGTCCTTCAGCCCGCCCGCGAGCGCGATCAGGCGGGCGGCCAGCACCGGTCCGGCCATCGCCGCGAGATTCGGCGCCACCGCCGGTGTCCCCCGCTCGACGAACTCTCGCAGGGCATCGGCCTCGTCGGCCAGCGCCGCGACCCGGTCGGCCAGCGCGATCAGGCGCTCGTCGGCCGGATCCTCCGGATCCGCGTCGGCGAGTTCTCGGGCGTAGTCGACGCCCGTTCCCGCGTCCTCGCGTCGGCTCCCGGCCCACTCGGCGACGCGCTCGGCGAGTTCGTTCGCGGTGCGCTCGCAGTCGTCCATCGCGCGGACGGCGTGGATCAACTGCTGGTCGTCGGCCAGTTCCCGCTCGCGGACCTCCTCGCGCGCCGCCGCGAGTGCGGCCTCGTGCAGGCGCTCGTAGTAGTCCGCTCTGTCGGCGGCGAACCCGCTCGCCACCGCCTCGTTCGGCCAGTCGTGGGGTGCATCGGCACTCCTCTCGCGGATGGCGCGGACAGCGCCCTCCCGGTCGTCTGGATCGAGTCCCGCGAACCACCCCTCGTCCGCGGCCGTTCGCTCGGTCATGCCCCCGCCTTGTGCGCGCCGCCGTTTAACCGTTCTCGAAGGGAGAGACGGACTGTCGCGAACCGGTCTCGTCTCGGACGGAGTGTTGGATTCACTCCCGTCTCGACCGCACGACTCGTGCGGTCGACCGGGACACAGTCCCAACAATCCGTCTCAGTTCAGCCCGAGGAACGCGAAGTTCAGATAGCCCGCGAACGTCACCCACGCGAGGTAGGGGACCAGCAGCGCGCCGGCGCGTCGGTCGACCCGGGCGAACAGGACGCTCGTCGCGGCGATGGCGAGCCAGAGGAGGACGATGACGACGAACCCCGCCAGCAGCGACCGGGCGCCGAAAAACGCCGCCGACCAGCCGACGTTGAGCACGAAGTGGCCGGCGAAGACGGCCAGCGCCATTCGCGCGGCGCCCGCTCGCCCGTCGGCCAAGCCGCGCCACACCAGCCAGGCGGCCCCGCCCATCAGCGCGAACAGCGTCGTCCACACCGGCCCGAAGACCCAGTTCGGCGGGGCAAGCGCGGGTTTTGCCAGCCCCTCGTACCACGATCCGAGCCCCGTCGCGGTGAACACCGTTCCGGAGGCCCCGATCAGTTCGCAGGCCAGGACGGCGAGAGCGAGCGAGACGACGGGGCGGCGGCGCGGGAGCGTCGAGAGGTCCATGCGTCGCGTTCGCGCCGCTCCTCGATAGTCGTTGGCCCGCATGAACTTCCCACAACGGAAACAGCGGGGAACGAGCGGGCCGGAAACGACCCGCACGTATTTGGGCGTCGTCGTGGTACTGTGTTGCATGACCGATCCCCACCCTGAACCCGGCTGGCGGGCCGCCGAGCGGGAGTACACCGACGAGGTGATCGGCGACACCACCATCCCGGAACTGTTCGAGGACAGCGCCGAGCGTCATCTGGACTCGGACGCCCAACTGTACAAGGGCGGCGTCTACGACCGATCGCTCGCCGGCGAGATACTGCCGCCGGCGCCGGACGGCGGCTACGACGCCCTCTCCTACGGCGAGATGCGACGGATCGTCCGTCACCTCGCGGCCGGGTTCCGGGATCTCGGCGTCGAACCGAACGAACGGGTGGGGATCTACGCGAACACGCGTATGGAGTGGGCGATGACGGACTTCGCGCTGCTGGCGGCCGGGAGTGTCGTCACGACAGTGTACACGGAGTCCTCGCCGAGGCAGGTCCGGTACCTCCTCTCCGATCCCGACGCTGTGGGCGTCGTCCTCGAGAACGTCGACCTGCTGGCGGCCCTCGAGGAGGTGGAGGCGGACCTCGATCTCGAATTCGTCGTCGTGATCGACGAGTACGACGGGGATCGCGAGGACGTATACACGCTCGCCGAGGTCCACGACCGCGGAGCGGCGGTCTTCGACGAGGCGATCTACGAGGAGTGGCTGACGGCCCGCGAGCCCGGTGACCTGGCGAGTCTCATCTACACTTCCGGGACGACCGGCCAGCCCAAGGGCGTCAGGCTGACCCACCGCAACTTCCGGCAGAACGTCAACCAGGTGCGAAAGCGCCTGGGCCCGCGACCGGACAAGCCCCCGGGACTGCCGACGCTTGACGACCACGTCACGAGCATCGCCTTCCTCCCGCTGGCACACGTCTTCGAGCGCCTGTCGGGCCACTTCGTGATGTTCGGCATCGGCGCGACGGTCGGCTACGTCGAGAACCCGGACACGCTGGCCGAGGACATCCGGCAGATCCGCCCGAACACGGGCGCGAGCGTGCCCCGGGTCTACGAGCGCATCTTCGACAGTATGCGCGAGCAGGCCAGCGAGTCCGCGGTCAAGCAGCGGATCTTCGAGTGGGCCGTCGACGTCGCCCGCGAGTACGCCCGGACGGACGACCCGGGCCCCCTCTTGCGCGGGAAACACGGGCTGGCCGACCGCCTCGTCTACGGGACCGTCAAGGAGCAACTCGGCGGCAACCTCGAGTTCATGGTCAGCGGCGGCGGGAGCCTCGCGAAGGACCTCTGTGAGACGTTCGTCGGGATGGGGCTGCCCATCGTCGAGGGATACGGCCTGACGGAGACGGCCCCCGTCGTCTCGACGAACCCGCCCGAGGACATCCGCCCGGGGACGCTGGGCGTCCCGCTGGTCGACGTGGAGACCCGCATCGACGAGTCCGTCGTCGACGCCAGCCAGTTCGAGGACGTGACCGGCGCGGTTGGCGAACTGCTCGTCCGCGGGCCGAACGTCTCGGACGGCTACTGGGAGAAGCCCGACGAGACGGCTCGGGCGTTCACCGAGGACGGGTGGTTCCGGACCGGCGACATCGTCGAGCGCACCGACGACGACTACCTGATCTACCACGATCGCATCAAGGAGATCCTCGTCCTCTCGACGGGCAAGAACGTCGCCCCACAACCGATCGAGGACGCCTTCTCGACCAGCGACCGCGTCGATCAGGTGATGGTCGTCGGCGACGACCGGAAGTTCGTCGGCGCCCTGATCGTCCCCAACTTCGAGCAGGTGCGCCGGTGGGCAGAGCGCGAGGGCATCGACCTGCCGGCCGACGACGACGCGGCCTGCGAGGACGAGCGGGTGCGAGAGTGGGTCGGCGAAGCGGTCACGGCGGCCAACGCCGACCTCGAGCGCGTCGAGCGGATCAAGGAGTTCGTGCTGGTCTCCCGGGAGTGGACCGCCGAGAACGACCTGCTGACTCCCTCGATGAAGAAAAAGAGACGGAACATCCGCGACGCGTTCGACGAGAAACTCGAGGAGATCTACGAGCGGGCGGCCGTCGAAGCGTAGCACGACGGCCCCCGAAACCAGGTGAGAGACGCCGGCACTCGAAGCCTACGTGCGGACAGTCACCGTCCGCTCGCGCGGGCCGTCACACTCCACCAGCAGCACCGACTGCCAGGTCCCCAGGTCGGGACGGCCGTCCGTGACCGGAATCGTGACGCTCGGCCCGAGCAGCAGCGCCCGCACGTGGCCGTCTGCGTTGTCGTCGATCTCGTCGTGGGCCCAGCCCTCGTCGGAAACGAGTGCTCCCAGCGCGTCCGCGAAGTCACCGAGCAGTCGCCGCTCGGCCTCGTTAACGGTGACCGCGGCGGTGGTGTGCCTGACGAACACCGTCGCGGGGCCGTCGGCGCCCGTCGGGAGGGCGTCCGCGACGGCGTCCGTCACGTCGATCACCTCGCGCTCGGCGTCCGTGGAGACGGTGAACTCGGCCATACGCGGCCTTCGTGGCCGCCGGAGAAAAGGGACGGGTCGCCCGCGGCAATCGGGGAGTCCGTGTCGCGGCAGTCGATTAGCCCCCGTCCGCAACGCCGATCCGGCCGAGCAGTTCCCGCTTCGAGGGCGGGCTGACGGTGATGTCGGCCTCCTCGAGGCGCTCTTTGGCCGCTCGCGCGTACTCGGAGCGGACGGCGATCACGTCGGCGCGTCGGGGGTTCGCGATCCAGTAGTACACCGAGAGGACGACCGCGTCGGGACCGAACTCCTCGACCTTCGCGTCCGGGGACGGGGCATCGGCGATGTCCTCGACGTCGTCGGTTGCCTCGACGAGCAGCGCCATCGCCTCGTCCACGTCGTCCTCGTAGGCCACGGCGACGTGGTCGACGACGCGGTAGCGCCCTCTGCTGTACGGGCGGGTGATGGCCTCGCCCGTCAGCGTCGTGTTCGGGACGGTGATCAGTTCGCCGTTGGGCGTGAGGACGCGGGTCACGCGCAGGGTGATCGACTGGACGGTCCCCTCGCCGCCGGGCCACTCGATGTAGTCGCCGACGTTGAACTCCGGGTCGATCACGAGGACAACGCCGCTGACGAGCGATCCGAGGACAGTCTGGGCGGCGACACCGACGGTTAGCGTGGCCGCGGCGACGACCAGCGCCGAGTCGGCCAGGACGTGGCCGAAGCCCGCGAGCGTGACGCCGAGGATGACACCAAGGAGCGCGACGAACAGGCGGACGTAGCGCCTGACCGCCTCCCGAATCGTCGGGTTGTTGCGGTTGCGCAATCGGACGGCCCGTGTGACGGCGGGTTCGATCACGAACCTGCCGACGCCGACGACGACGAGGAATCCGAGCAGGAACCACCCGGCACGCCGGACCAGCGGCCAGTAGTCGACCAGTTCGCCGACGCCCACGCCCGGCGTCGGGGTGGGGGTGGCGGCGGGCGTGGCCTGCGAGAGCGTCCGCCCGGGATCGAGCGACGCTATCGCGCCGGTCGCGAGAGAGACCGTCATGTGGTCCCCCTCGCTATCGGTCGTCGGCGGCGGGGTCCGCGACGAGGGCGGGTGGCAGCCCCGTGTGTTTCACTCCGGAGCGTTCATCGATCCCGAACCGGTAGAACTCGACCCCTCTGGACAGCGAGGCCTCACGGAAGATTGCGGGGCGCCAGGGCGTACTCGCCTGGTCCACGGCGGCCTCGAACGCGGACGGCGTCACCGCGTCGATCGTCCCCGTCAGGAGCACGCTCTGCCAGCGGAACGGCGAGTCGGCCGCCGAGACGAGGAAACTCGCCGCGTCGGCCCGCTCCGACAGCGCCTCCTTGCGGCTCGCTTCCCCCAGCAGGTACGTGAAAAACAGCGACTCGCCGTCGAAGCCGTAGGACATGGGCAGGAGATAGGGCGTCGCCTCGTCGGGGAGGCCGAGCACGCCGAACCCCCGGTTGCGCAGGAAGTCGTCGATGGCCGTCTCGTCCATGCGGGTGATCCCGACCGCCTCGAGTTCCTCGAGCGTCATGCCGGGCGGAACTACGCCCCCACGGCGGTAAAGTAAGCTGTCGGTTATTGAGCCTCGAGGACGCGACGGGTCATTCTGGGGGACTCATGCGGTCCCGCGGACACGTCCTGCGGTATCCACCGAGTGACTTTGTGGTGGGCCCGCGAACTGACGGCGACTGTGCTCCAGTACGCGTTGTTTCTCGTCGGCCTCGCGATGCTCGTGTTCGGCGCCCAGCGGGCGGTATCCGCGGCCGGTGATCTCGCACTGTACTACGGCGTCTCGGACCTGTTCGTCGGCGTCACCGTCATCTCCATCGGTACCTCTGTCCCCGAGATGACCACGTCGGTCTACGCGGCGTACTTCGGTGCCGGCGACCTCGTGGTCGGCAACATCGTCGGCTCCGAGGTCGCCCAGATCACGCTGGCGATCGGGGTCGTGGCGCTGATCGCGCCGATCGTCGCCAAGCGGCGCGACGTGATGCTGTACGGCGGCGCGATGGTGCTCGCGATGATCATCATGCTCCTGACGATCGAGGACGGCGAGATCATCCGGTCGGAGGGTTTTCTGATGATGCTCTCGTACGTCTTCTTCGTCTACACGCTGTACACCAACGAGGGGGGCGAGGAGATCTCCGAGGAGGTCCAGGAGCGCCTACCGCCGGGGCGGACGCTCCCCTGGATCGTCGCCGGCCTCGCCCTCGTCGTGGTCGGGGGACAGGTCATGGTGACCAACGGCGTCGCCATCGCCCGGGACGCGGGCGTCTCCGAGTACCTCGTCGGTCTCCTCACGGGCCTGGGGACCACCGTCCCGGAGATCGTCGTCGGGGGACTCGCTGCCCGGCGGGGATACGAGGGGATCTCTGTCGGCGCGATCCTCGGCAGCAACATCACCGACCCGGTGTTCTCGCTCGGGATCGGCCCGCTTCTGTTCGACGTGACCGTCAACGATCCCGCCCAAGTACTGGGATCGGCGACGTACATGCTGGCCGTCTCGCTCGTCGTCCTTGCGTTACTGTACTGGCGGCGGGGGCTCGATCGGAGGGCCGCGGTCCTCTGTCTCCTGTTGTACGTGCCGAGCCTTCTCGCGTGATGCTGGTCGCGACGATCACTGGTCGGACCGGGCAAACGAGAACGCCGCCGCCCCCTCTACTCGAGACGCCCCACACCGGGACGCGACGTTCGGACCAGGCCGCCAGCCCCGTCCGATTCACTCCGAGTAGCCTTCCTGCAGGAACGTCCCCTCGGTCTCGTACATGGAGACCAGTTCCTCGATGAACTCCGCGGGGGACTCGTCCTCCTCGAGGTGGCCGTCGAGGCGGTCGTACAGTTCGTCGCTGAGTTCGATGGTTCGTGTCATGGGGCTGCGTTCCGTGTCTCTACTGTCGGCCGCGGGGGGTAAATAACGCGCGCTCGGTTCACCGTCGAAGCGAGGGCCGAACCGTCGCGCAACTGGCGATTACCGCCCGTTCTGACCGAGAAGCGGCCGGCAACCGGCGTCGGCAGATACCCGCGAGGCTGCCCGTCGGCCGGACCGCGCCGGGATGTCGATCACCCTCCGTCCGTCGCGTCGTCGGCGACGAACGCGAACAGCGGGTCGTAGTCCTCGGGGAGCATCCCGCGGAGTTTCGCGACGGCGCGGCCGGGAACGACCTCGCTCAGGAGCCCGACGACCTGCTGGGCGTGGTAGTTGGCGTCCGAGCGGTCGACCGCCTCGCCCTCGCGGTCGCTCACGCGCTCGAGGAACTCGTCGTAGTCGAATCGCTGACCGCCCTCGGCCTCGCGGAGGTAGCGGTCGATCTCCATCGGCAGCGGGCTGGCGAGGTTGTCGGCCTCGTCGGGCGGGAGGCGTTCGCCCAGGGTCGTGAGCGTGGCCCGCGTCGCCCGGACGGCGGGTCCGGTCGCACCGAGTTCGAGCCGGTGTTGCACCTCGCCGACGAACTCGTCGAAGTTCATCTCGGGATCACCGCCATGAGGTCCAGCCGCCGTCGACTACCAGCGACTCGCCGGTGACGTAGCTCGCCAGGTCGCTCGCGAGAAACACCGCCGCCCCGGCGATGTCTTCGGGCTGTCCCTGGCGGCCCAGCGGGATCATCCCTTCCAGTTGTGCGATCTGCTCCTCGCTGGTCTGGGCGGCGTCCGCGGGGCCGATCTCGGTGTCGATGGCGCCCGGGTGGATCGCGTTGACGCGGATACCGTCGCCGCCAAAGCGGTGGGCCAGCGAGTAGGACAGCAGCGCGATGCCGCCCTTCGAGACGGTGTAGGTGGGGAAGCCGCCGTTGCCGTACAGGCCGTTGACGCTCGAGAGGTTCACGATCGACCCGCCGTCGCCGTCGACCATCCGCGCCGCGGCGACCTGGGAGCCGAAGAACACCCCCTTCATGTTGATGTCCATCAGCTCCTGGTAGTCGGTCTCCGTTACCTCGAGGAAGTCCTCGGGGCGCCAGATGCCGGCGTTGTTGATCATGGCGTCGATCCCGCCGAACTCCTCGGCGGCGTCGACTGCCGCCTCCAGGTCGTCGACGGCGGTCACGTCGCAGTTCACGAACGTCGCGTCGCGGTCGGTCTCGTCCCGGATCGCCTCGTGTGTCGGCGCACCGCCCTCCTTCGGGTCTTCGCGCACGTCGGCGACCACGACGTCTGCGCCCTGCTCTGCGAAGGCCATGGCGATGCCGCGTCCGATGCCGGAACTGCCGCCCGTGACGACTGCCGTCTTCTCGTCCAGAAGTGCCATGACTGGCCCAACGACTCGCCGGGATATATTTATAGAGACAGTTCTCGCGCCCGGAGAATGCGAGGCGGCGGATCGGCGGGGAAAGCTCGGCTTACCGAGGTTGCGCCGGCCTCCGGTATCGTCCCGACGAGTGCGAGTCCCGTCCGTCTCACGAATCCGTCTCAGGCGAGCGCGCTGCCGGCGCGGATGATCGCCTTCTCGCCGAAGGCGGGGCCGACGAACTGCAGGCCGACGGGGAGGCCGTCGGCCGTCTCCCCGGCCGGCACCGAGATCGCCGGGAGGTCCGCGAGGTTCACCGGCGTCGTGTTGGCGTCCGCGAGGTACATCGTCAGCGGGTCCTCGAGGCTCTCCCCGAGTTCCATCGGCGGGACCGGCATCGTGGGCGAAGCGAGCACGTCGGCCTCGGACAGTGCCTCGTCGAAGTCCTGTTTGACCCACGCACGGGCGTCCTGGGCTTTCTTGTAGTACTTGTCGTGATAGCCCGCCGAGAGGGCGTACGTGCCGAGCAGGATCCGGCGCTTGACCTCCTCGCCGAAGCCCTCCTCGCGGGCTTTCGCGAAGGACTCGTTCCAGTTGCCGTCGAAGCCGCCGCTCTCGCCGTAGCGGACGCCGTCGAAGCGCGCCAGGTTCGAGGACGCTTCGCTCATCGCGATGACGTAGTAGGCCTCCACGGCGTGCTCGACGCTCGGGAGATCCACGTCGTGGGTGGTCGCGCCCCGGGACTCGAGGTCCGCAAGCGCGTCCCGGAACGTCTCGACGACCGCCTCGTCGGCCCCTTCGACGAGCTCCGTCGGGACGCCGATCGAGAGGTCCGACACGTCGCCGTCCGCGGCGGCCGCGTAGTCGTAGGCGTCGTCCTCGCCGGTGGCCTCGCGGGCGTCGCGGGTCGTCGAATCGTTCTCGTCCGGGCCGGCGATCACCTCGAGGAGTTCGGCGGCCGCCTCGACGGACGGCGCGATGGGCCCGATCTGCTCGAGGCTGTTGGCGTAGGCGACGAGGCCGTACCGGGAGACGAGTCCGTAGGTGGGCTTGATGCCCACGACTCCACAGAACGCGGCGGGACAGCGGATCGACCCGCCGGTGTCGCTGCCGAGCGCGAGGTCGACCTCCCCGGCGGCGACGGCGGCCGCCGATCCGCCCGACGAACCGCCGGGGACGTGGCCCGGCGCGGCGGGGTTCTCCGTCGGGCCGAACGCCGACGTCTCGGTGGTCGTCCCCATGCCGAACTCGTCCATGTTCGTCTTGCCGGAGATCGTCGCGCCGGCGGCCTTCAGGCGCTCGACGACCGTGGCGTCGTAGGGCGGTACGTACCCTGCGAGCATCGCCGACCCGCAGGTGGTCTTGACGCCCTCGGTCGAGATGTTGTCCTTGACGCCGACCGTCCGTCCGGCCAGCGGGCCGTCGTCGGCGCCCTCGACGGTCGTCTCCGTGATGAACGCGTCGCTCATGACACCTTCGGGCCCTTGAAAAAGCCCGCCTCGCTCTCCGGGGCGTTCGCGAGGGCCTCCTCCTGGGAGAGGCTCTCGCCGACCTCGTCGGCCCGCATCACGTTTGTCAGATCGGCCTCGCGCTCGAGTTCGGGCACCTCGTCCAGCGTCTCGAAGTACGAGAGGATCTCCGCGAACTGGCCGGCGAAGCGCTCGGCTTCCTCCTCGTCTACGTCTACCCGCGCCAGCTCCGCCACGTGACGGACCTCGTCGGGGTCGACGGTGTCCTCGCTCATACACGACAGGCAGCGCCGGCCCGGCGGTAAGGGTTTCGATGCGCCCGACGGCACCGCCCGAGACGGCGGGCACCACTGAAGAGCGGGTCGGGGACCCATCGAGGCTCCCGGAGATACTGATTCCGTGAACATATATTGTCAAATCGGAAAATAGGTTGGGCCTATTTGGCAAAAGTTTTAAGTCGCCGCGTCGCCAACAGAAGCGTGCAACCGAGTTCTACGGGTATGCGTCCCGTTTGTCCCCGAAAATGACTGACACCACAATCAGACGAAGCACGCGCAACCACGAGCGCGACCACGAGCGCGAGGAGGACCGCGAGCACGAGGAGTCGCTGACCTGCCCCGAGTGTGGCGGCGACCTCGTGTCGGACTCCGAGCGGGGCGAGACGGTCTGTGAGGACTGCGGCCTCGTCGTCGAGGAGGACGAGATCGACCCCGGCCCGGAGTGGCGGGCGTTCGACGCCAGCGAGAAGGACGAGAAGTCCCGCGTGGGCGCGCCGACGACGAACATGATGCACGACAAGGGGCTCTCGACGAACATCGGCTGGCAGAACAAGGACGCCTACGGCAACTCCCTGTCATCGCGCCAGCGCTCGAAGATGCAGCGCCTGCGGACCTGGAACGAGCGGTTCCGCACCCGCGACTCGAAAGAGCGCAACCTCAAGCAGGCGCTGGGCGAGATCGACCGCATGGCCTCCGCGCTGGGCCTCCCCGAGAACGTCCGCGAGACCGCGAGCGTCATCTACCGGCGCGCGCTCGACGAGAACCTCCTGCCCGGCCGCTCCATCGAGGGCGTCTCCACCTCCGCGCTGTACGCCGCTGCCCGGCAGGCCGGCACGCCGCGCTCGCTGGACGAACTGACCAGCGTCTCCCGGGTCGACAAGGACGAGATCGCCCGCACGTACCGCTACGTCGTACGCGAACTCTCGCTCGAGATCAAGCCCGCGGACCCCGAGAGCTACGTCCCGCGGTTCGTCAGCGACCTCGGCCTCCCCGAGGAGGTCGAACGGCGCGCGCGCCAGCTGCTCCAGAACGCCAAGGAGCAGGGCGTCCACTCCGGGAAGTCCCCCGTCGGCCTCGCGGCCGCCGCCGTCTACGCCGCCTCTCTGCTCACCAACGAGAAGGTGACCCAGAGCGAGGTCAGCGAGGTCGCCAGCATCTCCGAAGTGACGATCCGCAACCGCTATCACGAACTCCTCGAGGCCGAGGAGAGCATCCAGGGCCTCTAGGGCCCCGGCCGGGCCCTCGAAGCCCACGACCGTAACACGGAACCCCGCCCCCGCCCTCGTGCCGGTATGGAGACGACCCGCCACTTCGTCGCCACCGTGTACGTCGTCAGCGGCGGCGCCGTCGCGCTCCACGAACACGACAAACTCGACATGTGGCTCCCCGCCGGCGGCCACATCGACCGCGACGAACTGCCACACGAAGCGGCGCTCCGGGAGACGCGCGAGGAACTGGGCCTCGAGGTCGACCTCGTCGCCCCGCGGGAGGACCTCGCGAGCGAGACGTCGCGCTCGCTCCCCCGACCACAGCACTTCCTCCTCGAGGACATCAACGTCGACAGCGACGGGAACGTCGGCCACCAGCACGTCGATTTCATCTTCTACGGGCGCGCCGACGACCGAACGGTCACGCCGGAACCGGGCGAGCAACCGGCCAGGGACTGGCGGTGGTTCACGGCGGCGGACCTTGAGGCAAACGCGGCGATGCTCCCGGCCGACGTCGTCGAGGTCGGTACGCAGGCCATCGAACGAGTGAGCGGCTGATACGGATCATTGCGACTTTTCGCCCGGTCGGGTGTCGTCCGGAACCGCGACGGGCTCGTCGAACGCGCTGCTCGCGAGACGCGAAACACAGTAGGACCCGCCCGACCAATGAAGCACATGGAGTGTGCCGAACCGGACTGCGAGAACGAGGCCGCGGTGGCGCTGCGCGTCGCGTGGGACGAGGACAGAGTCGTGTGTCCGGCACACGCGCGAACGTGGGTGCAGAAGGACGGCGTGGTCGCCCAGCCGCTCGAGGGCCGCGAGGACGAGTGGCCCTAGAGTTCGTAGGCCAGCATGACCTCGTCGATGTACTTCCCGTCGAGCTTGTAGTGGTCCTCGCGGACGGCCTCGATGTCGAATCCCTGGGCCTCGAGGAACGCGATCCCCTCCTCGTTAGTCGAGGGGACGGAGTTGTAGATGCGCTCGTAGCCGTTGGCGGCGGCCCACTCGAGACCGCGCTCGAGCAGGTGGCTCCCGATGCCCCGGCCGCGGTAGCGCTCGAGGACGCCGAGCGTCAGCTCGGCGGTGTGTGAGAGCTTGTCGAGTTCGGGGTGTTTGAGGTGGACCCAGCCCACCACCTCGTCGCCGATAGTGGCGACGAAGAAGATGCGCGACTCCAGTTCGTTGTGCCGGAGGAGCACGCCCTCCGAGTCGACTACGTCCGCGACCGTCTCGGCGTCGACGTAGGTCTTGCCGCCGATCGCCTCGCGGATTGCGCCCACGAGGCCCGTCAGATCCTCCTGGCGGGCCTGACGGATGGTGAAATCCACGCTCTCGGTCGAGAACTCCTCCGCGACCGTGTCCTCGTAGGCGATCCGGAGCGCCCCGTCGACCTCCTCGAGGACCCCGTCGCGTTTGAGGATGGCGACGTGGTGGCCGAACGGCCGCGGATCCATGTGCAGCGCGGAACGTGCCTCCTCCGGCTCGACCGACCCGTGTCGCTCGACGTACTCGTAGAGGTCCTTCCTGTCCGTGTGCTCGAACATCAGCGGCTCAGTCAGCTCCATGTGGGGCGGTATCACCCCTCGATACTTAATGGTTCATCAGTGTTCCCACGTAACGGGAGCCGCGTGGGCGGGTTCGTCGTCCATCTCGACAGTGACAGTTCGACCGTGTCCGGCAGCCAAATCCGGCGAAATCAGTCGCCCCGACGGCTATCGTCGCCGGCCGGTCGGACGATCGAGCTATCGGACGGGTGTCAACAGGGGAAGCTTTAATTAGGTGGTCCGGGTGTTTCCCACCGATGTCATCCGAAGACGATAGCAATCCGGACGAGGGCGACGCCGACGGGGGCGCCGACGAGGCGCCATCCCAGGAGGAACAGGGCGGGGGACAGCCCCAGGGTGGGCAGCCCCAGGGTGGACAATCTCAGGGCGGCCAGCCCCAGGGCGGACAGCCACAGGGCGCTCCGCGAGGTCAGCCGGTCCAGGGCCCGGCGGGGCAACCGGCAGTCCAGCGCGAGAGCATCGGCGACATCTTCTCGAAGCGGTCGACGATGGCCGAGATCAAGACCGGCGTGACGCTGTTCGCCGCGATCGGTGTCGGAATCGGTCTCATGGTGCTCATACTGGCAAGCCAGACGGGCGGCGGTAATTTCGGCGCCGGGTTCGCCCTGCTTGGCCTGATCGGCGCCGCGTTCGCCGTCGGGCCGGCCATCGGGGGGCTCCTCGGCCGGAGCGTCGCCGATAACCTTGCCGACGACGAGGCGTCGAACCTGGTCTACGGCACGGCGGCGACCGTCGGCTTCGTGGGGACGTTCGTGATGGGGTTCGTCGTCATGATCTTCGCGATGCTGGGATCCGGTGGCGGCGGCAACTTCGGGGGGCTGTTCATCGCGTTGCTCCTCGTCGCGATCGGCGGCGCTATCGCGGCCGCCGGCGGCGCCTACGCGGGCATGGCGTTCCCCAAAGACCGCGCGGCTCAGCCCCGCGGTGCCGGCGCACCGCAGTCCCCGCGGAACTAACGCCGCGGGACCTCACCGCCCGAAGCGACGCTCCGTCCACGGAAACGTTCGTTTCTCGCCCGGCGAAAAGAGCGCCTGCTAGCGCCCCGGGACGCCAGTGAGCACGGTCGCCACGTCGCGGGCGTCACGGGTGTCGATCAGCAGTTCGGCCGCCTCGCGGATCGTCGCGTCCCGGTCGAACTCGACGCCGTAGCAGGCGGCGTAACACCACAGCCAGTCGTTGAGCGCCGCCTGGAGGCGATCGAACTCGCGCTCGTCGAAGGCGATCATCTTCCCGCCGGTGCGTGCCTCACAGTACAGCGCCACCGTCGGTCCAACACCATCGCGAGCGATCTCGGTGGCCCGATCGTCGTCGGGCGGGTCGGGGTCGAGCGTCGCGCGCTCGTCGCTCGCGGCCTCGGCCAGGTCGTCGATCCGGTCGGCGAACCGCGAGCGCGCCGCCACGGACCTACCCCTCTTTGTACTCGACGCCCTTACCGCCGGCGGGGTGTTCCCACTCGGTGTCGGCCACGAGGGCGCAGGTGCCACACTCGACGCAGGGCTGGGTGTCGAGGCTCACCAGGTGTTCCTGGCTGCCGTCTGTCTCGACGAGTTCGTCGCGGTAACAGCCGCCGCCGAAGTCCTCGGCGCTGACCGGACAGGCCGTGACGGCGGTGCCGCTTGCCTCGTAGCTGTTGTCGAGCAGTTCGATGTGCGGGTCGCCGACGTTGTAGGTCAGGTCGCCGATGCGCTCGTCGAGTTCCGGCGGTTCCACGTCGTTGGTCCCCTCGACGCGGTCGCCGAGCACCTCGCCGATGCGGGTGGGCACGTCGACGTAGGAGAACCGGGTGTCCGGGATCATCCCGAGCACGAACGGCGAGTTGAACGCGCGCTCGGCGAGGCCGCCGAAGGCTTTCAGGCCGACTGATCCGACGGCCGAGTTCAAGAGGCCGGAACCGATCTTGTTGACGACGCCACTCTCGGAGATCGAGCGCGTCCAGCGGTACCGGCGCGGCCGGAGTTTGCCCATGACGCCCTCGTCGCGGAGCTTCCGCTCGTAGAGCTGTCCGGCCTGCGAGGGGTCGCCGCGGGTCTTGGCTTCCTGGTAGGCCTCGGCGGCCAGACCGCCGGCCGAGACGGCGTGGTTCATCCCCTTGATGATCGGGCCCTGGGCCTGCATCTGGCCGGCGGCGTCGCCGACGAGCAGCAGGCGGCCCTGGTGGGGGGAGGGGTGGGCTACCTTCTTGGAGTCCGGGACGAGTTTCGCGGAGTACTCCCGCTCCTCGTACTCGCCCTGGAACCACTGGTCCAGCAGGGGGTGCTGGAGCAGGTTGTTGAGCAGTTCGTGGGGCTCGGCGCGCTCCTCGGCGATGGAGTCGAGGTGGAACACCGTCCCGATGGACAGCGAGTCCTCGTTCGTGTAGAGAAAGCCACCGCCCCGGACGCCGTCGAAGAGATCGCCCGAGAACAGGTGGGAGGCTCCCTCGTCGCCGGCGAGACCGAACCGCTCGTCGATCACGTCGGGGTCCATGTCGACGACGGCCTTGACGCCCTGGAACCACTCGTCGGGCTCCTCCCAGTCCATGAGGCCGGCGTCCCGTGCCAGTTCCGAATTGACCCCGTCCGCGGCGACGATGAGGTCGGCCTTGATGGGGTCGAGTTCGTCGCAGGTGACGCCCACGATCTCGCCGTTCTCGCGGAGCAGGCCGTTCACCCGCACCTCGGTGAGCAGGCCGCCGCCCGTCTCCCGGGTCATCTCGTGGACGCGCTCGGCGAGCCACGAGTCCATGCGGCGCCGCAGGACGGTGTCACACCAGTCGACGCCCTTCTCGTGGATGCGGTCGAGGTCGAACGTCTTGACCTTGTTCCCGGCGACGTTGTGGATGTAGGCGTCGTCGATGGCCCGCTCGGAGGCCTCCTCGCGGAAGTCCGGGAACAGCCCGTCGATGGTGTAGGGGGCGTCCTCCTCGGCGAAGATGATGCCGCCGGAGACGTTCTTCGAACCGGCGTCGACCCCGCGCTCGAGGACGAGCGTCTCGACGCCCTGCTGTGCCAGCGCTGCCGCCGCCGCGGCGCCGCCGGGACCGGCCCCGACGACGACCGCCTCGTAGTGTTCGTAGTCGTCAGTCATCGCTTACCTCCTGAAGCGCCGTCGCGAACTCGCCCGCCTCCAGCGCCTCGGTCAGGCGGGGAAGCACCTCGAACAGGTCGCCGTGGATGTAGTAGTCCGAGAAGCCCTTGATGTCGGCGTCCGGGTCCGTGTTGATCGAGATCACGGTGTCCGAATCCTCCATCCCGACCGTGTGCTGGACCGCGCCGCTGATGCCGGCCGCGATGTAGAGGTCGGGTTCGACCTCCTGGCCGGACTCGCCGATCTGGCGCTCCTCGGTGACGTACTGCTCGACGTGGCTGCCGAACTGGTAGGACGCCGTGATGACCCCGCGCGAGAGGCCCAGGTCGGCGTCCTCGAACGCGTCCACCAGGTCCAGCCCGAGTTCGATCCCCTCGGTCGGGTCGCGGCCGATGCCCCGACCGAGCGAGACGATGACCTCGCGGCCCGTCAGGTCGACGCCCTCGTCGAGCTGGTCGTAGTCGGTGACCTCGACCTGGAACCAGTCGTCCGGGAGATCGAGGTCGTGCTCGACGATTTCGCCCTCGCGCTCGGGGTCGGGCTCGGGCAGCTCGAAGGTCCCGGGGATGACGCTCGCGCCCTGCGGGTGGAAGTCCCGGTGGGGCTTGTCGATACAGAGGATCGTCGAGTACTCGAACCCGGAGAAGTCCGGGCGGGGCATGTGCAGGACCCGCTCGAACTCCTTGCTCTCGCCGGGCGCCCCCGTCTTGGCGGGGTTCGAGATCATCGCGTTCTGGATGTACAGGTCCGAACAGTCCGAGGCCAGCCCGGAGTCGAGTTCGGCCTGGACCAGCGCCGAGAGGTCACGGCCGTTGTTGGTCGCCGGGAAGATGTTGTAGCGGGGCTCGTAGTAGTCCCGCCACTCGACGTCCCAGTCCCGGCACATGTGCGCGAAGATCTCCGTGTAGGGCTTGTGGCGGAACCGTTCGAGGCGCTCGTCCTCGTGGTAGACGGCGCGATCCGCGCCGTACGCGATGGCCTCCTCGGCCAGTCGCTCCACGTCGTCGCCGATGATGACCGCGACGACTTCCTCGGGGTTGCCGTCCTCGTCCCCGCCGTAGGCCCCCTCGTCGTCCGTACTCTCCGGGTCGGCGTTGTACGTGTCCATCAGCTCCCGGGCGTGACCCAGCATCTCCTTGGACGCGTCGATGAGTTCGCCCTGCTGGGTCTCGCAGTACACCCACAGGTCCCGGTAGGTCTCCCCGGAGACGCCCTCGACGTACTGCTTGTCGGCGGTCGGGTGCTTGAGGTCGGGGTGTTTCTCCTCGGGCGGGACGTACTCGACTTCCGTCTCCTCGTCCTCGTCGCCGCCGGTGACCGACTCGATCCGGCTCTCGATCTGGGACTTCGCGCCCTTGCGGTCCTGGCCCTCCTGCTCGCGCTCGAGCAGGTCATCGAGGACCGACCGGTCGTCGATCTCCCGGACCATGTTCGCGATCTCCGCGATGGTCATCTCCGCGAGGTCGACCGTCTCGGGGTCGAGTTCCTCGTCCTCGCCCTCGAGTTTCTCGAGGCGGTCCTCGATGAGGGTCTTGACGGGAACGCGGTCCTCGCCGCCCTCCTCGAGTTCGAGCATCTCCCGGAGTTCGTCCGGGTCGTCGACGTCCTTGATCTTCGGTCCCAGGTCCGCGATCTCGAATTCGGTGGGGTCGATCTCGACCATCTAGGCGCCCTCCACGAACTGGTGCATCTCGTCGAAGACCTGTTCCATCCCCTCCTCGTCGTCGGGGGTCATCTCGGTCGCCACGCGGTCGGACTCGCCTTTCGGGATCGGGTCGACGCCCGAGACGATGGTGGGCGACCCCGAGAGGCCGATGAAGTCCGGATCGAGATTGAGGTCCTCGTGGTTCCAGACGGTCACGTCTTCGTCCTCGTCGAAGTCGGACGCCCGCCGCTGGGTGTCCTCGCGGAGGTCCTTGTAGCGCAGGCGGTGGTCGGCCCTCCGGTAGGAGGGTTCGAACTCGGGGTCCGTGACCACGAACGCCGGGAGCTCGGCCTCGACGGTTTCGATCTCCGAGATGTCGCCCTCGACGAGGCGTTTGGCCCGAATCTGGCCCGCCTCCTCGTCGATGTCGAGCGCGATCACGTGCGTGATCAGGGGCCGGTCCGTGAGCGCCTCGTTGATGTCGAAACACCAGTTAGTCTGGGGGCCGGTGTGACCGGTCTCACCGTCGGCGGTCTTGAAGCCCGCGACGATCAGTTCGGGCTCGTCCTCGAGGTGCTCGATGCCGGTGGCGATAGTCATCGCCGTCGCCCAGGTGTCCGCCGCGCCCATCTCGCGGTCGGACAGCAGGTAGAGGTCGTCGGCGTACACGTCGGCCATCCCCTCCTGGAGGACCTCCTTGTACCCCGGCGGCCCCATGCTCATCAGCGACACGTTCCCGCCGTGGCGCACCTTGGTCTGGAGCGCCGCCCGGAGCGCTGTCTTGTCGTTCGGGTTCATCACCGTCGGCGTCTTGCCCCGCTCCAGGTGGCCGTCCTCGTCGAAGGACACCTGGCCCTCCCTGAAGTCGGGAACGCCTTTCGTCAGTACGACCGTGTTCATAGATCTCACTGCCCTCGTGTGCGTACCTCACCCCCGACTCGTTAATAGTCTTTTGTCATCGCGAGACGGT
The DNA here is from genome assembly GCA_042216055.1 of Haloarculaceae archaeon. Taxonomy (GTDB): domain Archaea; phylum Halobacteriota; class Halobacteria; order Halobacteriales; family Haloarculaceae; genus CAZMWG01. The sequence goes on from JBDGUH010000059.1 coordinate 20,418, forward strand.
GACAATCGACAGACAGCAGGCTGATCCCCGTGGCGACCCGAAAATACCGGGGCAGTCCTAGATCCGACCGGCGCGGCTCGGGTCGACGTCGATGGCGTCGACCGGGCAGACGTCCACACAGAGCATGCAGTCGATGCACTGGTCCTCGTGGGTCGGATCGGCCTTGATCTCGCTCTCGGGGTGACCCGGCGTGTCCACCCACTCGAACACGTCGACGGGGCAGTCCTCGAGACAGGCCCCGTCAGCGATGCAGATGTCGAAGTCCACGGCGACGTGGGTGCCGTGGATCCCCTGTGTCTCGGTTGTCGGGTCGCTCCCGTCGTCCGTCCAGACGCGGTGACCCTCGTGCCGGTCGACTTCCTGGTAGTTGTCCTCGAACTCTGGGTCGATAGCCATCGGTACCTAGTCGGTTCGGAGGCAAGCACTTAAGTTTTCTACCGAAGGCAAGACGGCACCGGGAACAGCAGGGACAATGCGGCCACGGTACCGTCGTGCGGCCACGCTTACAGTCCCCGGGCACTAACTGTGGGCATGGCACGCCGAAGCGTCCTGTTCACGCCCGGCGACCGGCCGGAGATGCTGGGTCGGGCGACCGAAACGGGTGCGGACGTCGCGGTGTTCGACCTTGAGGACGGCGTCGCGCCCGACCGCAAGCCCGCCGCGCGCGAGCACGTCCGGGACGCCGTCGCTGCACTCGAGACCGATACTGCAGCGGCCAGTGAAACCGACGCGGAGGTGTGCGTGCGCGTCAATCCCGTCGGACGGGGCGCACGCGAGGACCTCGACGCGGTGCTCCAGGGCGCGTGCCCGGACGGCCTCGTCCTGCCGAAGGTCGGAGCACCTGGGGACGTACGGGCGCTCGCGGACCTCGCAGCCGACCGGGGGGCCGACCTGCCGATCTTCGCGCTCGTAGAGTCGGCCGCGGGCGTCCTTCGGGCCGGCGAAATCGGGGCCGCCGACCCGACCGACTGCCTGCTCTTCGGCGCCCAGGATCTCGCGGGCGACCTGGGGGGGTCGGGGATCGGCGCGGCCGACCTGCCCTACCCCCGCCAGCGGGTTCTCGTCGCCGCGCGCGCCGCCGGCGTCGACGCGGTGGACACCCACTACCCCGACGTGGACGACCTGGCGGGCCTTCGCGCGGAGGCCGCGGACGCCCTCTCGCTGGGCTACGACGGGAAGATGGCGCTGCACCCCGACCAGGTGACGGTGCTCAACGAGGCGTTCACCCCCGAGGCGGCGCGGATCGAGTGGGCCCGTCGCGTGCTCGAAGCGACCGACGGGGCGGCGGTGGCCGTCGTCGACGGCGAGATGGTCGACGCGCCCCAGCGCCGGCAGGCCGAGCGGATCCTCGAGCGCGCGGGCGTCGACCCCTAACCGCGTCGGCAGTGTGGCTTTACGGGCCGGGACCTAACAGGAACCGATGCCCGTGTACGAGCGCGCCATCGAAGTGGCGGCGCCGCTGTCGGCGGTCTGGGAGTTTCACTCCCACGAGAGCGGCCTGGAGGCGCTGACGCCCGATTGGATGCACCTCCGCGTCGAGTCGGTGATCGGGCCGGACGGCGACCCCGACCCGGCGGTGCTCGAGGCCGGGTCGACGGTGGTCTCCTCGATACGGCCGTTCGGTATCGGTCCGCGACAGCGCTGGGTCTCGGAGATCGTCGCGCGCACGGAGGGCGAGGGCCACGCCCTGTTCCGTGACGTGATGCGCGAGGGCCCGTTCCCCGAGTGGGAGCACACCCATCGATTCGTCGCCGACGGCGACCGGACCACCGTGTACGACCGGGTCGAGTACCGACTCCCCGGCGGCCCGCTCGGTCGACTCGCGGGCCCGTTGGGTCGCCTCGGCCTCGAACCGATGTTCCGCTATCGCCACCGGCGCACGCGGGAACTGCTGGAGTAGCGCTTGCCAGCGACCGAGACTGGGCCTCGGTCGAGAGCGATCACCGTCGCGCCCGCGGCGCACGCGCGCCGTACCTTTTTTGTCCTGACGGCCACAGACACCAACGAGCATGTACGACGTACTCGTCGTCGGCGGCGGCGCGGCCGGACTGAGCGCGGGACTGTTCACTGCCAAGAACGACCTCGACACGGTCGTGTTCGACACGGACGAGACGTGGCTCCACAAGGCTCACCTGTTTAACTACCTCGGCCTCGAGTCCAAGGACGGCACCGAGTTCGTCGAGGGCGCGCGCGAGCAGGTCGCGGAGTTCGGGGCCGACGTTCGCGAGGGCGAAGAAGTGACGGCCGTCTCGGCGACCGGCGACGGCTTCGCCGTCACGACCGACGACGGCGAGTACGAGGGGGCTTACCTCGTGCTGGCGACGGGGGCCGACCGCGACCTGGCCGAGGACCTGGGGTGTGCGTTCACGGACGAGGACGTGGTCGACGTCGACGTGACCATGGAGACCAGCGTCGAGGACGCCTACGCGACGGGCGCGATGGTGCGGGCCGAGGAGTGGCAGGCGATCATCTCGGCGGGCGACGGCGCGGCCGCCGCGCTGAACCTGCTCTCGAAGGAGAAGGGCGAGCACTTCCACGACTTCGACACGCCCGCCGACGCCGAGTGAACGCCCCGAGGGTCGATCCGCGGGCGGCGCTGGCCGTCGCCGTCGTCGGCGTTAGCACCAGCGCTATCCTCATCCGGTGGAGCAGCGCACCCCCGGTCGTCGCGGCGTTCTACCGGGTCCTGTTCACGACGCTGCTGCTCGCGCCCCTGCTAGTCTGGCGCCGGTACGAGAGCGTCGGCCGGATCGGCCGGCGGGGGTGGCTCACGTCCGCCGGCGCCGGCCTCGCGCTGGCGGTCCACTTCGCCGTCTGGTTCGAGAGCCTGCGCCACACCAGCGTCGCCGCCTCCGTGACGCTGGTCCAGACCCAGCCGGCGTTCGTCGCGCTCGGCGCGGCGTTTCTCCTCGGGGAGCGGGTGACCCGGCGCGTCGCCGCGGGCATCGCCATCGCCATCGCCGGAGCGGCGCTGCTCTCGGGCGGGGACCTCCTGGGCGGCGCTGTCGGCCCGCGGCCGCTGTTGGGCGACGGGCTCGCCCTGATCGGGGCGGTGATGGCCGCGAGCTACGTGCTCGTCGGGCGCTCGCTGCGCCAGCGTCTCGCGCTCGTCCCCTACGTGCTGGTCGTCTACGGCGTCTGTACGCTGGCCCTGGGCGCCATCGCTCTCGCGGCGGGCGATCCGCTCGCCGGCTACGCGCCCCGCGAGTGGCTGCTCTTTCTCGCGATGGCGGTCGGGCCGGGCCTGCTGGGCCACACCCTGATCAACTGGTCGCTGGCCCACGTCGAGTCCAGCGTCGTCAGCGTGACGCTCGTGGGCGAACCCGTCGGCAGCGCCCTGTTGGCGCTGGTCCTGCTCGGCGAGGTCCCGACGGCCTGGACCGTCGCGGGCGGCGCGGTGGTCCTTGCCGGCATCGTCGTGACGGCCCGGGAACGGTCGACACCGGAACCGGCCGCCGCCGCGGAGGCGGGGGCGACCTAGCCGGACCGATAGCAAGCGCTCGCTGGACCGGTGGCCGGCGCTCGCCTTCTACTGAATCGCGCGCTTCTCTATCTCGCCCTTGATCGCCTGGGCGTCGAACGAGAGGTCCGGCCGGAGGTTCACGAAGTCCAGGAACTCCTCGGCCGAGAGCAGCGCCGCCGGGTCGTACTGCTCTGCGGCCGCGGCGACGGCGGCGCGCGCGCCGACGAGCGCCTCGAGGGCCCCGAGCGCACAGGCCACGTCGTAGGATCGGGCGTCGGCGATGGCGTCGGCGGCGACGTTGGTCGCGTCGATGAAATACAGGTCGCCGTCGACGACGAGCAGGTTCTCCGCCCGCAGGTCGCCGTGTGCGAGCCCCGCGTCGTGCAGTCGCGCGAGGTAGTCGAACACGGTCGGCGCGTGGGCCTCGACGGTCGCCCTCGGGAGGTCGTCGAGCACCCGGTAGTTCGGCAGGTACTCGAGCACGAGCACGCCGTGGCCCTCGTACTCGAAGGCCTCGATCGGTTCGGGCGCGTTCACGCCCAGTTCCCGCATTCGCCGCGTCGCCTCGAGTTCGTGGCGAGCCATCTGGTAGGGCGTCCCGAAGTGCTCGAAAAAGCCCGCCCGGCCCGATGAGAACACGCCGATGTTGCGCCCGGCGGTCAGCAGGGCGTGGACCAGCGAGTTCTGCTCGGTGATGACCTTGACGAACCACCGACCGTCCACGGCCATCGGGGTCGAGAGCCAGTTGTCGGCCTCGAGGAACTCGGCGCGCGCGACGGGGCCGCCGGACCGCTCCAGCAACTCCCGGACCACGCCCTCGAGCACCGGCCAGGGGACTCGCCCGCGGAGGAACCGCCGGAACGCCATGCCACACCCTGGGGCGGCCGCGCATTTAGGGGTTCGCCACCGCGGCGAGACGGGAGCGCCGGCACGGGGGACAGGGCGCCGGCACGAGGGGCGGGCGCCGCACCGAGGGGGCCGGCGTGGGTGTGGCGGTGTCTTGCTGGCGGGGGAGGAATCGGGCGAAACAGGGCCTTACCGACCGATTCGTCGGATACGGCCTGGATAACTACGACAGGGGCCGGACATGCGCGAAACGCAATGCAACCCTACACGCGACGACAGCTCGTACGGAACGCGGGGGCAGCGACGCTCGTGGGACTCGGGGCCGGCGCGGCCGGCATCGGATCGGCACAGCGCAACAGCAGGACGGTGCTGCACCCCAGATACGACGGCGCCAGCGGCCTCCTCGGCACCCGGGAGGAGTCGAACACGCTCTCGGGGTGCTGGCAGGTCGGCGTCGACACCGACGGTGATCAGAACGATGGCAAGTTCGCGCTGTATCTCTCACCCGACGACCTGTTCCAGCACGCGGGCGACGTGACGATCGACGACCTGACCTACGTGGCCTACCACACGAAGAAGTCGACGCCGACGACGGGCTCGCAACCCTACAACGTCTATCTCCAGCTGTACACCGAACCCGACGGCACCGACGACAAGGGCTCGTTTTACGGCTACCGCATCACCGGGGAGCCGTACTTCGCGTCGGGGCTCGACGCGCCGGCCGACGAGTGGGTCGAGTGGTCGACCGCCGGGCCCGCGAACCAGCTCACCTTCTATGATGACTCGTACGTCGGCTTTGGCTTCTACGGCGGGCAGCCCACCCTCGCGGAGCTACAGGCCGGCGCCATCGACTGGAGCGCGCGCAAGTCCGGCGCGCCGGCGACGAACATCGACTACGGCGCGGAGGTCATCAAGTACATCACGCTCCAGACGGGCAGCGGGTTCCCCGACTCGTTCGACGCGTACCTGGACACCGTCGAGATCGGTATCGAGACGAGCGCCGGGCGGGGGAACGGTGCCACCGCGGGACAGATGGCGCGGATCGACCTCGAACCGTAAGGGAACGAGGGTAACGTTTACACGGAGGCAGTCCCTGCAGTGGGATAGCATGGAAGATGTCTTCGTCGGCCGCGTCATGACGACGGCCGTCCACACGGTAGCACGGGACGAACAGATCATCGACGCGGCCGAGCGGATGCGCGAGCGCAACATCGGATCGCTCCTGATCGTCGACGAGTCGGGCGATCTCGACGGGATCCTGACGGCCACGGACTTCGTCTCGCTCGTGGCCGACGGCCACGCGGAGCCGGAGACGCCCGTCAGCGAGGTGATGAGCACGGACGTGGTCACGACCGGGGCCAACGACCGCCTCCGGGAGGTCGCGCGGACGATGCTCGACGGGGGCTTTCATCACGTCCCCGTCGTCGACGAGACGGAAGGCGTCCTCGGAATGGTGACGACGACCGATCTGACGGGCTATCTCGCGAACGTGCAGTCCGGCGCCGAGGCCTGATACGGATCGCTCTCACTGTGTACCACGACGACCGCCCGCCGAGTGGTCAGCGAAATAACTGACTCTTCAGCGAGGACTTCGGA
>JBDGUH010000033.1:0-26202 GCA_042216055.1 Haloarculaceae archaeon
ACCCTACAGTCCGCTCGCGACCCTACAGTCCGCTCGCGACGAGGACGATCCCGGTCAGGAACATCAGCGCGGCGATCCCCGCGAGCACGGCGAACAACAGGTCCTTCTCCTGCATGCGTTCCCCTACTGACCGCGGAAGGAAAACGCTAATCGTTCGGAGTGCAAAGCTCGCGGTGTGACCGAGACACCCATCGCGGGCCACCGCGTCGTCGTCCGGATCTACCTGATCATCGTCGTCCTGGCGGGCGTGATGGGCTACGTCCTGGGCGTCATCAGCCCCGCGGCGCTCGAACCTCGGCTGTTCGGTTTGTTCGTCCTGCCGCCGACGCCGCTGGGCGTCGCGATCTACGGGGCTCTCACCGTCGCCACCGGCCTCGGGGTGCTCCTCCTGGGCGTGATCTACGTCTCCGAGCGGTTCGACGCCGAGCAGGCGAGCTAACGTCCGGCATCGCGCGGCGACGCGACATCTCCCGAAACGCCACGGAGCGTCGGCTCGGTCGGTCACCCACACGCGTCGAAGAAAAATCGGACGGCGAAGACGACTCAGTCGTCCCGGATCTGATCGCGGATCTCCTCGGGGACGCTCGGATCCCGGAGCGTCGTCGTGTCGCCCAGGTCCTCGTCGTTGGAGATGTTCTCGAGCAGGCGGCGCATGATCTTGCCCGACCGGGTCTTCGGGAGGTCGTCGACGAAGATCACGTTCGCCGGGCGGGCGAACTTGCCGATCTCGTTCTCGACGGCCTCGATGATCCGATCGCGGACGTCCTCGCTGCGCTCGATGCCCTCCCGGAGGACGACGTACACGTCGGGCACCTCGCCCTTCTCGGCGTCCTCGCGGGCGGCGACCGCGGCCTCCGCGACGTCCTCGACCTCGGCGACGGCCGACTCGAGTTCCATCGTCCCCAGGCGGTGGCCCGCGACGTTCATCACGTCGTCGAGGCGCCCGAGGATGCGGTAGTAGCCGTCCTGGGCGTGGACGGCGCCGTCGCCGGCCTTGTACACCCAGTCGTCGGGATCGGAGCTGTCGGTGTCAGAGAAGTCCCGCCAGTACTCGTCGATGAACCGCTCGTCGTCGCCGTACACCGTCTGGAGCATCCCCGGCCAGGGGTTCTCGATGACGAGGTTACCCGCGCGCCCGCTGGCGCCCTCGATGGGGTCGCCGTTGTCGTCGTAGATGGCGGGCTGGATGCCCGGCGCGGGCAGGCCCGCCGACCCCGGCTTCATGTCCCTCAGCGCGGGGAGGTTCGTGATGAGGTGCCCGCCGGTCTCGGTCTGCCACCAGGTGTCCACGATGACGGCGTCCTCGTCCCCGATGTGCTTGTAGTACCACAGCCACGCCTCGGGCTGGATCGGCTCCCCGACCGTCGTCATGTGCCGGAAGTCGAAGTCGTACCCCTCGATGTGTTCGGCGCCCCACTTCCTGAACATCCGCACGGCCGTCGGGGACGTGTGGAAGATGTCCACGTCGTAGCGCTCGGAGATTTCCCAGATTCGGCCCTTGTGTGGGTGATCGGGCGTGTCCTCGTACATGACGCTGGTGGTCCCGAGCGCCAGCGGGCCGTACACGATGTAGGAGTGGCCCGTGATCCACCCGATGTCCGCGGCACACCAGTAGGTGTCCTCGGGCTTGATGTCCAGCACGTGCTTCGAGGTGGCCGTGACATAGGAGAGATAGCCCCCGGTGCGGTGCTGACAGCCCTTGGGCTTGCCCGTCGTGCCGGAGGTGTACATCAGGAAGAGGGGGTCCTCGGCGTCGCGGGAGACGGGGTCGACGCGGGCGCGCTCGTTCTGCGCGAGCAGGTCGTCGACCAGCACGTAGGGGTCGTCCTCCGTGATCTCGACGTCGGGGTGGAGGTCGTCGTGGCGCGTCCACAGGAGGACCGTGTCGACGTCGGTCTCGGCGGCCTCGAGGGCCTCGTCGCACTTCTCCTTGTGGTTGAGAAACTCCCCGCGGCGGTAGTAGCCGTCGACGGTCACGACCACGTCGCTGCCGGCGTCGTCGATGCGGTCGGCCAGCGCCTGCGCGGAGAAGCCCGCGAACACCTCCGAGTGGGGCGCGCCGATGCGGGCACAGGCCAGCATCGTGATCGGCAGCGCCGGCAGCATCGGCAGGTGACAGGTGACGACCTCGTCCTCGCGCACGTCCACGTCTTTCAGCACCGCGGACATCCGGTTGACGCGGTTGTAGAGGTCCTGATAGGTGATGACGTCGCGCTCGTCGGCGTCGGTCCCCTCCCAGATCAGCGCGGCCTGGTTCTTGCGCTCCTCGAGGTGTCGGTCGATGCAGTTGTACGAGGCGTTGAGTTTCCCGCCAGTGAACCACCCGTAAAACGGCGGGTTCGAGTCGTCGAGTACCTCGTCCCAGTGCTCGTCCCAGTCGAGCAGTTCCGCGTACTCCTCGAACGCCTCCGGATAGTTCTCGTCGAACCGGTCGTAGATCTCGGGGTCGCTGACGTTGGCCTGCCCGACGAAGTCGGTCGGCGGCCGGAAGTACTCCTGTTCCGTCAGCCGCGCCTCGAGTTCCGTGTCCTCTGGTGCCATCTGTTGATCCACCTCATATCGGGGGTCGGCAGGGAGACCTATTAATTTAATCCCGAGGGATTCCCCGGACGGCCGCATCAGCCTGTTTATCGTCTGAAAACGGTATGTTCGTCGTCACGAATCCGGGGCCGACGTTTCCCGTTAGGAAATCGCTCGCGTCGCACGACGGACGCCGGTTCGAGAGAGCGCACGGAATACCAGCCCGGGGGAACGTCCGGAACGCCGATCCGGGGGAACGTCCGGAACGCCGATCCGGGGGAACGTCCGGAACGCCGGTCCGGAGGCACGTCCGGATCAGGCGACGCCCGCCGTCTCCCGGTAGGTGCCGTACTCGTCCGCGAAGACGCCCATGATCTCGCCCATCGTCGCCTCGGCCTTCACCGCCTCGACGAGGAACGGCATCACGTTCTCCCCGTCGACGGTCGCCTCGCGGACCGCGGCGAGCGCCTCTTCGACCGCCGGGTCGTCGCGTTCCGCGCGCACGCGATCTAAGCGTTCGCGCTGGCGCTGGCCGACGGCCTCGTCGACCTGGTGGAGTTCCGCCTCGCGCTCGCCCTCGCGCTCGTAGGCGTTGACGCCGACGACCGTCTCCTCGCCGCGCTCGACGCGCTCCTGATACTCGTAGGCCGCGTCCTGAATCTCGCGCTGGAAGTACCCCTCCTCGATGCCCGCGAGGACCCCCTCGCGCATCGATCCGTCGCCCATCTCGCGGACGTGTTCGAGGTACGCCATCGCGTCGTCGGCCATCTCGTCGGTGAGCGTCTCGACGGCGAAACTGCCGCCCAGCGGGTCGACGATGTCGGCGGCGCCGGACTCCTCGGCGAGGATCTGCTGGGTGCGCAGGGCCACCCGGACCGCGCGCTCGCTCGGCAGGGCCAGCGCCTCGTCGAAACTGTTGGTGTGGAGGCTCTGGGTGCCCCCGAGGACGCCGGCCAGCGCCTGGATGGTCACGCGGACGACGTTGTTCAGGGGCTGCTGGGCGGTCAGGGACTGGCCGGCGGTCTGGGTGTGGAACTTCAGTTGCTTCGCGGCGGGCCTGCTGGCGCCGTACCACTCGTCCATCAGGCGGGCGTAGAGGCGACGGGCGGCGCGGAACTTCGCCACCTCCTCGAAGATGCTGTTGTGGGCGTTGAAGAAAAAGGACAGCTGCGGCGCGAAGTCCTCGACGTCCAGCCCCCGGTGCAGGCAGTCCTCGACGTACGCGAAGCCGTCGGCCAGCGTGAACGCCAGCTCCTGCGTGGCGGTCGATCCCGCCTCGCGGATGTGATACCCCGAGACCGAGACGGGCTTGAACTTCGGCGTCTCCTCGGTGGCGAACTCGATCACGTCGGTGACGAGTCGGAGCGACGGCTCCGGCGGGACGACCCACTCCTTCTGGGCGATGAACTCCTTGAACATGTCGTTCTGGAGGGTGCCGCGCAACTGCTCCCGGGGGACGCCTCGCCGGTCGGCCAGCGCGAGATACATCGCGTAGATCACCGGGGCGCTGGGGTTGATCGTGAAACTCGTCGACACCTCGGCGAGGTCGATGCCGTCGAACAGCACCTCGAAGTCCCGCAGCGAATCGACCGCGACGCCCTCCTTGCCGACCTCGCCGGCGGCCATCGGGTCGTCCGAGTCGATGCCCATCAGCGTCGGCATGTCGAAGGCCGTCGAGAGCCCGGTCTGGCCCTCCTCGACGAGGTAGTGAAAGCGCTCGTTGGTCTCGGCCGCAGTGCCAAAGCCAGCGAACTGGCGCATCGTCCAGGTGCGCCCGCGATACATCGTCGGGTACACCCCGCGGGTGTACGGTTCCTCGCCGGGAAAGCCCAGGTCCTCGCGGTAGTCGAGGTCGGCGACGTCGGCCGGCGTGTACATGCGCTCGACCTCGCGGTTCGAGACCGTGGCGAACCGCTCGGCGCGTTCGCCGCGCTCCTCGAGGGTCGCCTCGAGCGTGGTCCGCTCCCACTCCTCGCGCGCCTCGCGGATGCGCTCGAGGTCCTCCTCGTCGTACATGCCGTGACGGTTGGTAGCTTGTGACAATAAGGCTCCCGGCGGTCGTGGGCGGAGTGTCCCCAGCGGGTCAGTAGTGGCCCATCGGGTCCCCGCGGCGCGCCAGACGAGTCAGTAGTGCCCCATCAGCCCCTCCCGGCGCGCCCGGCGGGTCATCCACGCGAAGACCCCGTAGCCGGCGGCGAAGTAGCCGACGCCGACGCCGACCAGCAGGGCGAGGTCGCCGGCGGGGAGTTCCCACAGGCGGCGGTTCTCCTGCATCGCCATCGAGAGGAGGTAGGTTCCCTGGGAGACGGGGAGCAGGCGCGCCCAGACGATCCCGGAGGCCGGCACGGCGACCAGCCCCACGAACACGAAGTTCATCAGCTGAAACGCGTTCTCGACGCGCTTGTACACCATCGCCAGGCCGCCGAACGCGAAACCGAGTCCGATCGCCGGCAACAGCGCCAGCACCGACAGGACGAGGACGGTGACGACGTTCAGCGCCAGGGTCTCACCGGTGACGACCAGCATGAACGCCAGCGTGATCCCGCCCCACAGGAAGCTCTCGAGGACGCGGACCGTGAGGCTCACGAACATCACGCGCCCGAAGCCGAACGGCGACATGTACAGTTGCTCGAGGGTCCCCCACTGGGACTCGTGGATCACGTTCCAGGACAGCCCGGAGAAGGCCATCAGCGCCAGCGAGTAGAGGAAGAACCCGACGACGATGCCCCCCAGCGAGTCGTCGAGGGCCTGGGCCGAGACGGCCCGACCGCCGACGAACACGACGGTGAAGATCATGAACAGCGTCCCCACCTGCGCGATCGTGTTGACGGGGTAGCGGACCAGCAGCGCCAGGCGCTTCCGGCCGACGACCCGGAAGAGGTCGCGATACGTGGCCGACCCGCGAGTCCCCGGCCGGCCGTCGCTCGCCGTCCCGGGGCCGGTCGCCCGCCCGTCGGCCGCGGCGACGCCGTCGCTCACGCTCGCTCACCTCCGTCGCCGCCGCCACCGGTCATCTCGATGAACACCGATTCGAGGTCCGGGTCGACGGAGTCGACCCCCGTGACGGTGGCGTCGGCGGCCCGCAGCGCGTCCATCAGGTCGTACAGGCGGTCGGGGTCGCCCAGCGACACCGCGAACCGCTCGCCCTCACCGCGCGTCTCGAAGGACTCGGCGTCGAACCGCTCGCGCAGTCGCTCGCGGGCGGGCGCGTCCAGCGGCGCCGCCAGCGTGACCTCGTAGGCGTGGGTCCGGAACACGTCCACCAGGTCGCCGACGCTGTCGTCGGCCACCACCTCGCCGTCGTTCATGATGACCACCCGGTCACACACGTCCTCGACCACCTGCATGTCGTGGCTCGACAGGACGACGGTCATCTTCTCGCGCTCGGCCAGCCGACGGATCTCGCGCCTGAGATCGAGCGAGGCCTCCACGTCCAGTCCGAGCGTCGGTTCGTCGAGGAAGGCCACGTCGGCGTCCCTCGCGAGCGCGCAGGCCAGCGCGACCTTCTGTTTCTGCCCGCGGGAGAGTTCGCGGACGGCGGTGTCTCCCTCCTCGAGGAGGTGCAACTGTTCGAGCAGTTCCTCGTGGCGGTCCGCGACCGCGGCCGGCGACTGCCCGCCGACGGCCGCGAAGAACCGCAGATTCTCCCGGACCGTGAGCTTCCAGTAGACGTTGCGCGCGCCCTCGAGCATCGCCCCGACGTGGTGGTAGGCCCGCCGGGTGTCGGCGTGGACGTCGACGCCCGCGATCTCGACGGTGCCCGCCGTCGGAACGACGAGCCCCAGGATCGACTTGATGAGCGTGGTCTTGCCCGCGCCGTTGGGGCCGAGGACGCCGAGAACGGTCCCGCGCTCGACCGAGAGGCTCACGTCCTCGACGGCCTGTACCGTCCGGTCGCCGCTCTCGTAGGTCTTCGAGACGCCGTCGACGACCAGCGGCGGCGGGACCGTCCCGGCGTCGTCCGTCTGCTCGTCCGCTGACTGTTCGAGACCGCGCGCACTCGCTGTCATCGTGGATGTGAGACAGCGCCGGGATCGGGTTAACGGTTTCCTGCAGGATCGTTCAGTTCGGGAACTGATACGTCTGTCTCGCAAGCGTTTTCTCGGCGCTCTGTCAACCCGGGCGCATGACCGAGGGCGGAGACGAGGGTCCCGCGGACGTGTTCGACCTGCTGGGCGACGAGACGCGTCTCGCCATCCTCGAGGTGCTGGCACAGCCACGGCGGGAGAACTGGCAGTGGCAGGGCCTCGGGTTCGCGGAACTGCGTCGCGCCGTCGGGGAACGGGACGCGGGGAACTTCAGTTACCATCTGGACCGACTCCGCGGGTCGTTCGTCGTCAAGGACGGCGAGGAGTACGTCCTGCGCAACAACGGCATGGAACTGGCTGGCTCGCTGGCTGCGGGGGCCTACGCCCCGCCCGAGCGGGAACTGGAAGCCGAGACGGACGTCGAGTGCCCGTACCCGGACTGCGAGCGGTCGCTGCTGGCCGTCTACGGGGAGAGCACGTTCCAGCTGTGCTGTCCTGCCCACGGGCCCTTCTGGGCGGCGTCGCTGCCCCCGGCGGCCGTCCGCGAGGACCCCGCGGCGCTCGTCGAGATCGCGACGCTCCGGACCCGCCAGGAGTTCGCGCGGGCCCGTGCGGGCGTCTGCCCGCACTGCTGGGGCGAGATGGACGCGACGCTCCCGGCGGAGGGCGTGGCGGTCCCGGAGAGCTACGGCGAGGAGATGCCGCCCGACGCGGTGATGGTCGGCTTCGAGTGTCGCCGCTGCGGGATGGAACTGACGACCCCGCCGGGGCTGTGCGTCCTCGATCACCCCGCCGTCGTCTCGCTGTACCACGAGCACGGCGTGGACGTGCGGGACCGCCCGCTCGTCGAGTTCCCGTTCATCGAAGTGACCGCGGCCACGGTCGAGGACGGCGATTCCACCCGGGTGCGGGTCGACGTCCCGGTGGACGAGGACCGCCTCGCGCTGTGGCTCGACGGCGAGGCAACGGTCGTCGAGTACGAGCGCGGATGAGAGAACGCGACCGGACTCACTCCTCGTCCTGGAGGCGCTGGGTCCGCTCGATCAGCGGGTGGTGGGCGTAGTCCACGACCTCGATGTCGTCGATGGAGGTGAGCCCCTCGGCGTCGTCGGCCATGCCGAGTTCGACCGGTTCGTCGATGACGATGACGTAGGCGTCCATCTCGGTGACGCCGACGCGTTCGGCGGCCTTCACGCGGTGGTGGCCGTCGGCCAGCAGCAGGCCGGGCCGTTCCTCGACCGCCTCGCTCCCGTCGAAGTCGGCGACAGTCGACTGATCGTCCGGGTGGTCCCCGCGCGCGTCGATGACGACCAGTGGCTCGGCGAGCCCCCGCTCGAGTTCGTAGATGCGTCCCTCGAGTTCGTCGGCGTAGACGGTGTCCTGCGTGGGCACGAGGTCGGACAGCGCGACTTTTCGGCGCTCCTCGCGGGCCGACACGTCGTGGATCTCCTCGATGGTCCGCGTGAGCTTGTCGACCTTGTCCGGCGTTGCGCGCTCGATCTGGGACCGGATCACGTCGGCGTTCGAGATCAGCCCCACGAGGCGCCCCTCGTCGTCGACGACGGGAAGGCGCTGGATGCCCGACCGGAGGATCACCCGCGCGGCTTCCTGGACGGCCATCTCCGGGTGTGCGACCACGATGTCTTCGCTCATCACGTCGCGGATCAGCGCCCCCTCGTCGGCGAGCAACAGGTCGCGCGCGCTGACGAACCCCTCGACGCGGCCCTCCTCGGCGACGGGGAAACCGCTGTGTTCCTCGCTTTCGGCCATCCGCTCGGCGACCGCCGCGACCGTGTCCGACGGGGAGACAGTCGCGACGTCAGTCGTCATGTACTCGCTGACCTGCGGCTTTCCGTCACCGTCCATACCGGGAGCACACGCCGCGCGATCAAAAAGGTCGCGCTCGGGCCGTCACCGTCCCACCGGTCCGGCTCGTACGGATTGCTCTCACCCGGCGTCCGGCCCGGGGGGTTCGCCGGTCGTCCCGAACTCCGCGTCGGCGTAGACCCCGCCCAGCAGGCGGTTCGAACGGGACTCCAGCGCGTCGAGGAACCGCTCGGCGACGACGGCGTCCAGGATCTCCTGCAGGGACTCGTCGCCCTCGTCGATGGCGTCGAGGACGCCGAGCGCGATCTGAGCGCCCGCCATGTCGGCGTGGCCGCCCGCGCTGCCGATCTGCCCGAAGGCGTCCCGCATCGTCTCGCCCAGGTCGATGTCGGTTCCCCGCGCCCGCGCCGAGGCGTACACAGTCCCCTCCATGACGCCGTAGACCAGCACCGCGTTGATGTCCTCGAGGTCGAGCAACTGGTCGGCGGCCTGGGCCAGGGCGTCGCGCTCGCCGATGCGGCCGACGCCGCTTAGCAGGACCGAGCCGTGTCGCTGCCGGTTCCCGATCGCGCGGCCGAGCGTCTCGAGCGTCTCGGTGCTGACGCTCGGGTCGTCGATCCGTGCCAGCGTGTCCAGGTCGGCGTAGGGCAGCAGGTGGGCCGCCGCCTCGAAGTCCTCGACGGACACCTCGCGGCGGAACTCGCGCGTGTCGACGCGGATGCCAAACAGCAATCCCGTGGCGACGTCGGGCTCGAGTTCGGGATCGAACTGCCGGAGGTACTCGACGAGCATCGTACTGGTCGCGCCGACCTCGCTCCGGAGGTCGACGAACCGGGCCTCGATGGGGGCCCGCGGCGGGTGATGATCGATCACCACGTCCACGTCGAGGTCGGCCGGCAACTGGTCGTTGACGCCGGGCCGCGAGTGATCGACCAGCGCCACGCCGTCGTAGGTCTCGAGGTCGGTCTCCGCGTCCAGCCTCACGAGGTCGTACTCCAGGAGGTTGACGAACGCCCGGTTCTCCTGGTGGGTGATGTCCCCGTAGTAACACACCTCGGGGTCACAGCCCGTCCTCTCGGCGATGCGTGCGAGCGCGACGGCGCTCGCGATGGCGTCGGGATCGGGGTTGTCGTGGGTGACGATGGCGAGGGGGCCACCGATCTCCCGGAACACCCGCTGGAGCTGGCGGGCCCGGACGCCGGGGTCGCCCACGCGTTCGAGGAGGTGATCGGTGACCGCCCGGGCCGGGTCGATCACCTCGTCCGCGACCGACGTGAGGGCCGTCCGCGTTCCGTCGTCGGCGTCCCAGCCCGCGTAGGCGACCAGCGACGCGTCCGGGAGACTCGTGCGGGCCGCGCGGGCCGCGGCCAGGTTCCGTTCGGGGTCGGTCCCGGCCACGAGGACGACCTCGGGCTCGATGTCGAGCGAGCGGATCGTCGCTCCGTCCGTCGGGTCCCCGGTTTCGACGTGAACCCCGTCGTTGCGGAGCGTGTCGGCCCGGTGTTCGTCGGCCGAGACGACGAGCAGGTCCCCCCGGCGCTCGGCCAGGTCGCCGACGAGGGACTGGCCGACACCACCACAGCCCAGCACCAGGAACGAGGACATACGAACTGATCGGCGCCGGAGCGTCTAAAAACCAATCACTTCAGCCGTTCCCGGAGCGACTCACTCACTTCAGCCGTTCCTGCAGGAAGGCGGGGTGGGCGGCGGCGACTCCGGTCACGTCCAGGATCTCCGTTTCGATCACCTCGCCCACCGCGTCGCCGTCGGATCCCCGGACCTCGGCCATCAGCGTGTGATCGCCGCTCGAGGTGTACAGCGCCTCGATGGCGTCGATGCGTTTCAGTTCGCGCGTCGCCTCGACGTAACACTCGCTCTCCACGTCGACCCCGACCAGTGCGATCGACTGCCCGGAGAGTTTTTTCGGGTCCACGTCGGCCGAGTAACCGACGATTACTCCCTCCTCCTCGAGGCGCTTGATGTACTTCCGGACGGTCGGTTTCGACACGCCTGCCCGGTCCGCGATCTCGGCGTAGGAGGCCTGGGCGTCCTCCTCGAGGACGTCCAGGATTCGCCGCTCCGTTGACTCGACGCTCATACACCTACTTTCCGACCGGCGAAAAAATATCTTCCGAATCCCCAAACGGCCGACCTTACTTGTGGCGCTCGAGCAGCGCGTCGGCGGTCCGCTCCCACTCGTAGTCCTCGTCGAAGTACCGCTCGGCCAGCGGGTCGTCGGGCATCTCGCCGACGGCGCGTTTCTCCTGGCCGTAGGAGGCGCGGTCATCGTCGACGTAGAAGCGGCCGGTCAGCACCTCGCCCTCGTACAGTTTCGACTCCGTCTCGTACATCATCTCGGCCGCCTCCTGGCGGTCGGTGATGTCGAAGTCGTAGTCGTCTGACTGCTGGACGTCCGTGTAGGGGACGTACTGCTTTGCGTCCTTGTTCCAGGTCGGACACTGGGTGAGGAAGTCGATGTGGGCGAAGCCGTCGTGTTCGATGGCCTCGGCGATGATCTCCTTGGCCTGATTGGGGTTGACCGCCGCCGTCCGGGCGATGAAGGACGCGCCGGAGGCAAGCGACAGCGAGAGGGGGCGCACGGGGTCCTTGGCCGAGCCGTGGGGCTGGGTCTTGGACTTGTGGCCCTTCGGGCTGGTCGGGGAGGTCTGGCCCTTCGTCAGCCCGAAGATCTCGTTGTTGAACACGATGTAGGTCATGTCGTGGTTCTCGCGGGCGGTGTGCATGAAGTGGTTCCCGCCGATCCCGTAGCCGTCGCCGTCACCGCCGGCGGCGATGACGGTCAGTTCGGGGTTGGCGAGTTTCGCCGCCCGCGCCACGGGGAGACTGCGGCCGTGGATCGTGTGGAACCCGTAGCTCTCGAAGTAGCTGTTGAGCTTCCCCGAGCAGCCGATGCCGGTGAACACCGCCACCTCGTCGGGGTTCTTGCCCACCTCGGGCATGGCCTGTTTCAGCGCCTTGAGGACGCCGAAGTCGCCACAGCCGGGACACCAGGTCGCCTGGGGTTCGATGCCGGGCGTGAACTCGTCGGAGTCGTACTCGGCCTCGTCGCCGATTGCTGAGAATGCACTCATTGTCAGTCACCTGCCGCGGGGACGTACTTCATGTTGCTCGCGGCGAGGTCCTCGCCGTTGATGCTTGACTCGAAGCCCTCGACGATCTCCGCGGGCTCGAAGGGGTTGCCGTTGTACTTCAGGAGACTCGAGAGCTTCGGTCCGAAGCGGCCGATCTCCTTCTGGGTCAGCCCGCGGAACTGCGCGGTCGCGTTCATCTCGACGACCACCGCCTCGTCGACGGACTCCAGCCACTCGCTGACCTCCGCGACCGGGTAGGGACACATCTCCGAGACGCCGAGCGCCTTCACCGAGTGACCGCCGTCGTTGAGTCGATCGACGGCCTCGAACACCGTGTCCTGCTGGCTGCCCCACACGAGCACGCCGTAGTCGGCGTCCTCGGGTCCGTGGTAGGTCTGGCCGTCGGCGTTCTCGTCGAGGTCCGAGCGGATCTCGTCGAGTTTCTCGATCCGGCGGTCCATCTGCGCGATCCGGTTGTCCGGATCCTCGCTGATGTGGCCCTCCTCGTTGTGCTCGTTGCCGGTCGCCAGGTAGCGACCGCCCTTCTGTCCGGGGATCGACCGCGGGCTGACGTTCGAGCCGTCCTCGGGGTCGTGGAGGAAGCGCTTGAACGTGCCGGAGGCGTGGTGTGCCGCCTCGGCGATCTCGTCCTCGGTCAGGACCGATCCCGGGTCCGGTGCCGGCTCGCGGTCGAAGAAGCTCGCGTCGACGTTCCGGAGCTCGCCCGAGAGCTTCTGGTCGTAGATGACGACCGTCGGAATCTGGTAGTCGTAGGCGATCCGGAACGCCTGCCGGGTCTGTTCGTAGGACTCCCGGATGTTACCGGGAGCGAAGACGACGCGTGCGGAGTCGCCCTGGCTGGTGTAGAGGACGTGCTCGAGGTCGCCCTGTTCGGGCTTCGTGGGCATCCCCGTCGACGGGCCCGCACGCATCGACTCGACGAGAACGATCGGCGTCTCGGTCATCTCCGCCAGTCCGATCGGTTCGGACATCAGCGAGAAGCCCCCGCCCGAGGAGCCGGACATCGCCTTGACGCCGGCGTGGGAGGCCCCGATCGCCAGCGCCGCCGCAGCGATCTCGTCCTCGACCTGCTCGGAGATGCCGCCGAACTCCGGCAGGTGCTGGGACATGATCGTGAACACGTCGGTCCAGGGCGTCATCGGGTACCCCGAGATGAACCGACAGCCCGCGTCGAGCGCGCCGTAGGCGATGGCGTTCGAACCGGACAGCAGTGCCTGTTCCTCGTCGTGGTCACCCTCGGACACGTCGATGTCGTGCCCGTGGTCCATCTCGGAGACCTGCTCGTAGGCGTCCTCGAGGACGGCGAGGTTCGACTCCAGCACGTCGCCGGACATGGCCTCGCTCATCAGTTCCTCGAACGGCGTCGGGTCGATCCCGAGGATGGCCGCCGTCGCGCCGACACCTGCCGTGTTGCGCATGACGTCCCGGCCGTGCTCGCGGGCGATCCCGCGGAGATCGAGCGGGTAGAGGTGCCAGTCGTTCTCCTCGGCGCGCTCCTCGAGATCCGCCGCCTCGATGTCCTCCTCCTCGATGACGCCGGTGTCGTAGACGATGACGCCGCCCTCGCGGAGTTCGTCGAGGTTCTCGGTCAGCGGTTTCAGTTCCTCGTTCCCGTAGTAGGCGTCTTCCTGGGGGTTTCGCGCGAACGAGTCGCCCAGCGTCAGGAGGAAGTTGTAACCGTCACCGCGGGACCGGACTGGCTCTGCCCCCGCGCGTACCTCTACGTAGGTGTGACCGCCCCGGATGCGCGACGGGTAGTGTCGGTGCGTGAAGACGTGAAGTCCCGAGCGCATCAGGGCCTTCGCGAAGTTCTGGCTCGTCGAGTCGATCCCGTCGCCGGAACCGCCCGCGATTCGCCAGATTAGTTCCTGGCCTGTCATTGTAAATCATCGGCCCCAACTAGGCGCCGTACCCCGGACTTTGGGGGGCCGTGACTAAAGATTTTCCACTACAAATGTGCCATTAATCGTTACCGTTGGCCCCCGGAAACCGTGTTTCCCTCGTGAGAAAATAGGAGAAAACGGGCCGTGGCAGATAGCTGGGGTGTGCTGGACCGTGACAGACCGCAACGTGGCGTGGAGTGCCCGATCAGCCGGTGTACTGCCACTCGCCCTGCCGTGGCAGCCAGACGCAGGGCCACTTGGTCATCAGGGCGTCGGATCCTTCATCTGGGGCGTCGAACTCGTCGTCGGTGATCCAGGACTGCTCGAGCTTCTCCTGGATCGGGATCATCGGGAGATCCTGGTTGGCGACCCAGGCCAGTTTCCGCACGAGTTCCGTGGACCGCTGCTCGTCGGTGGTCTGGGCGAGTTCCGGCACCCGCTCGGTGACGTTCACCGTCTCCTGGCCGGAGCCGGTCCGTGACGGCACGGTGACCTCCTCCTTGTCGTAGTTGAAGGTGAACGTGTGAGCCCCGTGGATGAGCTGCCACTCCAGCGGGAAGTAGGGGAACGCGGACTGGGCACCGCCGGGCGTCCAGTACATGGACGCGACCTTGAAGTCCCCGTTCGCCCACACCTGCCCGGCGACGGTCCCGTACGAGCGTGCGTTGACGGCCGCGTCGAACCCGAAGCCGGAGAGCTGGTCGACGATCGTCTGGGTGGCGCTGACCCAGTCAGACCAGCCGGCCGGCACGACCATCGGCAGGGAGACGGT
Organism: Haloarculaceae archaeon; assembly: GCA_042216055.1. Classification (GTDB taxonomy): domain Archaea; phylum Halobacteriota; class Halobacteria; order Halobacteriales; family Haloarculaceae; genus CAZMWG01. The sequence continues at coordinate 14,144 of JBDGUH010000033.1, forward strand.
GCGGCCGTTGCTGTCCTTCCAGGTGCCGCCGTCCTTGGAGTAGCCGGCGTCGTTGAGCAACTGGGTGGCCTTGTCGGTGTTCTGCGAACCCGGGCCGTAGTTCTGGTACGTCCCCATCTGGTCGCCGAGCCAGCGCTCCTGGTCGTCGGTCGTGATCCCGGTCGGGATCTGGGGCGTGGCCTTCGTGCGCGGGCCGGCGTTCTGGATGACCTGCTCGCGGTCGATGACGTGTGCGATCGCCTGTCGGACCTTCCGCTCGCCGACGTGGCGCTTGTCGTGGTTGACGCCGACACACATCCCCCACTTCGCCGGGGGGCGGGCCTCGACGACCGCGTCGGGCATGTTCGCCACCACGCGCGGGGGCGTGAACAGGCTGTAGGCCGCGTCGACCTCGAGGTTCAACAGGGCCTGCTGGGCGGCCTGGTTGCCGTCCAGGAACGTGATCCCGTACTGGTTGAAGTTGATGTTCCCGGAGTCGGGGTGGTCGTCGCGGCGGTTGACCAGCCCTTCCTGCTGGCCCATCGAGCCGAGCGTGAACGGCCCGCTGGCGATCGGGTCCCGGTCCTGGAAAGTCGACAGGTCCTCGCTGTTGCCGACGTAGTCCTCGTACTTGCTCTTCTTGTACTGGACCCAGTTGATCAGCGCGTTGAACTTGATGATGTTGGGGTTCGTGTTCTCGCTGGAGAGGTGCAGCGTGACCGTCTGGTCGTCGACGGCCTCGACGCTGTCGATGTAGTCCCACAGCGACGTCCCGATGGTCCGCTGGAGGCGGAACTGCGTCGCCAGGTCCTCGGCCTTGACCGGGTCGCCGTTCTGCCAGGTCAGCCCGTCGCGGAGCGTCATCTCGAACGTGTCGCCCGACTGCTGCCAGTCCTGGACGGCGTAGGGCTGGAACTCGCCCGACGCGAAGTTGTACTTCGTGTACGGGTCGAACAGCTGCTCGAACAGGATCTGGGACGCGTTCGTCGGGTTCAGGCTGTTGAACTGGACGTTCGCCGGGACGAGGAAGCTGATGTCCATCACCGACTTGTCGTACACCTGCGTCCCGGTCTCGGTCTCGGACTCGCCACCGCCGCTGGATTCGGTCGGCGTGTCCGTCTCTCCACCGCCGCCGCTGGATTCGGTCGGCGTGTCCGTCTCTCCACCGCCGCCGCCGTCGCCGCCGTCGCCGCCGTCGCTGCTACCGCCACAGCCTGCGAGCGCGGCCGCCCCTGCGACGCCCGTCAGCTCGACGAAGCGACGACGATCGATCCGATCACGGTATCGACTGGATTCGTCTGGCATGGTACGGATGGACACTACAACGGGTGGTATAAAAGAATTGTGGATAGTCAATCATTGACTATATTGTTAATTAATATCATCTTTTGGGATACTTCGTCGACTCTCCCCGTTACGCGGTTTGAGACGGATTACTAGGAGGTACGTCACGGCCACCCGACATTGGATGGCCGGACCGTGACAGGGGCCAATACTCCGTCACTCCCGTCAGCAGTTCCCCAGTCACCCGTTGCGGGGTTCCGGCCGACCCGGTCCTCGCACGGGTTCGGGACCGACTCTCGTTGGGACAACGTCTATCCGGCCCCCATTCCATTCCACTGTCGTTCGATGTCACAGACAGGAGCACTCGGGTCCGGCACTGATCTCGAACGCGCGTCGCCAGCCCGACGGATCACACCATGATCGAGCGACGAACGGATCCCGTGGCGCTCGAACCCCGTCGGATCGTCGGGAGCGCCCTCGTGGGCGCGACCGGCCTCCTCGTCGCGGCCCTCGACGTGGCCGGGCTGGCGACCGAGACCGACCTCGCGGGCCTGCTCCTCGGCGTCCTCGGGCTCGCCATCGGGCTGGGGCTCGGCGCGGCCGGCCTCCTGCTGTACGTCAGCGACGTGGAGAGCGACCACCTGCTCCGGGTGGCCGGCTGGAACGCCCTCGGCGTCGTCGTCCTGGGCACCGTCCTGGGACTCGCGGTCCAGCACCCCGGCGTGACGGTGCCGCCGTTCATCTTCGCCACGGTGGTCGGGGTGAGCGCCGTCGCCCACGTCCTCATCGGGGTGAACGACGTGCTCCGGATCCGGGCCGGCGAACTGGCCGCGGAGCGGACCAAGCTGTCCGTGCTGAACCGCCTGGTGCGTCACGACCTGCGCAACGAGGCACAGGTCCTCGCGGCCGCCGCCCAGCGCATTCCGGCGGACGATAGCGACGCCGCGGCGCGCGTCGACCGGACCGTCGATCGACTGGGCGACACGAGCCGGCGTCTGGAGGAGTTCCAGGCCGCGATCGAGGAGGCGTACGACGGCGGATCGACGTCGCTCGCGACCGTCGTCGAGGACGCCGCCGCGTCGTTCGAGGGCGACCTGCGGCTGACGATCGACGTGCCCGACGTCGCCGTCGCCGCCGACCGACACCTCGAGACGGCCGTCGAACGCCTCCTCGAGCACGCGGTCCGAGAGGCCGAGTCCGCCTCGCCGGCCGTCGCCGTCGTGGGGCGCGAGCGCGGCGATCAGGTCGAACTGCGGGTCACCTGCGAGGCGGTCGCGGTCCCGGAACACGAGCGCGAGATCCTGACCGGCGAGGCGACGATCACCCAGCTCAACCACGCGCTCGGGCTCGGCCTGTGGGTCGTCAGGACGATCGTCGAGCGGTACGGCGGCGACCTCGGCTTCGAGGACGACGGCCACACGATCGTCCTCGTCCTCCCGACTGCCCAATAGAGCCGTCTACCCCCAGGACTACTTCGGCCACTGGTTGTACACGAGGTTGCGCTGCACGTCGTTTGCCCCCTCGTAGATGACGGGAATCCGGGCGTCGCGGTAGACCCGAGCGATGCGGCGATCGGTCAGCACCGAGCGACCGCCGTGCAGGCCCATTCCGGTCTCGGCGCAGTCGACGGCCGTCTCGGTGGCCGTCGTCTTCGCCATCGCGGCCCAGAAGCCGGCGTCGTCGCTGGCGGCGACCTTGCCGGCGGCCCGCCACACGAGCGCCCGCGCGCTCTCGAAGTCCATCCGCATCTCCGCGAGGTGGTGCTGGACGGCCTGGAACTGGTCGACCGTCCGGCCGAACGCCTCCCGGTCGTGGACGAACGACCAGGCCTCCTCGATGGCGGCCGCCGCGAGGCCGAGGCCGTGGCCGCCGACGATCACCCGACCGACGTTGAAGAACTCCGCGAGCATGTAAAAGCCCGCCCCCTCGACCCCGATCAGGTTATCTTCCGGGATCCGGCAGTCCTCGAGCGTGACGTGGGCCTGCTTCGAGGCCCGCATCGCCATCTTCTCGGGGATGTGTTCGGCCTCGTACCCGTCCGTGTCGGTCGGCACCAGGAACAGCGAGTAGTTGCCGTAACGGTTGTCCGGGTCGTCGCCGGTCTTGGCGTACAGCGTCACCCAGTCGGCCTCGACGCCGTTGCCGATCCAGTACTTCTCGCCGTCGATGACCCACTCGTCGCCCTCCCGGCGGGCCGTGGTCGACATCCCCGCGAGGTCGCTGCCCGTCTCGGGTTCGGAGACGGCGAGGCCGGTGATCTGGTCGTTTTCGGCCACGGGCCGCAGGAACTCCTCTTTCTGCCACTCCTCGCCGTGTTCCGCCAGGATCTCCGCGCCGAAGCTCGCCAGCTGGAGCGTCAGCGCGATGCCGGCGTCCGCGCGGTAGAACTCCTCCGCGATCGCCAGCACCTCCAGGAGCGTAAAACCGCGCCCGCCGTAGGCCTCGTCGATGTCCTGCGCGATCAGTCCCGCGTCCATCCCCGCCTCCAGCACGTCCCAGGGGTACTCGCCGCTCTCGTAGTAGTCCGCGGCGTTGGGCGCGATGTGTTCCGCGGCGAACTCGCGTGCCTCGCGCTTGACCGCCCGGGCGTCCTCGGGGACGATCTCCTCGTCGAGCAGTTCCATGCGTCAGGGAGGGACGCCACGCCCAAATAGGCGCTGGAACAACGGAAAACTTCGGGAGCGTTTATTCACTCGTCACGCCGAGCGAGTTCGAATCGATCGAGAGGGTCGTGCCGTCTGAGAAAGTCATTTCCCGGGACTCCTCGCCGGCGTTGTAGGCGACGTAGGTGCGCGTGCCGTCGTCGGCCTCGAAGACGTTGTACAGCGGCGCGTCCGCGGTCACCTCGGGGGTGGGCGACCCCATCGCGTCGAGGTTGTACAGCCAGTGCATCGTGTGGGCTCTGGTCTCGCCCAGTCCCGGACTGTAGGAGTCCCGTATCTGGTCCCACCGATCCAGGGCGTCGGCCGTGTCCGAGAGGCCGCGGAACTTCGCCGCGATGCCGGGATAGTAGTTGTAGGGGTTGTCGTCGTGCTCCATCATCGCCTCGTAGGCCCGGCCGGCCGCCGCGTCGTCGAGCCCGAGGTGCAGGGAGTAGCCGCCGACCGGGAGGACGTTGATCAGGTAGATGGCCTCCACCTCGTCGGTCCACCAGGTCGTCCAGGCGACGCCCGACCCCCACACCTGGCAGGCGTAGTCGTAGGGCCACTCCTCGAGGTCCGGGAGGTTCTCGCCGTCCACGTCGAACCAGTACTCGCGTGCCGCGAGCGACTCCTGGGTGTAGAGGAACACGCCCGCGTCCCGGAGCTGTTCGTCGCCGGTGTAGGCGCCCCACAGCGCCATCGCGGCGTAGGCGTTGATCGCCTCCGAGGACGATTCCTGGTTGTTGCCGGCCGCGAAGCCGCCGTTGGTGCCGCCGGCGAAGGAGTGGCCCGCGTACGGCTCGAAGTTCCGCAGGAACGGGAACATGTCGTGATCGCGGGCGGGGTTCGCGTAGTCCCGGATCAACAGGTCGACCATCCCGCCGTAGGCTTCCTCGCTCGCCCACTCGGGGTCACGCCGGGCGAGCGCCGCGGCACCGCGGACGAAGTAGCCGTAGTGGAAGTGATGGTCGTTGAGGCCGGCCGGCGCGCCGAAGCCCGCGGGATACCCCTGGAGGGTCCCCCAGGTGTCGTTGTAGTAAAACACGTCCCGGGTGTCGGGTTCGCCCTCGGCGACGGCCGAGAACCACCCCTCGAGTTCCTCGCGCATCGCGTCGGCCACCGAGGACGCGGGGTCGTCGGCGCCGACCTGCTCCGCGACCGGCAGGAGCTGAGCGATCCGGAAGAAGTTCTTGCCCGTCCAGTACTCGCCGTCCGGCGGACTCTCGGGCCCGGAGCGCATCTGGACGCCGCTGGCCTCGCCCTCGACCGACTGGCGAACCTGGGCTTCGTCGTACGCGCCCCGGTCGGGGAGGAAGGGCAACAGTCCCTGGAAGGGGTGGACCACCTCGAACGACGACCCCGCGAACGCCTTCATCGTCCCGCGGGGTGAGACGTACGTGTCACCCGTCAGCGACGCGTCGGTGTACTTGTGCTGGTGGGGGTACAGGCCCGTGAACGTTCCGTCGGCACCCCCCTCTCGCTGGTCCACCTCGAAACTGTACGTCGTCCGGACCTCGGCGTCTTCCTGCGCGTAGGTCCAGTCGATCCGCGTGTCGGTGACGTGGTTGTGTGCGTACTGTCCCAGTCGATCCAGTGCCTCCGCTGTTGCCGCCGGCAGCGCGGCCACTGTGAGATAGTCGCCCTCGCCCAGATCGCTGGTGAGAGTGTCACTTTCCGTACCAGACCAGGTCGCCCCCTCCGGAGCGTACACCCCGTAGTGTGACCCTCCGGCAGTCACGCCGAGCGTCGCGCCCGCCTCGGCCCACACTTCCGGCGTGCTCTCGAAGGAGAGTTCCGCGCCGCCGCCGTCCGCGAACGTCGCGAAGAGATACGGGAGCCCCTGGACCTGCGTCAGATCGACGGCGCCGCCGGACGCCTCGAGGCGATAGTCGACCGACCAGTCCCCCCACCCCGTCACGACGCTCTGCTCGACTCTGCTGGCGCTCTCGTGTGCCAGCGTCACGTCGAACGACGCCGGGAGATGGGCGAAGTTCGGTCCCGACGGGCCGTCCTGCGTGACCGCCCACTCCTGGGGGAATCCGATACGGAGTCCGAACAGTCCCGGTTGCGTGACGAACGGGTGGCTCCAGAGATTGCCACCCATCTCGTCCCAGGCCAGCGTCGTCCACCAGGAGTTCGTCGGGATCGGCGGGGAAACGCCGTCCGCGAGGTACGTCTGCTCGGGCGGCGTCCCGACGTTCTCCGGCTTCGTCGTCCGGTAACTCCCCGCGCCGACCTGGACGATCGAGTCCGGCGGGCCGGCGTCCGTTTCGGTGGGGGTCTCCGTCCCGGTTTCCGTCGCTGCCCGGGTCGGCGTCCCTGTCGCCGTCCCGGTTTCCGTCGCTGTCTCGGTCGGTGTCTCGGTCTCCTCGCCGCCGCCGGGACAGCCTGCGAGCAGTCCCGTCAGTCCGGCAATCCCAGTGGCTAGTCGCCTGCGCGTAAGTTCCCACTGCATGCCCGGCTGATTCGTTGCCCTCCAGCGACAAAAATCCCGAGGCTACACCTCGATTTCCTGCATCAACCCCACGAGTTCGTCGAGTTCCGGGAAGGTGTACACTTTGACGTTGATGTTCGAATCGAGCGCCTGGACGCGCGAGTCGAACATGAGTGCCATCGAGGTGCCGCGATCCCCGACAAGTTCGTCGATCATGCCGCTCCCGGGACCGAAGGTGAAACTCGGCGTCGAGATGTCGATGGTCGTCTCGAGGACGTTGGCCCACCCGTCGATGAACCCCGAGGTCATGATGTTGCCGATCTCCTGGATTGCAGACCGTTCCATGTCGGTAAAGCCCTCGGCGCTGGGGTCGGTTTCGCCCATGTCACCGACCATCCCGTGGGCGAGTTCCTTCGCGCTGTCCGCGTTGAACAGAAAGAGGATGTGCCCGTAGGGGGGTTCCAGCATCTCGATGCTGATGCCGATCTGTTTCTCGTCCCCGACGTGGGTCTTGATATCCGGGACGTCGATGAAGTTGATCTTCGTGATCTCCATCTCCGTCTCCATCCCGGTCATCTGGCTCAGGTGATCGGCGACCGTGTTGCCGCCCTCCTTTGCCATCTTGTTGAACAACCCCAGCTTCCGGATGTCGATCATCAGGCTCATGGCTGCGTACTCGACGTGGTCCGGGGTTGTCCGCCCACCCATATAATCCCCACACCCCCATTTTCGTCTCCGAAAACGAGGTCCAGTGACCGGTCAGTGCGAGCGGACGCTCACCGCGACGCCCTCGCCGAGCGTGAGCAGCGCCGTCTCGAACGCCGGATCGCTCCTGACGGCCTCGAGGTACTCGGCGATGCCGGCAGTCGTCTCGTTCATCTCGACGGCCTCGCCGCTGAAGTGCGCGAGGAGGTCCTCGGTCACGATCGAACCGGCGGCGACGGCGTTGTCGGCCGCGATCACGCCGCCGGGCGCGACCTTGTCCCGGACCGCCTCGAAGGCCTCGGCGTAGCGGTGTTTCTCGTTGTCGATCAACACGACGTCGAACGGGCCCTCGTAGTCCTCGATGGTCTCGATCGCGTCGCCGTGCTCGAACCGGGCCCGGTCCGCGAGATCGCCGCGTGCGAGGTACTCGCGTGCCTGCTCGAGTTCGTCGGCGTCGATCTCCGTGAGCACGATCTCGCCGTCGGCGGGCAGTTCGCGGGCGAACCAGTAGGCCGAGTAGCCGAAGCCGGACCCGAACTCGAAGATCCGCTCGGCGTCGGTCAACCGGGCCAGCAGCGCCAGCCAGCCCCCGACCCCGGGGCCGACGTGGGGGAACCCCTCGCGCTCGGCCTGTGCGCCCATCTCGCGGAGCACGTCGTCCGGTTCCGGTCCGATCGCCTCGGCGTAGTCCGCCAGCACGTCCGGTAGCTGTGGTGCCATCGTACACTGCGAGGGGGCCCGGCCACTTGGTTCCACCCGGTCCGGGACCGGTCAGTAAAATCCCGCTCCCGGTTTCCGGGTCGGAAACTGTGGCTGGTCACCTTTGGTGTGTGCCGACCGATCCTCTCTCGATGCAAGCGAACACGGCGCCGCGACTCGGCGTGCTCGGACGGATCGCGAACGAACACCAGGTACCAGCGTTCGCCGCCCTCACGCTGGCGTGGTCCTGGGCGGCCTGGCTCCCTCTCTCCCTGGGCGTGATCGACGCCGGGGGGACGACGAACCCGCTCGTGTTCGTCGGCGGGTTCGGACCGCCGGTGGCCGCCGTTGTCGTCACCTGGCTCACCGGTCGGCGCGTCCGGTCGTTCCTGCGCGAGGCGCTCCACTGGCGGGTCGCGCCACGCTGGTACCTGGCCGCACTCGCGCTCCCGGTGGCGTATCTCACGATCCCGAACGGCGCGGTCTACGCCTTCCTGGGTCGGTCGTTCGAGGTCTCGGCACTCCTCCGGCGGTTGCCACAGCTCCCGCTGGCGCTGGTCGCGCTGGCCCTGGTCGGCGGCGGGCAGGAGGAACTGGGCTGGCGGGGCTTCGCGCTGGACCGCCTCCAGTCGCGGTACGGCCCGGTTCCCGCCACACTGGGCCTCGGCGTGCTGTGGGCCTGCTGGCACCTGCCACTGTTCCTGACGCCCTGGCATCACTCGAACGTCCCGTTCCCGGCGTACCTGCTGATCGTCGTCGGGACGGCGTTCGTGTTCACCTGGCTGTACAACGTCACGGGGAGCGTCCTCGTGACGATGCTGCTGCACGGGACGAACAACGTCGCCAGCGGCATGGTGCCGATTCCGGCGAGCGAGGCGCTATCGGCGCCGTTCCCGCTCTCCGCCGTCGTCGGCCAGGTGATCGGCGTCTGGATTCCGGTCGCCGTGTTGCTGTTGCTGGTCGGATCGTCGCTGGGGTACTCGGGGCGGGAGCGTGCGACCACCGAGCCGACGGGGGCCGCTGAACCGGCCTGAGACGGATCATCGCGAGCCACTCTCGTCTCGACCGCGGGCCGTCGGGCGGTCGGACCGTGAATGGTCCCGAGACTCCGTCTGAAGGGGCGAACAGGCGACACGTGGCCGTTGCCCGGGCGGCGCGTCGCACTCCCGCCTGGACCGCCCGGATCGAGAGGTCAGGTCACGACGGTCGGTGGCTCCGTTCCCCGTGATAAACTCGCGGATTACCGGTTCCGCCCGACCGGGAACTTCACGCGCTCGGGTTCGGCGTTGAACTCGGCGAGGATTCGCTCGTACAGTTCGTTCCGGGTGCGCTGGCCGCGCTTGGGGTGGACGAGGTATCGCAGGCGCAGTTCCACCCAGGACTCCTCCTGGACGACGTTGACGGTCGGGCGGTCCCGGACCTCGAGTTCGACCGGCGTCTCGGCCAGTCGTTCGCGATAGCTGGCGATGCGGGCGGCCATCTCGTCGCCCAGGAGGTCGTCGGCGACGTCGCGCATCGTCCGGGTGGCGTACTCGAAGTCGGTCTCGTAGGCCACCTGAACCGACAGTTCGTTCCAGACGTAGGGGAACTCCTCGCGGGTGTAGTTTTTGACGTGCGAGGACAGGACCACGGAGTTCGGGACGGTCACGATGCGACCAGAGGGCTGGTTCGAGGAGACGAGTTCGCCGTCGATCTCCCACAGCGTCGTCACGAGGAAGTCCACTTCGACCACGTCCCCCTTCGAGGACTCGATGGCGACGCGGTCCCCGACCTGGTAGGGGCGTTTCGCCATGATGTACACCCAGCCGATCAGCGAGAACAGGGGCTGCTGGAGCGCGAACGTGACCGCGAAGCCGACGACCCCAAGCGAGAAGAGGACGCCCAGCCACCGGGCGGTCACCACGCCGAGCAGACCGAGAAGAGTGGCGGTACCGAACGCGAGTCGCAGGACGTTGCGCACGTCGTGTCGTCGGCGCTTGCTCGGCGCGCGCTCGACGAGCGCGTGGGCGGTGACGGCGTAGCCGCCGTAGCCCGCGAGCGAGATGGCGACGATCGCGAGTCCGCGGGTGACGAGCGCGTCGTAGGCGACGCCGGCGACGGTCCCGGGCGGGACAAGCGGCGCCCCGAACGCGGCGACCAGGCCACAGACGAGCGCGACGAGCAGCGACACGAAACCGAGGTGCCGTCTCACGACCGCGCCGTCGGCGGGGAGAGACAAAACGCTTGCGCGCCGCTGGAACGGGTGACCGCGGACACCGGAAAGCCCCGCCTTACTTCCCCGCTGGCGCCGCTCGGGGGGCGCGTGAACTGCGATGGAACGCACAGTGACAGTCGTCCCGGAGGCGGGACTGCACGCACGCCCCGCGTCTCGGTTCGTCCAGACGGCCAACGGCTTCGACGCCGACGTGACCGTCCGTCCCGCGGACGGTCGGGCGTCGCCGGCACCCGCGAACAGCATGCTCGCGGTGACCGGCCTGAACGTCGATCACGGCGAGGCAGTGATCCTCGCCGCGGAGGGACCCGACGCGGAAGCGGCGCTCGACGCGCTCGAGGGCGTCCTCACGACGCCGGAAGGGGACGCGTCGGGGCCGGCGGCCGACGAGGGCGGTGACGACGCGTGACGACCCACCGCGGGACCGGCGTCACGCCGCTTTCCGGCGTCGGAACGGCGCGGTGGTACGCCCCGGCGACCGAGTTCGACCTGCCGGACGAACCGCGGGGCGATCCCGAGAGCGAGGCCGCACGCCTGGCCGCCGCGCGCGAGGCCGTCGACGAGGCGCTGGCCGCCGACCGCGACCGGGCCCGCGAGCGAGTCGGCGACGCCGAGGCAGACATCTTCGACGCGCTCCGCCAGTTCCTCACAGACCCGCAACTCCTCGACCCGATGGCGGCGGCCGTCGACGAGGGCGTGCCGGCCGAGCGGGCCGTCGCGGACGCGTTCGCGGACGCGATCGCACAGTTCGAGGCGATGGAGGGGCGGATGGCCGAGCGTGCGGACGACCTGCGGGAACTGCGGGACCGCCTGCTCCGGGAACTGCTTGCCGTCCCAAGGGCGTCCCTCGAGTCGCTCCCCCCGGGGACGGTGATACTCGCGGAGCGACTCACGCCCGGCGACACGGTGGAACTGGACCCCGAGGCCGTCGCGGGCGTCGCCACCGTCGCGGGGGGCCGGACCTCCCACGCGGCCATCATCGCTCGCTCGCTGGCCATCCCCGCGGTCGTGGGAGTGGGCGAATCGCTCCGGGACGTCGCGGACGGCACGCGCCTCCTCGTTGACGGGCGCGACGGGCGCGTAGTGATCGACCCGGAAGAGACAGACGTCACGGTTCGGGAGGTGCCGGTCCGAGAGGAGCGCGTGAGCACGACCGACGACCGCGAGATAGCCGTCGCCGCCAACGTCGGGAGCGGCCCGGAAGTCGAGGCTGCGGCGGGTCAGGGCGCCGACGGCGTCGGCCTCTACCGCTCGGAGTTTCTCTTCCTGGACCGCGAGGCCCCGCCCGACGAGGACGAACAGCGCGAGGCATACGCCGCGGCCCTGTCGGCGTTCCCCGGCGAGCGGGTGGTCGTCCGGACGCTCGACGTGGGCGGGGACAAGCAGGTGCCGTACCTGGATCTGCCCGCGGAATCGAACCCCTTCCTCGGGAAGCGTGGGATCAGGCTCTCGCTCGACGAGCACCGCGCCCTCTTCGAGACGCAACTGCGCGCGCTCCTGCGGGCCAACGCCGAGGGGGACGGCACGCTCGCGGTGATGTTCCCGATGGTGGCGACCGTCGAGGAACTCGACGCCGCGCTGGCGACAGTCGAGTCCGTCGCTACGGACCTCGAGACGGCGGACGTCCCGAGCGCCGTCCCGGAACTCGGGGCGATGGTCGAGACGCCGGCCGCGGCGCTGAACGCCGCCGCGCTGGCCGAGCGGGTCGACTTCCTCTCGCTCGGGACCAACGACCTCACGCAGTACGTGATGGCGGCCGACCGGGAGAACGCGGCGCTGGCGGACCTCTCGGATCCGCTGCACCCGCCGGTCCTGCGGGCAATCCGCGAGACGGTCGAGGGGGGCCACGCCGGCGACGCGTGGGTCGGGATGTGCGGCGAGATGGCGGGCGACCCCGACCTGACGGAACTGCTGGTGGGGCTCGGACTGGACGAACTGAGCGCCAGCGCGGTGACGGTGCCGGCGATCAAGGAGCGGGTGCCGGCGGTCGACGCCGGGGACGCGTCCGCCCTCGCGGAGCGCGCGCTGGCCTGCGAGACGCGCACCGCGGTCCGGGACCTGCTGTCGGTATAGCGTTACTGCAGTCCGGGACCTGCTGTCGGTA
>JBDGUH010000025.1:0-3625 GCA_042216055.1 Haloarculaceae archaeon
CGGGTCGTTGGCGTTGCCACAGTGGGGCGACTGCACGCAGGCCGGACAGCCGTCCGCACAGTCACACGACCGCAGCATCGACAGCGTCGTCGCCAGCAGGCTCTCGGCGTCGTCGTAGCCGCTCTCCGTGAGGCCGACCCCGCCCGGGTGGCCGTCGTAGACGAAGATCGTCGGCTCCCCGGTGTAGGGATGGACCGGTGTCGAGAGCCCGCCCACGTCCCGCCGGTCACAGAGATACTCGAAGGGAAACATCGAGATAACCGCGTGCTCGGCAGCGTGGATGCCCCCCGCGAAGTCCCCCGGGGCGTTGGGTGTGGGCGGGCGCTGCGTGTCCTCTCCCGGCGCGTCGCGGACCGGGCCGTCGCCGTCACCCGTCGTGTTGCCGCCCGATCCGCCGTCGCCGGTCGGCCGGTCCGGGGGCGCTCGCTCCCCCCGCATCGCCCGCTCGAGATCCGGCGGGACCGTGACGTACAGCGCCTCGGTCTCGAGGCTCGTCTCGGGGAGGTCGAGCGAGCGAGTCCCGAGCGTCTCGCCCGTGCTCGCGTCGCGGCGCTCGAAACCGGTGATCTGCGTGCGCACCGTCACGTCGGCGAATCGGACGGGCACGTCCCCGCGGGCCGCCAGCCGCCGCTCCCGGCGGTCGGTCTCGACGGTGACGGTCTTGTCGTGCAGGACCCGGGTGAAGTAGTCCGCCCAGGTCCGGTCGAGTTCGGCCACGTCGTGGGTCAGATCGAGATCGGTCACCTCGTAGGTCCGCCCCTGGTGGTGGTAGACGGCGCCGGGGTGGGCGTCCCGCAGGGCGTCGGCGAACGGCAGGGTCGCCACCGTCTCGTCGCCGTGGCGCAGGCGCACCTCCCGGTCGTCGGCGGTCCGGAGGCTCGTCTCGTGTTGGGGGCTGCCCTCGCCGGCGTACAGCCAGCGGACGCCCGCCGCCGTCGATCGGCGCTCGAGGTCCCCCGCAGCGGTCAGGTCGGCCACCAGTTCCGGGAACCGCTCGCCGAAGTGGCGGTCGTCGGCGGGGGCGAGCCAGCGCTCGCGGGCCGCCGACAGCGCGTGAGCCGGCATGAGCTGTTCGTTCTCGGGGTTGGTCAGCGCCCGCTCGGGCGGGTGCTCGAACAGCGCCGCGGGGTTGGCGGCGACGTACTGATCGAGCTGGTCCTCGCCGGTCACGAGACAGACCAGCGCGGGGTCGGTCCCCCGGCCGGCCCGTCCGGCCCGCTGGAAGGTCTCCATCCGCGTCCCCGGGTAGCCGTCGAGCAACACGGCGTCCAGCCCCCCGACGTCGACCCCGAGTTCGAGCGCGCTCGTCGACCACACGCCCCGGAGGTCCCCCGAGTCGAGGTCCCGCTCGAGGTCCCGGCGACGCTCGTCGGTCAGCGCCGCCTGGTAGGCGCCCACCCGCGACGCGAGGTCGTGTTCGCCGCGGTCGCGCAGTTCGTCGGCGCTCTCGCTGGCGGAGCGCTCGGCCCCCTGGCGGGAGCCCGTGAACGCCACCGTCTTGAGCCCCCGCTGGACCAGGTCGACGAACAGCCGCCGCGTCTCCGTGTGGCTCGACCGCCGCCGGCCGCTCCCCCACCCATCGCCCTCGTACTCCGGGGGGTTCCACAGAAGCCAGTGGCGCGGCCCGCTGGCGCTGGTGTCCTCGTCGACCAGCGCGAATCCCTCCTCGGGCCGGCCGGTCACGCTCGCCGCGTGCTCGACGGGGTTGCCGATGGTCGCCGAACAGCAGACCCACTCGGGTCCCCCGGGTTCGCTCGCCGGCTGGTCGCGTTCGGTCCCCTCGTCCCGCAGGCCCGCGACGACGCGGGCGAGGCGGCGCAACACGAGCGCGACGTGGCTGCCGAACACGCCGCGATAGGCGTGGACCTCGTCGATCACGACCGTCTCGAGGCGCTCGAAGAACCAGTCCCAGAGCCGCCGGGCGTGGGGAAGGATACCGTAGTGGAGCATGTCCGGCGTCGTCAGCAGGACCGTCGGCTGGCGCTCCCGGATGGATTCCTTCTCGGTCCGGGACTGCCGGCCGGTGTACTGGGCGACCTGCACGCCCGAGGCGAACCCCAGGTCCCGCGCGAGCGACGACAGGCTCTCGGTCTGGTCGTTGATGAGCGCCACCTGCGGGGCGATATACAGCGTCGTCGCCCGGCGGTCCATCGCCCGCTCGAACGCCGGGACGGTGTAGGCCAGGCTCTTGCCGCTGGCCGTCTCCGTCGACAGCACCACGTCCCGCCCCTCGCGCACCGCCTCGATTGCCGCGACCTGGTGGGCGTACAGGTCCTCGATGCCACGCCCGGCCAGCGCGCCCGCCAGCGGATCGGCGAGGTCGCAGTCGGCGTACTCGGCGGCCCGTCCGTCACGGCGGCGCTCGTCTGTGATCTGCCCCTCGTAGTAGGGGCGGTCCCGGAGCCACGCGATGGTCTCGTCCACGCCGGCTCTACCGGTCGCGCGGGCCTAACGGTTCGGGTCGACACCGACTATTTATGCCCGCCCGCGTCGCCCACCCGGTATGCGCGAGGCGCTCCTGACGGTCCCGGACGCGGTGAGCGCGGTGGCGGGCGCGCCGCGTCTCCTCGCGGCGGGCGCGCTCGCCGGCGTCACGCTGGGCGCGGTCGTCGTGGCGACTGCCGCCGTCCCGTTCCTGGGGCCGCTGTTCTTCCTCGGCGTTGCCCTCCCGGTTGCACTGGCGGCGTTCCTGGGACCGGTCACCGTCGCCATCGACGGGCCGGCCGTCCCGCTCTCCGGGGCGGTCCGCGAACGGTTCGCCCCGCTCGCGGGCACCTACCTGCTGATCGCGGCCGCCGTCGGCGTCGTCGGCCTGCTGGCCGCTCTGGCGGTGATCGTCGTGGCCGGCCCCGGGGCCGTGCAGTCGTGGGTCGCCGAATGGGGCGTCAGCGGCCGCGTCGAACTGATCGCGGTCGCGCTGCTGGCGCCCTTCGCGCTCGCCGCCCTCGTCGTCCTGGTCGTGACCCAGTTCGCGGGCGCGCTGGTGGCGCTCGGCGTCGAGACGGGGGTCGGCCCCGCACTCCGTCACAGCGCCGCCCTGGCGCGATCGGCCCCGGGCGAGGCGCTGCTGGCGCTTCTCGTCAGGGACGCGCTGGCCGCGACGCCGATGCTGGTCGCGTGGTTCGTCCTCGTCGCCGTCGGTCCGGTGAACACCCTCGCCTCGGTCGGCCTGCTGGCGCTCGCCGCCGGCGCGGCCGTCCTGCTGTGGGCCGCCCACCACGCGACCTACGTTCGCCGGCGCGTCGGGCCCGGACAGCTTTGACGCCCTGTGCACAAGCGGACGCATGGACAAGCAGGCGATCCGCGAGCGGGTGTGGGACGACCTCGAGGAGCGGGGCGTCGCGCGTTTCCCGTTCCCGCCCCACGGCCGCATCCCCAATTTCGAGGGGGCCGACGCGGCCGCCGGGGGCCTGACCGGCCTCGGGGTCTGGGAGGCCGCCGACGCGGTGAAGGCAAACCCCGACGCCCCACAGCGCCCCGTTCGCCGGCGGGCGCTGGAAGCGGGGAAGACGGTGTACCAGGCAGTCCCGCGGCTGCGCGACCGGGCGTGTTTCGTCGAACTGGACCCCGATCGGATCGGCGACTACGACCGCGCGACGACGCTCTCGGGCGCGCCGGAACTGGG
>JBDGUH010000025.1:3725-6842 GCA_042216055.1 Haloarculaceae archaeon
AGCGCCGCGTGTCAGCGCCGGAAGAACGCGTCGGGGTCAGCGCCGGAAGAACGCGCCGGGGTCAGCGCCGGAAGAACGCGTCGGGGTCAGCGCCGCCGGAGGAGTGCGGCGACGAGCAGTCCCAGGACCGCGATCAGCAGGCCGAACCCGGGGCCGGTGGCCTCGGTCGACGTCGGGGTCGGCGTCGCAGTGTCGGGCCGCGGCGTCGGCGCCGGTTCGTCGGTTGCCGTGGGCGTCGGCGTCGCGGTCGCCCCGCTGTCACCCGCGGGGGTGTCGGTCGCGGTCGGGGTGTTGTCGGGTACCGAAGTGGCCGTCGGCGTCGGCGCCGAGGTGGGCGTCGGCGTGGGAGCCGCCGTCGGCGTCGACGTGGGCGTGGGAGTCGGGGTCGGCGTGGGAGTGGGCGTCGGCGTCGCCGTGTTCGCGGAGTAGCTGGTGGACGAGGTCGATTCACTGACCGACACGACGGTCGTGTCGGTGTCGGTGTTCCCGGCCGCGTCGGTCACGGTGAGCCTCACGGTGTGCGTGCCCGTGTCGTAGAACCGCCGCCACGGATCGGGGCCGGTCGCGTCGGTCGAGCCGTCGCCGTCGAAGTCCCAGGCGTAGGAGGTGACCTCCCGGTTGTCCGTCGAGGCCGTGGCGTCGAAGGTGACGCGGTGGCCCTCAGTGACGGAGTAGCTGCCGCCGGCGTCCGCCGTCGGCGCCGTCGAGTCCGGCTGCAGGGCGATGGTCCCGCTGGAGTAGTGGATGCCGGTCACGTTGATCCGGAGGCCGCCGGCGGCGGTCTCGGTGACCCGCATGTTCGACAGCGACTGCGAGCTACCGCCGCTGGTGTAGGTGCCGTCGAGCGCGCCCGGGTTCTCGATGCCCATCCAGTCGACCATCCCGGCAGGGATGACCGCCCGGTAGAACCCCATATTCCGGACCTTCGAGCCGTCCTGCAGTTCGTGTTCCCAGTGGGGGGCTGCCACGGAGTAGTTCAGCTGGCCGGTCTCCGGGTTGTACCGGGGCGGCATGAACGCCTGCGCGTCCGAGGTCAGCGTCGCGCCGGAGATGTTCTGCTCGAACGGCGTGCCGTCGGGCACGTCGAACAGCCCGAGGTTCGTCCCGGGCGTGTAGGAGACGTCGGCCCGGTTGTCCCCGGAGGGCCACTGCGAGGGATCGATGCCGTTGAACGAGGAGAGGCGCTGGAGGTCGACCGGCCGGAGTCGGATGCTGACGTTGGTCCCGGCGCCGTTGGTGTTGGAACTGGTCTGCCAGTCGATCACGTCGCCGTTGCCCTGCAGGATGTCCGGCGAGTAGTTCGTGACGGTCATGTTGACCCAGACCTCGGTCGTCTCGTCGGCCCCCGTCGAGGAGAGGTCCCGCGTCTGGGGCGATCCCTGCGGGTGGAGATAGAGGAACAGCATTCCGCCGGTCATCCGGGTGTTCACGTCGATGGTCCCGGTGGGGGCCGTCCCGTTGCCGGTGTACTGGACCGACGAGGACTGGACCGAGGCCGACGGTCGGACCGTCACGTTGAACGTCGTGCTGTTGGTGTGGCCCGCCAGGTCGGTGACCCGGACGCCGATTTCGTGGGTACCGGTGCTGCCGAAGGACGTGCTCTTCAGAGGCGTGCTGGTCGAGGACTCGTAGGTCCCGTCGCCGTCGAGGTCCCACTCGTAGGTGTCGATGCCGAAGTCGTCGGTCGACCCGCCGGCGTAGACCTGAACCGTCTCGCCGATGCTCGCCGTCCGCGGGTACGCCACCACGTCGACGGTCGGCGCCTGGGAGTCTCCGACGACGACCGTGAACGAGTCGCTGTCAGAGAGGCTCCCGCTCATCGCGGTGAGAGTCACCGTGTGGACGCCGGGCGTGCTGAACGACACCTGCGTCGTCGCCCCGTTCGCGTCGGTGCGGTAGTCGCCGGTGTAGTTCCAGGCGTAACTGTCCACGCCGGCCGAGGCCGTCGTCGCGCTCCCGTCGAGGGTGATCGTCTCGCCGACGGCCGGCGCTGCGTTCGAGGCCGTCGCCTCAGCGTCGAGCGTGTCGCCCTGGATGGTCAGCGCCGCCGAATCCGACGCCATCGCGCTGAAGTCGTTCTTGTCGATCAGCGTGGCGGTCAGGGTGGTGTCGTGGGTCACCCCGCTCGAGCGGATGGTATAGGTGGTCGTCCCCGACGTCGACCCAAGTCCGGACCGCACCCCGACGTTCGCGACAGTGTTGCCCTCGCCGTCGGTGACCTCGATGTAGGCGTTGCTCGCCCACCGTGATCGGCCCCTCGCCCGCCACGTCGGCCGCGAGGTCGTCGACGCCGTCAGTCACCCCGGCCTGCAGAAACCGCTGGAACGGGATCGTCGTGGTCGTCACGCTCGGCCCGTCGATGGCCCATGCCTCTATCTCGTCGCGGTCGCGAACGTCCAGCAGGCGGACCGGTTCGCCCCCGTTGATCCGGCGGCTCAACGCGGCCGGTTGCACGCTGTCCGGTTCGGTCGGCGGCTCGGGGTAGTCGGGCATGGCCGCCCCTACGCACGCCGGCCGCATAAGTCGACACCCGGCGAGACCGGGCGTGGCGAGCGCAGTTTTATCCCGCGAGAGCCCGTACACACGGGTATGGCATCCCGCATCAAGCGCGCGCTGAGTCGTGCGAAGTTCGCGGCCGCGGGCGCGGCCATCGGGGCGGCGCTCGGCGGACTGGTGAGCAAGAACGCGGCGAGCACCGGCGGCGCGCTGGGCGCGCTGATCGGGGCGACCGTCGGCGAGAAGCGCGTCTCCGTGAGCGACCGCATCGACCGCTTCCGGGAGCGCCGCGAGGCGCGCGGCGAGGCGTCGTAGGCCCCCATTTTTTGTGGGCCGGGACGCTGGACTCCGTGAGGGAGTTGTCAATGGCAACACTCGATTCCTTCGGCGCGTTGGTGAGCAGCGTCATCGCCGTGGTGTTGATGCTCGTGCTGTCGATCCTGAGCTTCTACATCACGGTGTTCATCGTCGACATCGGCGCAGGTATCGCGGGGCTCTCGCCGCCGGACGGGTACACGACACTCGCCGCGGCCGTCCTGGCGGGCGCGGCCATCGTCGCGGGCGCGTCGCCGCTGTCGGGCGTGGGCCCGGTGGAAGAGGGCTGAACGAACCGGGCGTCGA
>JBDGUH010000025.1:6942-26033 GCA_042216055.1 Haloarculaceae archaeon
TCCCGAGTGACGGACCGGTGGACGAACCGGGCGTCGATCCCGAGTGACGGACCGGTGGACGAACCGGGCGTCGATCCCGAGTGACGGACCGGCGTCCCTCGCCGGCGCGCCCGATGACGGGTCTGCCCCCTTCCTTTTGACGCTCACGGCCGAATCCCCGCACATGGTGCTGTACGCAGGACTCGAAGACAGAATCCTGGTCGTCCGCGAGGAAGCGGGCGCGTGGACGGCCGCCGAGCGGTTGCCGGCCTCCGACGTAGAGTGTGTCGCGGCCGCGTCCGGGGCGCCCGAGCGAGTGTTCGTCGGGACCGTCCACAGCGGCCTCCAGCGCAGCGTCGACGGCGGGCACGCCTGGGAGACGACACTCGACCCGGACGCGCGCGTGACGGCCGTCACGGTCAGCCCGCACGACGCGGACGTGGTGTGGGCGGGGACCGAGCCGTCGCGAGTGTACCGTTCGGCCGACGGCGGGGACACCTGGAGCGAGCGACCGGGGCTCACCGATCTGCCGTCGGCCGACCGGTGGTCGTTCCCGCCGCGACCCCACACGCACCACGTCCGCTGGATCGAGGTCGATCCGCGCGACCCGGATCGCCTGTACGTCGCCATCGAGGCCGGTGCCCTCGTGCGCACCACCGACGGCGGCGACACCTGGCAGGACCACCCAGAGGGGGCCCGCCGGGACAACCACACGCTGGCGACCCACCCGGACGCGCCGGGCCGGGTGTACGCGGCGGCCGGCGACGGCTACGCTGAGTCGACCGACGGCGGCGACACCTGGCGTTACCCCCAGTCGGGGCTCGACCGGCGGTACGTCTGGGGGCTGGCCGTCGGTTCGGACCCGGCGGACGTCGTCGTCTCCGCCGCCAGCGGCCCGCGGGCGGCCCACGACGCGAACGGCGAGAGCTACGTCTTCCGGCGGACGGACGAGGGGTGGGAGCGCGCGATGACGGGGCTCCCCGGGCCGGACGGGATGGCGCGGGCGGTGCTCGCGGCCGACCGGACGGGCTTTTACGCGCTGTCCAACCACGGCCTGTTTCACAGCGAGCGTGGGAGCGTCTGGGACATGCTCGCGCTGTCCTGGCCGGCCGACGCGGGCGTGCCGAGCGCGCTCGCGGTCGCGTAGCTCCGGCGACGGATCGTCGGGGCCATCGTCGGTCTCGCGTCGGCGCCGGTCCGGATGGCCGGAGGACAAGACCTATCCGCCACACGCGCTTTCGCTCGACCATGACTGCAGTCGAACTCGCGTTCGACGAGGCCGACCACCTCCCCGCCGTCGCCCAGGACGCCGACTCGGGAGAGGTGCTGATGTTGGCCTACGTCACCCCCGAGGCGGTCGAGCGCACCCGGGAGACGGGCGAGGCCCACTACTACTCGCGCAGTCGCGAGGAACTCTGGCACAAGGGCGCGACGAGCGGCCACGTCCAGTCGATCCGGGAGGTGCGCGTCGACTGTGACGGCGACGCGCTGCTGTACCTGGTCGACCAGGAGGGCGGCGCCTGTCACACCGGCCACCGGTCGTGTTTCTACCGCCGTCTGGACGGCGAAGAAGTCGGCGAGCGGGTGTTCGATCCGGATGACGTCTACTGAACTGGCGACCGACGACCCGGTCGCGCGCCTCCGGCGGGCCGCCGAGGACCGCGAGGCGGCCCGCGAGCGCCTCGACGCCGCCGGCGAGGCGGACCTCCGGCGGCTCCGGGAACGCTGTGAGGAACTCCGGGAGCTACTGGATCGCTACGAGGAGCGGGCGACCGGCGACGGCGACTTCGAGGCGTTCATCGAGTTCCAGGAGGAGATCGACCGCTTCGTCTCGGGGCTGGCCGCGGACTTCCCGCGGCGCGAGGCCTTCGAGGACATCGACGACCGCCTCCAACAGCGCCGCCTCACCGAGCGGGACTTCGAGGCCGTCCGCTCCCGCCTCGCGGACGCGACGTCGGACCTCGCGCCCCTGGAGGCCTGGGAGGACGCCACCGAGCGCTACCGCGACGCCCGCGACGACCTCGAGCACCGCCGGTACGAGGTCCGCGAGCGGATCGACGACCTCGAGCGCGTCGCCGGTCTCGGCGCGGCGGACCTCGAAGCCCCCGTCGAGCGCCTGCGCGACCCAATCGCGGCCTACGACGACGCCGTCGACGAGGCGTTCGCGTCGTTCAAGCACGACCGCCCGGCCCGCGAGGTGCTCGACTTCGTCGCGTCGACGGCGGCCTTCCCGCTGGTCGGGTACCGGGAGCCCCCCGAGGACCTGCGGGGGTTCGTCGACGAGCACGCCGCGGGCGAGGAGCCGATCCCGACGCTGCTCGAGTACGCCGACTACTCGCTGTCGAAGCTCGAACACTACGTCGACGCGGCCCGGGAACTGAAGCGGGCGGTCGCCACCCAGCAGACCTACCTCCGGCGGCTCGACGCCGACCCGCTGACGGTGGGGTGGCCGCCGCCCGCTGCCGAGACGCTACGCTGGGAGTGCGAGGAGCGCATCGCCGTCGTCGGACGGTTCGCGCCCGACGTGGTCCCGGCGCTGCGGGAGGTGCGCGGGCTGACCCGCCGCGAGGACTACGAGCGACTGCGCGAGAGCGCCGTCGCCCGCGCGGAACTCACGGACGGGGAGCGCGAACGGCTGCGAAACGGCGAGATCGAACCGGCGCTCGCTGACGCCCGCGCGGAGCGCGAGCGCCTGGAGGCGGCCCTCGAGGAACATCCCGAACTGTAGCGGTTACCCGTCCAGCGCGTCGGCCATCATGTCGATCAGTTCCTCGGCCCGGTCCTCGGTGCGGGCCTCGGCGTAGATGCGGATGAGCGGTTCCGTCCCGGAGGGGCGGGCCAGCACCCACCCGTCGCCGTAGTCGAGCCGATAGCCGTCGGTCGTGTCCAGTTCCGCGACGGCGTCGCGGGCGACGCGCTCGATGGCGTCGACCATCGCCTCGCGCCGCCCTTCGTCGCCGTACGCGACGCTTCTGCGGACGTTGTGGTAGTCGTCGTACTCGGCGATCAGGTCGCTGGCCGACCGGTCGACGACCCGCTCGAGGAACTTCGCCGCGGTGTAGGCGCCGTCGCGGGCCGTCCGGTAGCCCGGGAAGATGACGCCGCCGTTGCCCTCGCCGGCGACCGGGACCGACTCGCCCTCCGCTCGGAGTTCGCGCACCCGCGAGACGATGTTCGTGCTGCCGATGGGCGTCAGCGTCAGGTCCGCGTCGCTGGCCTCGGTCACGTCGATCAGTCGGCGGGAGGCGTTGGCCGCCGAGACGACCACGTCGCCGGGGCCGACGGCGGCGTCGACCAGCGCCGCCAGCGCTGCGTCGCCGTTGACCGGGCTGCCCGTCTCGTCGACGAAGGTGGCCCGGTCGGCGTCGCCGTCGTGGGCGACGCCGAGGTCGGCGTCGGTCGCGCGGACGTGCTCGCAGAGCGCCCCGAGGTGTTCCGCGACGGGTTCGGGGTGGCGGCCCGGGAAGGCGCTGTCGGGCTGGGCGTTGACCGTGTGGACGGTACAGCCAAGCTCCCGGAAGAAGTCGGGGCTGGTCACGCAACCGGCACCGTGGCCCGGGTCGACGACCACGGTCAGGTCCGCCTCGGCGATGGCTGCGCGGTCGACGGCGCCAAGCAGGCCCGCCACGTAGTCGGCGGCGGCTTCCTCGACCTGGCGTGTCTCGCCCGTCTCGTCCCAGGTGGCGCTCGCAAAGCGGTCACCGGCCAGCGTCTCCTCGACCTCGTCGAGACCCGCGCGGGTCATCTCGACGCCGTCGGCCGCGATCAGTTTCACGCCGTTGTACTCCGGGGGGTTGTGCGAGGCGGTGACCATCAACCCCGGCACGCCCTCGCGCTCGCAGAAGGCCTGCAGCGCCGGCGTCGGCACGACGCCGAGGCGGTCGACGCCGACGCCGACGCCCGCGAGGCCGGCGGCCGCGGCGTCGGTCAGCATCCGCCCGGTCGCCCGCGTGTCCCGCGCGAGCGCCGCCTGTCCCCCCTCCCAGACGGTGCCGGCCGCCTGCGCGATCCGCACCACGTCCCCCGGTGTCAGTTCCTCGTTGACCACGCCGCGGACGCCGCTCGACCCGAACACGTGCATCCCGGTGGGGTGTCCGACGCCGACCGGCTTGTAAATACCGGCTCCGCCGACCCCGTTCCGGGAACTATTAACGCCCGCGCGCCGGACCCCGAGCCATGACCGACGAACTCGTGGCCGCGCTCCGGGAGACGCAGGCGGTGAAGTTCGGGGAGTTCGAGCTGTCCCACGGCGGCACCAGCGACTACTACGTCGACAAGTACGTCTTCGAGACGAACCCGCGGTGTCTCGAACTGATCGCCGCGGCCTTCGCCGCCCGCCTCGAAGAGCTGGGCGAGGCGGACACGAAACTCGCCGGCGTCGCCCTCGGCGCGGTGCCGCTGGTCGCGGTGACGAGCGTCGAGACGGGCACGCCCTACGTCATCGCGCGGAAACAGCAAAAGGAGTACGGCACGGGCAACCGCATCGAGGGCGCTCTCGAGGAGGGCGAACGGGTCGTCGTGCTCGAGGACATCGCCACGACGGGGCAAAGCGCCGTCGACGCCGCCGAGGCGCTGCGTGAGGCCGGCGCCGTCGTCGAGCGCGTCCTCGTGGTGGTCGACCGCGAGGAGGGCGCCAGCGAGAACCTCGCCGAGCACGGCCTCGAACTGGACGCGCTGGTGACGGCCTCGCAGTTGCTCGCCGACCGGTGATATCGGGGTCGCCCGTCGACCGATCGTCTCGCAGTCGCTCGTCGACCGATAGGTGTGTTGACGCTTCTCACGACACATCGATAACGATATGTATTTCTCTCGTTACGTGCCGGTAACCCATGTCAATCAGGGACACGGCGGAAGACGTGTTCGGGCTGGAGGAACACGACACGGACGTGCGGACGGAACTGCTCGCGGGGCTGACGACGTTTCTGACGATGAGTTACATCGTCGTCGTCAACCCGGACATCCTGACGGCGACCCAGGACGGACCGCCGGGCGGCATCGCCATCCAGGGGTACTCGTCGGGACAGGTGTTCCAGATGCTCGCGGTCGTCACCATCCTCGCGTCGGTCGTCGCGATGCTGGTGATGGCGTTTTACGCCAACCGGCCGTTCGGCCTCGCGCCGGGGCTGGGGCTGAACGCCTTCTTCTCGATCACGGTCGTCGGCATCCTCGGGGTGCCCTGGCAGACGGCCCTCGCGGCGGTGGTGGTGGAGGGCGTCATCTTCATCCTGCTGACCGCCGTCGGCGCCCGGGAGTACGTGATCAAACTGTTCCCGGAGCCGGTGAAGTTCGCCGTCGGGACCGGGATCGGGCTGTTCCTGGCGATCATCGGCTTCCAGGCGATGGGCATCGTGGCCGACGACCCGGCGACGCTGCTCACGCTCGGAAACATCGGCCAGGACCCCGTCGCGCTCCTGTCGGTCGCGGGCCTCCTCGTGACGTTCGTGCTGTACGCGGCCGGCATCCGCGGATCGATCATCATCGGCATCGTCCTGACGACGCTCGCCGGGTGGGGTCTGACCGCGGCCAACGTCGTCTCGACGGGCGTCCTCGCGCCGTCGTCGATCCCGGCACCCCAGTACAACATCGCGCCGCTGTTCGGCGCCTTTCTCGACGGCTTCTCGCGGCTCGAACCGCTGTCGT
This sequence comes from Haloarculaceae archaeon, assembly GCA_042216055.1. Classification (GTDB taxonomy): domain Archaea; phylum Halobacteriota; class Halobacteria; order Halobacteriales; family Haloarculaceae; genus CAZMWG01. The sequence goes on from JBDGUH010000025.1 coordinate 12,562, forward strand.
TCGCGCTGATCGTGTTCACGTTCTTCTTCGTCGACTTCTTCGACACCGCCGGGACCCTCGTCGGCGTCGGCCAGGCCGGGGGCTTCCTCGACGAGGACGGCAACTTCCCCGACATCGACAAGCCGCTGATGGCAGACGCCGTCGGGACGACCGTCGGGGGGATTCTCGGCACCTCGACCGTGACCACGTTCGTCGAGTCCGCGACCGGCGTCGAGGAGGGCGGCCGGACCGGCCTGACGGCGCTCGTGATCGCCGTCCTCTTCCTGGCGTCGCTGGTCGTCGTGCCGCTGGCGGCCGCCATCCCCCAGTACGCCTCCCACGTCGCGCTGGTCGTCGTGGCCGTCCTGCTGATGCGCAACGTTGTCGAGATCCAGTGGGACGACTACGCCCACGCCGTCCCCGCCGGCCTCACGATCATGGTGATGCCGTTCACCTACTCCATCGCTTACGGCATCGCCGCCGGCATCGTCGCCTACCCCATCGTCAAGACCGCGCAGGGCGAGTTCGACGACGTGCTCGTCGGTCAGTGGGTGCTCGCGGCCGCCTTCGTCGTCTACTTCGCGGTCCGGACCGGCGGCGTCCTCTCGGCGGCGGTCTGATCCGATCCCGCCGGCCACCCCTCGACGGATCGACCGCGACGCTGCTCCCCTGAACGGATCGACCGCGACGCTGCTCCCCTGAACGGATCGACCGCGACGCTGCTCCCCTGAACGGATCGACCGCGACGCGCCGCCGTCGGGACTTTCGCTCCCTTTTTCGGTGTTCCCGCCGGAGCAGGCGTATGGACGCGGCAGTCTTTCACGGCGAAGGCGACGTCCGGATCGAGGACGTCCCGGACCCCGAGATCGAGGACCCGACCGACGCCATCGTCCGGATCACCCACACGGCGATCTGTGGCTCCGACCTCTGGTTTTACCGCGGGCAGCGCGACTACCCGACGCCGGGGCGGGTCGGTCACGAACCCATGGGCATCGTCGAGGCGGTTGGCGATGCCGTCACACACGTTCGGCCGGGCGACCGCGTGCTCTCGCCGTTCGCGATCTCCTGTGGCGAGTGCGAGTACTGCCGGAAGGGCCTGTACACCTCCTGTGTCGAGGACGTCGGCTGGGGCGGCGAGCACGACGGCGCCCAGGGCGAGACGGTCCGGGCGCCGTTTGCGGACGGCACGCTCGTCCGGATCCCGGAGCGATACGCCGACGACGAGGACGTCCTCGAGGCGCTCCTCCCGCTCACGGACGTCATGTGCACGGGGCACCACGCCGCCGTGAGCGCGGGCGTCGGGCCCGGCGACACCGCGGTCGTCGTCGGCGACGGTGCGGTCGGCCTCTGTGGGGTGCTCGCCGCCCAGCGCCTCGGCGCCGAGCGGATCGTCGCGATGGGCCACCACGAGGACCGACTCGACATCGCCCGCGAGTTCGGCGCGACCGAGGTCGTGAACGCGCGCGGCGACGAGGCCGTCGCGGAGGCGAAAGAACGCACGTACGGCGGCGCGAACCACGTCCTCGAGTGCGTCGGCGCGGAGTCCTCGATGGACGCCGCCTTCGAGGTGGCGCGTCCCGGCGGCACCGTCGGGTTCGTCGGCGTCCCCGCCGGCGTCGAGGAGGGCGCGTTCCTCGAGAACGCCTTCGGGAAGAACGTCACGCTGAACGGCGGCGTCGCGCCCGTCCGCCGGTACGTCGAGGACCTGATGGACGACGTCCTCCAGGGGACGCTCGACCCCTCGCCCGTCTTCACCGAGACCGTCGACCTCGACGGCGTCCCCGAGGGGTACGCGGCGATGCACGAGCGCGAGGCCGTGAAGGTCCTCGTGAAGGTCTGACCCGGACGGCTCTGTGCGTCCCGCGCACGTTTCCGTGGCCCTCACGTACGTCGAGCACGTAGTCGAGGGCGATGCCGAACCTCGAACTGTACGAACTGGAAGGCTGTCCCTACTGCGCGAAGGTGAAATCGAAGCTCGACGACCTCGATCTCGAGTACGAGTCCCACATGGTGCCCCGCTCGCACGGCGAGCGCACCGAGGTGAAGGCGGTGTCGGACCAGACCGGCGTCCCCGTGCTGGTCGACCCCGACCACGGCGTCGAGGGAATGGCCGAGTCCGACGACATCGTCGCGTATCTCGAGGAAACCTACGGCGCCGTCTGAGACGGCGACGCGGCCCGATAGACGAAGCGGTCCGGTGAATCGCCTCGGGGTCAAGCCCCGAGGCTTCCCGTTTCCAGGACGTGACTTGCAGACACACGCTGGAAATCAGCGGTATCCACAGCGGTCACAGTTTCCACGGGCGTGTCTTCGGGCCATCCCAGCCCTAGTTCAGAAAAGCCGCGTTGAAGGACGTTCATCGCCGCGTTCGCATCCCTATCTGTCTCGAACCCACACGACGGACAGGAATGTTCCCTGACCCAGATGGGCTTCGCCGTTTCAACTCCACACGCCGCACACTCTTTCGTGGTTCCTCGTGCTTCGACTTGCACGACGTGACAGCCGTACAGGTCAGCCTTGTATTCGAGCAAGGTGATGAATTGTCGCCACGCCGCGTCCTGCTTGTTGCGAGCGTTGTGCGACTGTTCGAGCATCCCCTTCACGTCCAAGTCCTCAACGAATACGGCGTCGTATTCCTTGCCGAGCCACGCCGTGAGTTTGTGCTGGTAGTCCAGCACCTTCCGACGAATATGACGCCTGACCTTCGCTATCTCTCGACGCTGTTTCTCGTAGTTATTCGACCCTTCTTGTTTCCGCGACAACTTGCGTTGCTCGCGTTGGAGGCGTTCGTACTCGTCTTCGAGGTCGAGCCAGTCTACAGTCTTGCCATCTGAAGTGTGGATGTAGTTCTGGATGCCGAGGTCAATCCCGACGCTGTTGGTCGCGTTGAGCGAGTCTTCAGCGGGTTTCTCGGGCAGGGTGGCGTCGTCGGTTTCCAACCCGAAGGAAACGAACCAGTCGCCAGTCGTCTCTTTCTTGAACGTGACTTCCTTGATTGTGGCGTGGTCAGGAATCGGGCGGTGATACCGGATTTTCACCCAGCCGATTTTGCTGAAGCGGACGTAGGCAAACCTGTCGCGGCCCCTCTTTTCATCGAGGTCGAAACCGGACTGGTTGTACGTCACACTCCGATAGTCGCTGGGTGCTTGCCGTTTGAGCCGACCGACATCGTATCCCTTCTCTTTCTTCTTACGAAGGTTCGAGAGGTTTCGGTGGAAGCGAGCGACAGTGGCTTGCGCGGCTTTCGAGTGCAGTTCACCAAACACAGGCCATCTGCGCTTCCACTCTGGGAGTTTGTTGTTCTGGCCGTACTCGGACGGCTTGTCGTCCTCAGGGGCTTGTTCGTAGTCCCAGCGGACGTGGTTGTAGAGTTGGCGATGAACGTCGAGATGGTGTTCCAGTCCGTCCGCTACCGCTTGTGTCGGGTAAGCGCGGTAGCGGTGACTATGTCCCATCGCTGTCTCTTGATTAGCGATGTGTCCACTTAATGGTTTGTGTCACGGGTTGTCGGCTTCATCCCCGGGGTCAAGCCCCGGGGTATTCGCCTTGACAGCCGATAAACGACGACGACGCGGTCTGACGGCGGGGTCGGCGACGCGGAACCGGCGACCGTCAGGCGGGTCCCTCTCCGCGCTCGCGGATCAGGTCCCGCAGTTCGTCGGCCTCCTCGATGTCGGCCATCTCGCGCTCCTCGACGATAGCGGTGCCGTCGACGGACTCGCGCTTGAGGTCGTCGACGACGTACAGCGAGCGGGTCCGGGTCACCTCGCCGACCGAGGACATGATGCGGGCGCGCTTCTCGGCGGTCTGGGTGAACTCGGAGTGACCCGTCAGCACCTGCTCGCGGCGGCGCTCGTTCTCGGAGACGGACTTGAACGGCGCGCGGTCGGTGGGGTGGACCTCGAAGCCGATGCGAGTGAACACCGTCACGATGGGCTCGTCGAGGGGGTCGTGGTCGGGCTCGTCGGGGTCGTCGGCGTCGTCGCGGACCTCCTCGGCGCCCTCGAGCACCTCGACGGGCGCGGTCAGCGGCGCCTCGAACAGCTCCTCGAGCTGGGCGGCCACCTCGACGGAGGCGTCCATGCCGTCCTCGTACTTCGAGACGGTGCGCCGGGAGACGCCCAGTTCCTGGGCGAGCCGGCCCAGCGACCAGTCCCGGTCCTCGCGGGCGTCGGCCAGCACCTCGCTGTCGATGTTGACGTACAGCCCGCCGGGGGCGGCGTAGATCAGCGGCGGCACCTCCTCGACGAACAGCTCCATCGCGGTGTCGGGCGACAGCACCGGCACGCCGTGCCTGAAATACACCACCCCGGGCTTCAGTTCCTCGTCGCGGGTCCGGAGTCCGATCACCATCGGCGTCGCGTTCAGGTAGGTGCCAAGGCGGCGCATCTCCATCCCGGTGGTGCCGTCGAACGCGTCGATGTTCGAGAGCACCTTCAACAGCAGCACGTCCTCGCCCCGCCGGGCGGCCACGTCGAAGCTCTTGGGCCGGATCGCACACCGGTCGCTCACGAGGAAGCCCGCGTCCTCGAGCATCGCGGTCACGTTACCGACCAGTGCGGATCTGGACATTGCGTTCGATACCTCTATGGAGGGTAAGTTATTCCCCGTATTTAGGCGTTGTGGCGATCGCGCCGGCCGCGTGACGGGATTTCGTCGCGCCGGTGGACCGGCGGTCCCGGGGGTGCCGGCCCGGTGGCACCGTGTGTGGTCGTCGACGCACCGTTCGCGGTCCACGACCGCAGAGCTGCCCACGCAAAGGCGGCGGCTCGGTCCGGACTGCTGAGAGAGCGGACGCCGGACGCGGCGTCGAGCAGACCGGTCACTGCATCCGGACGGCCGAAAGCGCACCGACCGTGCCCTTTTGACCGTGCCGTGCCAACACGACCCATGGAGGTCGACTGCGAGGGGTGTGCCGGCTGCTGTATCGACTGGCGTCCCCTGACCGACGCACCGCTCGATCACGAGCGCCGCGGCCCGCACGACCCCATCGATGACACGTACAACCTCGCGCCGTTGACCCGCGACGAGGTCCGTGACGCCGTCGCCGACGGGTGGGCCGACGCGCTCGTCGGGCGCCTGTTCCGGGCGGGCGGGGACGCCGAACCGGACCGCCGAGTCACCGTCGACGGGACGACGCTCGCGGCGGTCGACGGGCGGCCGGTGTTCGCCGTCGGCCTGCGGAAGGTCCCCAAGCCCGTCGGGCCGTTCGGCCGCCCGCCGGCGTGGCTCGAGACCTGCGTGTTCCTCGACCCGACGACGCTACAGTGCCGGATCCACGGCTCCGACCGGTACCCGGAAACCTGCCGGACCTACCCCGGCGCGAACCTCGCGGTGGGCGTCGAGACGGAGTGTGAGCGCGTCGAGGCCGCGTGGGGCGGCCGCCGCCTGCTCGACGACGCGGCGCCCGAGGACGCCCGGCCGCTGTTCGGCCCGGCGGCGCTCGGATCGAAGGTGTTTCTCCACCCCGACCCCGACCGCCTCGCGGGCACCGTCGAGCGCCTGGCGGCGGCGGCGGCGACGCCGGCCGATCGCGCCGAGTTCGTCGCCGTCGCCGCCGCCTCCAGCCCCGGGACCGCCAGCGTCGACGGCGACCGTTACGGGCGGGCGCGTCGCCGGGCGCGCGCGGCCGACTCGTGGGTGGGCCGGGCCGCCCGCGCGTGGGAGCGAATGGCCGGTTCCGCGGGCGAACGCGCGCCCGCGTCGCGCCTGGCGGCCCACGTCGAGGACGACGCCGGCGCGCCCGGGACCCCAGGGTGGGATCTGCCGGACGACGGCGAAGAGGGCGGGTGATCCCGGGCGTCAACGAAGAGGGCGGGCGATCCCGTTCGACGGACCGCGAAGAGCGGCGACGCGGTCCCCGGCGATCAGCGCGCCGCCGTCGCGTCGATCCGTCCCGGACGGCGCATCGCGAGCCTCACTCGTCGTCGCGCATCTCGTCGAGGCGGTCGATCAGATCGTCCGTGCTGGCGTCCGCCTCGAACGACACCTCGCCGCGGTGGTCGTTCTCGTGGACGGCGACCCCCTCCGCGTCGTCGTCCGTCTCGACGTTCTGGTTCTCCTGTTCGGACTCGTCGTAGCTCCCGAAGCCCATGTGTGAAGGGCGGGCCGTCCCGCACTAAAGCCGCCCGGTCGACCGCCGCCCTGGGATGGCGGGACACGGGCGGCGGCCTTTTAGCCGTGCCCGACGAGGAGCGGCCATGGTCCGCGACTGGCACGAGGGACGGACGGTCCTAGTCACCGGCGCCCGCAGCGGCATCGGGCGACGCATCGCGCTCCGCTTCGCGGAGGAGGGCGCCGCCGTCGTCGACGCCTCGCCGACGGCCGATCCCAAGCGGGGCCGCCACTACGACACCGGCCTCTCGACGCCCACCGCCGAGTTGATCCGGGAAGCCGGGGGCGAGGCGACGTTCGTCGAGACGGACGTGTCCGATCCCGAGAGCGTCCGCGAGACGGTGGCGACGACCGTCGAGACGTACGGCGGCCTCGACGTGCTCGTGAACAACGCCGGCATCTCCGTGCCCGGCGGGACCCGGGACCTCGCGATCGAGGACTGGCGGCGCGTCCTCGGGGTGGACCTCGACGGGACCTTCTTCTGCTGTAAGTACGCCGCGCCCCACCTCGTCGAGGCCGAGGGCGACGTGATCACCGTCGCGTCGGTCAACGCCACCGAGGGCGGGAGCGGCCCGGCCTACGCCGCGGCGAAGGCCGCGCAGGTGAACCTCACCCGCGACCTGGCAGTCGAACTCGGCCCCGAGGGCGTCACCGTCAACGCCGTCTCGCCGGGGTTCGTCAAGACGCCCATCCAGGACTACCAGGACGAGGCCGGCATCGCAGCCAGCCGCGAGCACACGCTGCTGCCCCGCCTGGGCGAGCCCGAAGACGTGGCGAACGTGGTCGTCTTCCTCGCCTCCGAGCAGGCCGCCTTCGTCCACGGCGCCGACGTGGTTGTCGACGGCGGCTGGACCGCGCATCGGGGCTGACGGGACCGATACGGAATCGCGGTTCGGGGAGCGCTTTTGTGAGCGGCCCCGGAATCGACTGGTATGCCACGACCGCGCAGGCAATCGGGAGCCGACCGTGAACGCTGATCGCTACCTGGGACGGATCGGCGTCGATCCGGACGCGGTCGGCTCGCCCGACCGGGAGACGCTCGCACGCCTCCAGGGCGCCCACGTCCGGTCGGTCCCCTTCGAGACGCTCGCCATCACGGGCGACCCCTACAGCGATCGCGGGGGCGAGGGCGTCTCGCTCGCGCTCCCGACCCTCTACGAGAAGATCGTCGCGAACCGGCGCGGGGGCTTTTGCTTCGAACTCAACGGCCTGTTCGGCTGGCTGCTCTCCGAACTGGACTACGACGTTCAGCGCGCCGCCGCCCAGGTCCTCGGCGACGACGGCGACCCCGGCGTGCCCGCCAACCACCTCGTGTCGCTCGTGACCATTGAGGACCGCTACGTCGTCGACGTGGGGCTCGGCGTCCCGAAACTCCGCCGTCCGCTCGCGCTCGACGGCACGGTCGTCGAGGACGCTGCGGGCATCGCGTGGCGCGCCGTCGACAGCGACCGGCCCGACGCCGACTACCGGATCGAGGCCCGGCGCGAGGACGACTGGTCGGGACGGTACATCCTCGACACGACGCCGCGTGACCGCTCGTACTTCGAGGCGACCTGCGAGTACTACGCCACGGCGCCGGAGTCACACTTCACCGGCGACCCGGTCGTGACCCTGGCGACTTCCGACGGCCACCTGAAGCTCTCGCCGGGCGAACTCGTCAGGCAGGGCCCCGACGGCCGCGAGACGACGCCCGTCGACGCCGGGACGTGGCCGGACGTGCTGGCCCGGGAGTTCGGCCTCCGGCTGTAGTCAGAGCGCCACCAGCACCGCCGGGACGGCGACGAGCGCCGCGAGGAAGGCCCCGAAGCGCGCGCGACTCCCCTCGATCGCGTCGAGGGTGGCCCCGACGGCGGCCGCGTACCGGCGAAACCAGACCAGCGCCGGGAGCGTCACGACGACCGCCGCGGCGAGCAGACCGAGCACCGTCCCGACGCCGACGCCCGCGTCGAGCAACACCGCCACCAGCACGGTGTCGAACAGCGTCCCGAGGTTGGCCCCGAGCACGTAGGGCAGGATCTCCTCGCGGGTGACGTACCCGCGGTTGTACAGCGGGACGACCAGCCCGATCGAGAACGCGACGCTCGTCGAGGCGGTGGTGACGGCCAGCCCCGCCAGCGCCGCGAGCCAGGGCCGCTCGAAGCGACTGAACACGCGGTCCCGGAGCGCGGTCTCGTCGGCGCCCGCGAGCACGCGGTCGAACAGCGCGAGCCCCCCGAGCAGGACCGCGAGCGCCACGCCGACGGCCGGCAGCGGCCCGACGGCGTCCACGATCCGGTCGGTCGCCCGCTCGAACACCGACAGCGCCGCCGCCTCGAAGCCGACGGCCGCGCCGACGCCGGCGAGCGCGGTCCGGGTCCAGGGCAGCGCGACGTATCCGATGACGGTCGCGGGGAGGTAGACGCTGTGGGTCGCCAGGAACGTCAGCACGCCCAGCCGCGTCGACTCGCCGAGCGTCGCGGTCTGTCGCCGCTGGAGGTAGTCGAGCGCCCCCACGAACACGACGATGGCGGCCCCGCCGAGCCGCGAGCCGGCGACGAGCAAGAACAGCTGGCCGTCGGTGACCACGCCCGCGTCGAACAGCGACACGCCGAGCGCGGCGACCACCGACCCGTTGGTGATCCCGTAGGTCACCAGCCAGGCCAGCCCCAGCGCGGAGGGGGCGTCCCGGACGAACCGGGTCAGCCAGCGCTCGAGCACCGGCGTCGCGGCGGCCGTCGCCGCGCCCAGCAGCCTGACGCCGAACAGGAACAGCACGACTGCGACGAGAGCACCCGCGAGCAGTCCCGTGCGGCCCGTGATCGAGCCCCGGGTGCGGTCGCCGTCTTCCGCCCCGCCCGCGCCGTCGCGCATGTGCTGGCGTCGTCGCCGGCGCGGTATCGTTATGCGAGTTGAACTCGGTCCTCGACGACGGTAGCAGGGGCTTACCGGCCGCGAAGCCGACCGACACGCCGCGTCTCGGTCGAACGGCCGGCCCCTTTTTCAGCGCTCCGCCCGTCGCGGGCGTCATGTACGACCGAATCCTGGTCCCGACCGACGGCAGCGAGGGGTCCGCGGCGGCCATCGACCACGCGATCGACCTCGCGAAGGCGAACGACGCGGCGCTGTACGCGCTGTACGTGATCGAGACCGCGGCCATCTCGCCGGACGTGGACGCCGGAACCGTGCTGTCGTCGCTCGAGCGGACCGGCCAGCGCGCCATCGAGGACGTCCGCGAGCGCGCCGAGGCGGCCGGTCTCGAGCGGATCGAGGGCTCGGTCGCCCAGGGCGTCCCCCACCGCGCGATCCTGGCGTACGCCCGGGACAACGACGTGGACCTGATCGTGATGGGGACCCACGGGCGCACCGGAATCGAGCGCTACCTGCTGGGCAGCGTCGCCGAGAAGGTCGTCCGCCTCTCTGAGGTCCCGGTCCTGACCGTCCGTCTGGCGGCCGGGGAAACCGGCGAGAACGAGGCCTGAGACGGAGTAGTGCGAGTCTCTCGTCCCGACTGCACGAGTCTGCGGTCGGACCGGGAAACAGGCCAATAATCCGTCTGACCGGCGTTCGTGGATCGCCGCTAGGCCAGCATGATCGGCCGCTCGATGGCGTGGACGACGCGGTCGGCGACCGATCCGAGTTCCGCCCGGCTGTGGGTCTGGCCCTGGGCGCCCAGGATCGTCAGGTCGGCGTCGATCTCGTCCGCGTAGGCGGCGATCTGCTCGTGGGGGTCGCCGTGGCGTGACTGGATCTCGACGGGCACGTCGACCTCCTCGGCGCGGTCGACGACCCCCGCGAGCAGTTCGTGCGCGCGGTCCTCGAGTTCGTCGATCACCAGTTCCGCGCTCGAGAGCGCCGGTTCCCCGTAGCGCGTCGTGTCCACGACCGAGAGCACGTACAGCGTGGCGTCGTAGTCGCGTGCCAGCGCCAGGCCGTGCTCGATCGCGCGGTTCGATCCGTCGCTGCCGTCGATGCCGACGAGCAGTACGTCGTACATGCCTCCCCGCTTCGGGGCGAGACCGAAAAGAGGGCGCCGACCGTTCGCGCCGGAAGCGTGATGGTACCGGCGGACCTCGGCGGATAAGCCGGTCCTAGCGCCCGCTCTCGTCGTTCGTCTCGGACGCTCGCCCGCCCAGCCAGCGGTCGCGGGTGTAATAGCCAAGGCCCGCGACGACGACGAGCGCGACGAGCAGGCCGACCGCCGTGGCGAGTTCGCCCGCCGCGACGCTCGACCCGGTGGCCGTCGTGAGCACCATCGAGGGAGCCCGACCGACCGTCGCGACGACGACCAGTTTGCGGATGTCGATGTCTGTCAGGCCCCCGAGAAAGCAGACCACGTCGTCCGGGAGTCCGGGGACGAGAAAGACGACGAACAGCGACCACAGGCCGGCCTCCTCGACGAAGGCGTCGAACCGCTCGACGACCGACGCGTCGAACACGCGGACGACGAACGGCCGCCCGAAGCGCCGGGACAGCCAGAACGCCACCGCGCTGCCGACGGCCATCCCGAGGACGACGTACGCGGACCCGGCGACCGTCCCGAAGAGGTAGCCGCCGACGAAGCCCACGGCGTGGCCGGGGATCGGCGCCAGGACGATCTGGGCCGCGACGGCGACGACGAACACCAGCGGCGCCATCGGACCGGTCGCGGCGACGACTTCGCGAAGCGCCTCCGGATCGAACAGGACCGCGAGTTCCGCCCTGGCGAAGTACGCGAGTCCCACGACCGCGAGCGCGAGCAGCGCGACTGCCACGACGAACTCGCGGCGGGCGTCGGCCGTCACGAACAGTCGCCCGTCGTCGGCCACCATTGTCAGCAAGTGCGCCTCCGGCGCGATTAACAGTTCGGGCCCGGGCTTCCGCGCCGGCGTCCTCGTGGGCGGGACGGCCCGCTACCCGCTGGCGGCAGACTTATCCGGCGAACGGGCGTGTGGTTGTGCATGTCTGGCACACTCACCGATCGATCCGCGACCGAACTGGCGGCGCTCGTCCGCGCGGGCGAGGTCTCGCCCGTCGAACTGGTCGAGGCCAGCCTCGAACGCATCGCCGGGGACGAGTGCAACGCCTTCGTGACGGTACTGGAAGAGGACGCCCGGGAGCGCGCCCGCGAGGCCGAGCGCGCCGTCGAGCGCGGCGATCCACTCGGGCCGCTGCACGGCGTCCCGATGGCGATCAAGGACCTGTTCGACTTCAAGGCGGGCGTCCCCAACACCTTCGGCTCGGTCCCCTTCGCCGACTTCGTCCCGGACGTGAGCGCCACCTACGTCCAGCGCCTCGAGGAGGCGGGCGCCATCGTCGTCGGCAAGACCAACACCCCGGAGTTCGGCTACAAGGGCCTGACGGACAACGCTCTCGTCGGGCCGACGAGCACGCCGTTCGACCTGTCGCGCAACGCCGGCGGCTCCTCGGGGGGGTCCGCGGCGGCCGTCGCCAGCGGCCTCGTCCCCGTCGCGCAGGGCTCTGACGGCGGGGGGTCGCTCCGGATTCCCGCGGCCTGGTGTGGCGTCTACGCGTTCAAGGCCTCCTACGGGCGCGTCGCCCAGGCCATCCGCCCCGACGCCTTCCTCTCGCACACGCCGATGACCCACGCCGGGCCGCTCACCCGCACCGTCGAGGACGCCGCGCTCCTGCTCGACGTGATGAGCGGGCCCCACCCCCGCGACCCGCTGTCGATCCCCGACGACGGCGTCGACTTCCGCGGGGCGGTCCGTCGCGGCGTCGACGGGCTCTCGGTGGCCTACAGCCCCTCCTTCGGGGGGTTCCCGGTCGACGAGCGGGTCCGTGCCGTGGTTGACGACGCCGTCGGGGCCTTCGAGGCCGCCGGCGCGACCGTCGAGCACGTCGACGTCGCGTTCCCGGTCGACCACGACGAGATCACCGACCTCTGGCTCCGGGAGATCGGCACCCTCTATCAGTCCTCCGTCGAGGGGTTCGCCGACGAGGGCGTCGACCTGCTCGGTGAGCACCGCGACGAACTCGAACCCGGGTTTCTCGCCATGCTGGAGGCGACGCGGGATCGCACCGTCGTCGAGCACAAGCGCGACGAACACGTCCGCACCGGGATCTACGACGCGATCCAGGACGTGTTCGTCGACCACGACCTCCTCGTGACCCCGACTCTCGCCACCCTCCCCGTCGAGAACAACCCCGACGGGCCGACGATGGGGCCCGACGAGGTGGCGGGCGAACCCGTCGAGGAGACCATCGGCTGGTGTCTCACCCACCCGCTGAACTTCACCGGCCACCCCGCCGCGTCCGTGCCCGCCGGCCTCGCCGAGGGCCTGCCCGTCGGGATGCAGGTGATCGGCGATCGCTTCGACGACGAGACCGTGCTGGCCGCGAGCGGCGCCGTCGAGCGCGTGCGGCCGTGGCAGGATCTGTACCCGGAGCGCTGAAGGACGACCGCTGTGCCCGGAACGGTGGAGGGCGACCGCCCCGTAGCGCGTCGACGCTCGCTCGTTCCGGTGGACCCATACGCTCGCGTCCGCTACTGGGGGTAGATGCAGGTCGAGTTCCTGGGCGGCGCCGGCGAGATCGGTCGCAGTGCCGTCCTGATCGACGACTCGCTGCTCGTCGACTACGGGATGGCGAGTGGCTCCCCGCCCCAGTACCCCGTCGGCGACGTGGCCCCCGACGCCGTGGTGGTCAGCCACGGCCACCTCGATCACGCCGGGGCGGCGCCCGCCCTACTCTCGGGGGATCGCCGCCCGTCGGTCCACTGGACGCCGCCGACCCGCGACCTGGCGATGACGCTCGCCGAGGACACGCTCAAACTCCACGGCGGGACGCCCCAGTGCCCCTTCACCGACACGCACGTCCGGCGGCTCACGCAGGTCTCCGAGACCCACGGCTACCGCGAGCGCTTCACGGCGGCCGGCTACGAGGTCACCTTCTACGACGCCGGTCACATCCCCGGGAGCGCCCACGTGCTGATCGACGACGGCGACACCCGCCTGCTGTACACGGGCGACTTCCATACGGACGACCAACGCCTCGTCGCCGGGACGACCGCCCGTCCTGCCGCGGACGCAGTCATCTGTGAGAGCACCTACGCCGACGTGACCCACGAGGACCGGGCGACCGTCGAGGAGCGGTTCGTCGACAGCCTGCGGACGACGCTCTGGGAGGGCGGCACCGTCGTCGTCCCCGCGTTCGCCATCGGGCGCACCCAGGAGGTGCTGCAGGTCTGTGCGGCCCACGATCTGGACTGTTACGTCGACGGGATGGGCCAGCGCGTCACCGAACTGGTCCGGCGCCACCCCGACTTCCTCCGGGACGCCGACGCCCTTCGGCGGGCGAAGTCAAGCGCCCGGTTCGTCGACGGCCGGGACGGCCAGCGCCGCCGGATCGCCGACCAGAACACGGTGATCGTCACCACCTCGGGGATGCTCGGTGGTGAAGAT
>JBDGUH010000066.1:0-25081 GCA_042216055.1 Haloarculaceae archaeon
ACATACGTAAGTTGTTTAAGTCACTCCTCGCGCCGACCCCGGAGGACGGCGCGCTCGACGAGCGTGCGGTAGCCGCGGCGGAGACGGGCCGAGAGTGCCTGTCTGGAGATTCCGAGCCGGTCGGCCAGCGTCGCGAGGTCGGTCCCGCGGGGGTCGTCGTAGTAGCCCGCCTCGTAGGCCAGTACCAGCGCCTCGCGCTGGTCGGGCGTCAGCGCCTCTTCGGCGTCGAGGCCGACGGCCGAGAGGCGGTTGAGGCGAGCGAGCGAAACCGGAATGCCGTGGTCGGTACAGTACTCCTGAAACGTGGCGAACTGGTCGGCGGTGTCGGCGCGGAGTTCAAAGGTCCAGCCCCCGCTCGAACCGCTCGCAGAGAGGACGGTCACGCCGGCGGCGTCGATGGCGCCCATGATCCCCATGTGGTCGGGGTGCCACTCCGCGCGGAACAGGCCGCTCTCGCGGAGGTCCTCCATCAGGGCGATCGAGCGCAGTTCCGGCAGGTCATCGAAGGTTTCACGCACCGCCGCCATGTCGTCCGCGGGGTCGTGGACCCAGAAGTACGGCATGACGGTGTCGGCGCTGGGGACGACGCGATCGAGTTCGAGCGTCGCGTCGGGCCGCTCCGCGAAGAGGCGACCGAGGGGGAACGCCGCCGGCGGGAGGGTGAACTCGGCGATGGAGGCCATATCGACCCTTGGTCCTGCGGGCCTGAAAATGGTGGGTCGAAATCCCGGGACGATCGGGACAGAAACCGGGCGAGACGGGTCACATCAGTCCCCGGCGGCGACGCAGGTCAGCCGGTAGTAACCGCCCCCGTGTTCGACGTAGGCGGACCCGTGATCGCCGGGATCGGGGCCGAAGGGGTACGGACAGCGCACGCCGTGGCGGTCGAGCAAGCGCGCGGCGCGGGTGGCGCCCGCGTAATCCCGGAGCGCGAGATAGCAGTCCCCGTCCTCGCAGGTGCCGGGCGAAAAGAGGTCGGCCTCGAGTTCGGGGGCGTCGGCGAGCGAGACGACGGGGCCGCTCACCGCCCCGCTGTCGACGGCCTCGGCGACGAGGTAGTGGCTCCCGCCCCACCCGAGGCCGAACCCGAGCAGGAGGAACAGGGCCGCGAGGGGCGGCAGGCCGCCCCTCGCGGCAGTCGCGAGCGTCGCGTCGGTCGCGCCGAGCGAGCGCGCGCCAGCCAGGAGGGCGACCGCGGCGACGGCGACGACTGCCAGCAAGAGCGGGTAGCCGGGGCCGCCCGCCAGCGCGGTCACCAGGAGCGCGACGGCGACCAGCGCCAGCAGGGCCGCGAGGCCGCCCGCCAGCGGTCGCAGGCGCTCGCCGCGCGCGTTCGCGTACTCGACGAGGAGTGCGGGGAGCGCGACGGCGAACAGGCCGGCCACGGCGAACTGCAGGACGGTCCCGGTGGTCGCCGCCGTCCACGGGTCGAGGCGGCCGTAGAGCGCGTGGTACACCGGCAGGCGGAGCGGCTGGAGCGCGACGACGGCCGCGACGGCGACGACGGCGGTCCCCGCGGCGCCGGCGAGCGCGTACCCCGCGAGCGCGGCCAAGCGCCCGAGCGACCGCGAGCGTTCGCTCATGGGCTGGGCCGGACCGGCGGCGACTGGCGGGCTGCCCGGATCATACCGGGACGGAGTTCGTCGGGAGACGAGAAGTAGCTTGGCCCGTCCGCAGGGATAGAGTCCAGAGATGAGAGAGGGGAGGGGGACGCGAACAGCACTTCGCGTATCTGAATACGACCCCTGTCAGCGCTCCACCTGGACCGGTTCGCCGCGCTCGGCGGACTCGTAGGCGGCCTGGATGACGGCCACGTCGTGGACGGCGTGGGCGCCGGTCTTGCCCGGCGGGCGGTCCTCGCGGACGGCCTCGACGAAGTCCTCGACGAGGGTCAGGTTCGCGTCGGGACCCCAGAACACCTGGTGGACGCCGGGGGCGCCCGAGTCGCGGGTCTGCTTGAGCGTCTGGTCGAAGCAGTCCACCTCGAGGACGCCGTCGCGGCCGACCAGCCGGAGGCTCGCGCCGCCCCAGGTGTCGTACTCGTCGGGCTTGCTCCAGGAGCCATCGAGCGTGAACTCCAGGCCGCCCTCGAGGCGCATCGAGAGGAGGTTCACGTCCTCGACGGGGATGTCGTGAAAGCGGGTGTCGGACTCGAGGTACACCTCCTCGACGTCGCGGCCGGTGATCCACCGGACGGCGTCGAGGATGTGGACGGTGTGGTCCATGGTCGCGCCGCCGCCGGCCAGCTCGGGGTCGGCGAACCAGCCGCCGGGCATCTGCCCGCGATTGGTGCCGCTGAGGAAGGTCAACTCGCCCAGCGTCCCCTCCTCGACGGCCTGGTTGGCGTTGCGCATCGGTTCGCTGAACCGCAGGGGGAGCGCCACGCCGAGGTGGACGCCGGCCGCCTCGCAGGCGTCGACGCAGGCCTGTGCGTCCTCGACGGTCGGGGCCAGGGGCTTCTCACAGAGCACGTCGACGCCGGCGTCGGCGGCCGCCTCGACCAGTTCGCGGTGGCGGACGTTCTCCGAGCAGATGGCGACGCCGTCCGAGCGGGCCAGCAGGTCGTCGACCGAGAGCGCGTCGACCCCGTACTCCTCGGCCTTCTCGCCGGCGCTGTCGGCGTGGGCCTCGGTGTCGGCGACGCCGACCAGTTCGGCGTCCTCCATGCCCTCGAGACAGGCCGCGTAGGCGTCGGCGTGGAGGTGCTCGGCCGAGAGGATGCCGATGGCGGTCGTCATGCCGTCACCTCCTCGATTGCGACGGGTTCGCCGCGCTCGGCGGACTCGATGGCCGCCAGCGAGATGCGGACCGCCTCGCGGGCCTCGCGCGGGTCGACCTTCGGCTCGGCGCCCGTCTCGACACACTCGACGAAGTGCTCGAGTTCGCGCGTGTAGGGGCTCTTGCGGAACGCGCTCGCCGCGGGGTCCATGTTGTCGCCGCTCTCGCCGTAGAAGCGGACGGCGTTCTCCTCCCGGGAGTCGAACTCGAGGGAGCCGTCGTCGCCGGCGAACTCGAAGTCGGTGGTGAACGGCGTCCCGTCGGGGTAGCCCCAGGAGGCCTCGACGTAGCCCCGGGTGCCGTCGGCGAAACGGAGGTCGACGCCGGCGTGCTCGTAGCGAAAGTCCTCGTCCTCCCAGCGCTCGGCGCGGGTGAACACGCGCTCGACCTCGCCGGCGACCCACCGCAGGTAATCGAAGTCGTGGATCGCCATGTCGAGCATGACGCCGCCGCTCTGCTCGCGGTCGTTGAACCAGTTCTCGGTGCCGTACTTGGGGGCCGGCGAGAGCCGCTCGGCCCGGAGCGTGCCGAGCTGGCCGAGTTCGCCCGCGTCGATGCGCTCCTTGGCGGCGACGTAGGAGGGGAAGAATCGCAGGACGTGCCCGACCATGAACGGGACGCCCGTCTCGTCGGCCACCTCGACCAGTTCGTCGGCCTCCGCCATCGTGCGGGTCATCGGCTTCTCGCAGAAGACCGGATAGTCGCGCTCGGCGCCCGCGCGGGCGAAGGGATTGTGGGTCGGCGTGGGCGTGCAGACGTCGACCATCGTGATGTCGGCCTCGTCCATCATCGTCTCCGGGTCCTCGTAGGCGTCGGCGTCGTTGTCCGCGGCGAACGACTCGAGGTTGTCACCGACGGACGCGACGGCCGCGACGGTCGCGTCGGGTATCTCGGCGTAGCTGCTTGCGTGGGTAGTGGCCATGACGCCACTACCGATGAGACCTACTCGCTGCATCACCCTGACCTGCGGTAGCTCCCGCCTTAAACCTCACGTACGATAGTGAAAGACGAGCGACAGGCGACCGGCGTTCGGGCCGGCGTCAGGCGAGGTTCGCGGTTCCCGACCGGCGATCGGCGTCCCGGCGGAGATCGGGTCCCATGGAGGCGATCGGCGCCCCGGCGGACGCTCAGATCTCGGACCAGGTGCAGGTCTTGGAGTCGCCGCTGACGGTGATCGAGAGGCCGGCGAACCGCGAGTCCTGCTCGAGAACGGTGCGGATGATGGCGGGGTCCTCGAGCAGGTGGTGTTCGAGGAAGCTCCCCTGGCCGCGGCCGTCGCCGGTGTGGGTGATCTCGAGCAGGCGCAGGCTCTCCCACTCGCGCAGGAGGTCGTGGACGCGGCGCCGGGAGAGCGCCGACAGCCCGGCGTCGGTACAGATCTGCTCGTATAGGTCGAACACGTCCGTCGTTCGGAACGTCCGCTCGCGCTCGACGACGGCCAGCGTCGAGAGCGCCAGCAGGACGGCCTTCTGCTGGACGGTGGCGCCGGCGACCAGTTCGCGGATCCGGTCTCGCTCGGCGCGCTCGTGGGCCTCGCGGACGTACGCGACGGTGATCTCGCCGTCGCCGTACTCCAGCGCGACCTCGCCGGCGTGGCGCAAGAGCGCGATGGCGCGTCGGGCGTCACCGTGCTCGCGTGCGGCCAGCGTGGCACACTCCCCGAGCACGTCCGGCCCGAGCGCATCGTCGCTGATGGCGTCGGCCCGCCCCTCGAGGATCGACGTGAGCACGTCGGTGCTGTAGGGGGCGAACACGATCTCGCGCTCCTGGAGCGTCGAGCGCACCGGCGCGGGGATCCGCTCGCGGAAGTCCGACTCGTTGCTCACCCCGAGGACGCCCACCCGACAGCGGTCGAGTTTGCCGGCCTCCTCCGCCCGGGAGAGCTGGAGGAGAAACTCCGTGTCCGCGAGGCGGTCGACCTCGTCGAGGACGACCAGCGCCACGTCGTAGCGGGCGTCGAGCACCGTCCACAGGCGGTCGTAGTACCGCGAGCGACCCAGCCCCGTCTCCGGGACCGTCACGCCGGTCGCGTCGGCGTCGTTGAGCTGGCGGGCGACCGCCCGGATGGCCCGCGTCTCGGTGTCCTGTTGTGAGCAGTCGACGACGGCTCGCCCGACCCGGACGCCCCGCTCGGCGGCCGCCTCCTGACAGCGGCGAGTCGCGTGTTTCACGCACAGCGACTTGCCGGTGCCGGCCTTCCCGTAGACCAGGACGTTGTTGGGCGGGTCGCCGGTGACTGCCGGCGCGAGCGCCGACCCGAGGCGCCGGAGTTCCTCGTCGCGCCCGACGATGCGATCGGACCGCGGCACGTACCCCGTCTCGAGGAGGCGGCGGCGCTCGAAGACGCCCTCGTGGACGCCGAACAGGTCGTCGGCGACGCCGCGATTGCCTTGGTCAACCATACCACATAACTGTGTGTGCTCCCGTAAATATCCGCCGGTCAAGGGCCCCTGTAGCACGTTCCGCCCCGTCTTCACGACGATCCAGCCGCTCCGTCCTCGCGACGATCCAGCGGGCGCTTTCCGGCGAGCGGTGGTGGCCCCCCCTCGTTTCACCTGTATATATTTACAACCGTATGGCTGTAAGGTACGCCTCGGCGGCACGCCGATCCGGACGCGGAGAGAGACAGCGGAAAACGGACCGAAGCGCGTGTGAGACGGTTAATTGGGCCGGCGCATCACTCGAAGGCGCGCCGGAGGTTCGACAGCACTTGCGGGGGCATCTGCTCGGGGTAGGTCTCGTAGGGCGGCACCTCGGCGGTGATCCAGTCGTCGTAGCCGATCCGGTCGAGCGCGTCTGCGATGGCCGGCCAGTCGAGGTCGCCCTGCAGCGGGTAGGTGAAGCCTTCGATCGTGTCGATGTCGGTGTCGTAGTCCTTGACGTGGACGCGCTCGATCCGGTCGCCGAGCAGGTCGATCCACTGCTCGGGCCGGCCGAACCGGCGGACGTTCCCCACGTCGAAGTACGCGCCGACGGGGCCCGCCTCGCCGGCCTCGTCGACGAACGAGCGGTACTCCAGCGGCGAGTAGAGGAAGTCGTTCCAGACGTTCTCGACGGCGACGGTCACGCCGTGGTCGGCCGCGGTCTCGGCCAGTCGCCTGACGGCGTCGAGGCCGCGCTCGTAGGCGTCGTCGTAGGGGGTGTCTTCCCCGACCAGCGCCGGGACGATCAGCACGTCGTCGGCGTCGAGCGCGTCGGCCACCGCGATCATCCGCTCGCCGGCCGCGATCCCCTCCTCGCGGGTCTCCGTGTCGGGGCTCGAGAGGGGGTACTCCCAGTGCAGCGTCGTCGACACCGCGGGCACGTCAAGCCCCGCCTCGTCGACCCGGTCGGCCAGCGAGGCGACGGCGTCGTCGTCCCAGAGCGGGCCGTCGGCGGTCAGGTTGGGCTCGATGCCCTCGTAGCCCGCCGCTGCGAGCAGGTCGACGTTCGCTTCGAGGTCGTCGCGCGGGAACGCCATCTGGTTGAGCGCGTAGCGCATACTCGCCCCTGTCGGGCCGAGGGGCAAATAGCTTGCCGCGGACGTGTCAGCAGCCTGTTGCGGACGTGTCAGCCCCGCCTCACGTGGTGCTCGCGTCCCGCCCCACGTGTCACTGCCGCTCCACTAGGATTAAGCCCCCGCTGGTGTGAGCACTGTCCATGCCTGTCAGAGTCGGCCTGATCGGCGCCGGCGGTATCGCATCGGTCCACCTCGAGAACCTCGACGACACCGACGACGCCTCGCTCGTGGCGGTCGCGGACGTCGACGAACAGCGGGCCGAAGACGCGGCCGACCCGCGCGACGCCGCCGTCTACACCGACGGCGAGGCGCTGATCGACGAGGAGGACCTCGACGCCGTCCTGGTCGCGGTCTCGCCCTTCGCTCACCCGCAGTACGAGCGGGCCGCCGCCGCGGCGGGGCTGGACCTGTTCGTCGAGAAGCCCGTCGACCTGTCGGTTCCGCCCGCCGAGGAGACGCGGGACCTGCTGGCCGAGGCGGGCGTCCTGACGGCGTCGGGCTACGTCGGCCGGTACGCGGCCGTCATCGACCGGGTCCGTGAACTGCTCGACGGCCGGACGCTTGGCACGATCGAGTCGACCTACTGGGCGCCCGTCCCCGAGACCGAGTGGTGGCGCCACCGCGAGCAGTCCGGCGGGCAACTCGTCGAGCAGGCCACCCACGCCTACGACACCCACCGCTATCTCGCGGGCGACGTGACGGCCGTGACCGGCGCCGGCACCACGGACCGCCTCGCCCCCGAGGTCGATTTCCACGACACCGCCTCGGTGACGCTCGTCCACGAGGACGGCCCCGTCAGCCACGTCGGCACGGCGACCGGCGCCTCGAGCTTTCGCTTCGAGACGCGGGTCGTCGCCGAGGGCTGCCAGCTGACCGTCGACTTCATGGAGCACACCCTCACGGGCACCGTCGACGGCGAGGCCGTCGAGGAGGACCTGCCCGCCGACTGGTACGAGCGGGAACTCAACGCGTTCCTCCGGGCGGTCGAAGAGGGATCGAGCGATCCGATCCGGGCTGACTACGCCGACGCCGTCGAGACGCTTCGGCTGACGCTGGCCGCGCGGGACGCCGTCGAGCACGACGAGCGGGTGTCGCTGTAATCCGACGGGGCGACAGGACGGCGCGCGGTCGCCAGGGCGCTGTGACACGACGGCACGCGCGCGCCGCTCTGTGGACGACAGCGCGTCTCGCGGGCAGGATCGCCGGTGTGGCGGACGCGGCACGCCCGCGGCCCACTCGCGGACATGTCTGGCGAATCGTCCAATCATTTATTACCAAGAACCTTCAACGGCCACGTGTGATCTCCCGATGGGGAAGCTCGAGATACAGAATCTGACGAAGGTGTTCGAGGACGACGGCGGGTCGATCGTGGCCGTCGACGACCTCTCGCTCGAAATCGAGGACGGGGAGTTTCTGGTGATGGTCGGGCCGTCGGGCTGTGGCAAGTCCACGACTCTGCGGTGTGTGGCGGGCCTGGAGACGGTCAGTGAGGGCGAGATCCTGCTGAACGGCGAGGCGATCACCACGGAACCGCCCACCGATCGGGACATCGCGATGGTGTTCCAGAACTACGCGCTGTACCCGCACATGACGGCCGGCGAGAACATGAGCTTCGGGCTGCGCATGTCGACGGACATGCCCCGCGACGAGATCGACGAGATCGTCGCGGACGTCGCCGAGATGATGGAGATCGGGGACCTGCTGGAGAAAAAGCCCGGTGAGCTCTCCGGCGGGCAACAACAGCGCGTCGCGCTGGGCCGGGCGATCGTCCGCGAGCCCGAAGTGTTCCTCATGGACGAGCCGCTGTCGAACCTGGACGCGAAACTGCGCACCCAGATGCGCACGGAACTGCAGAACCTCCAGCACGAACTCGACATCACGACGATCTACGTCACCCACGACCAGACAGAGGCGATGACGATGGGCGATCGCATCGCCATTCTGGACGACGGCGAACTCCAGCAGGTCGGGACGCCGCTGGAACTGTACCACGAGCCCGCCAACCGCTTCGTCGCCGGGTTCATCGGCTCGCCCGCGATGAACTTCTTCGACGTCACCTACGAGGACGGCACGCTCCACCACGACCACTTCGCCTACCCGCTGGAGGAGGCAACGCGCGAGCAGTTGAGCGGCGCCGGCACCGACCTCGTGATGGGGATCCGCCCGGAGAGCATCCACGTCGCCGACGGCGAATCCGCGACGCTCACCGCGCCCGTCTCCGTCGTCGAACCTATGGGCGACGTCACTCACGTCTACGTCGAGATCGGCGACCAGATGTACACCGTGAGCGTCGAGGGCGAGTTCGTCACCGAGCCCGGCGACCAGCTCGATCTCGTGTTCCCCGCCGAACAGCTCCACCTCTTCGACCGGGACACCGGCGACGCCGTCAAGACCAGCGGCATCACCGCCACCGGCGGCGCCGAACCCTCCCTCGGCAGCGACACCGGCCAGACCTGAGCCCCCCGACGCCGGCCGGGCCGGACCGCTCGGCCCCGCGTTTCGACGATCTATTGTAATTAAACATTCAAAATCTTTATATTCAGTAACATTGTTGGCCATAGTGAGGTCAATCTATGACCAGAAGACGCTTGACTCGGCGCGAATGGGTGTCAATTATGAGTGCGACCGGCCTCGCCGGTCTCGCGGGCTGTAGCGGTAACGGCGGCGGCGACGGCGGTGACGGCGGCGACGGTGGCGGTGGCGGTGGCGACGGTGGCAGCGGTGGCGGGAACGAGACGCCGACGGAGACCAGCGGCGGTGGCAGCGACGGCGGTGACGGCGGCAGCGGCGGCGGCGAGTCGGCCACGCTGTGGGCGTGGAACGACCCCGGGCTCCAGCCGACCCGCGAGGACCAGGCCTCGGAGTTCGCCCAAATGTACGACGCCGTCTCGGAGGCACAGTGGCAGACGTTCCCCTTCGCGGACTACCTCTCGAAGGTCACGAACGCCATCCCCGCGGGCAACGCGCCCGACGCGATGGCGCTGTCCGTGCTGTGGGTTCCGCGCCTGATCGACCAGGGCGTCGTGGTGAACCTCGAAGAGAACGGCTGGGACGGCTTCAACCCCGACGACTGGGTCGGTGCCGGGCGGCACAACTCCAGCTACAACGGCACCATGTCGGCCATCCCGTGGTACGTGGACTGCCGGTTCCTGGGGATCAACCGCGATCACTTCGACCAGGCCGGGATCGACGTCCCCGACCCCACCTATCGGCCGACCTGGGACGAGTTCGCCCAGTGGAACTCCACGCTGGCCTCGGAGCTCGACGTGAGCGCGGGCTTCTCGATGCCGGCCGGCGAGGGCTTCGACGCGTTCGTGCTCTCGAACGGCGGCAACTACATCAACGACGACGCCACCGAGGCGATCATCAACAACCAGAACGCCGTCGAGGCGGCGGAGTTCCTCCAGCCGAAAGTCGTCGACGACGAGACGATGATCGCCCGGCCGACGGGCGCGACCGACACGGGGATCGACGACTTCACGACCCAGAACGCCTCGATGTACTACGCTGGTCTCTGGCAGGTGCCGCGCCTGCAGGACAGCGACATCAACTGGCAGTTCCTCCCGTTCCCGAGCGGTCCGGAACTGGACAACATGAGCCACACCTGGTCGGCCGGCGTGTTCTACACGGTGCCCAGCCGGGGCGGCGCCAACCAGGAGATCGGCCTCGACTTCCTGCAGTACATCGCCTCGGAGGACCAGCAGGCAAAGGTCACCGACCAGGTCGGCGGCTTCCCCGGCCTGAAGTCGGCCTACGACACCGACACGTTCCAGCAGGTCGTCGACAACGAACCCCGGTTCCAGACCGCCGTCCAGGAGATCGAGAACACGGTCGGGTTCCCGAGTCACCCCGAGGTCGCGACGATGTGGAACGCGGTCCACACGCAGGCCGAGGCGCTCTGGCAGGGCGACGACATCCAGTCGACGCTCGACTCGGCGGCCCAGCAGATCAACGACGTCCTCTAAACGATGGCACAGCCACCAGCCGAGGAGACTAGCCAGGCGCGGCTCGCCGAGCTGCTGCCGTCGTTCGGGCTCACCGATCCCGACTCCGAGATCTCGTGGTATCTCCTCGTCTTTCCCAAAGTGGTGCTGTTCCTGTTTCTCCTGATCCTGCCGTTCCTGGGGCTGGTCTGGATCAGCCTCCACGAGTGGGGGCCGCTGGCGGCCACGAAACCGTTCGTCGGGCTGGACAACTACGTCCGCCTGCTCACGGACTCGACGTTCCACAAGGCGCTGATCAACACCGCCAGCTACAGCGCCTCACTCCTGCTGTTCGACGTTCCCATCGCGCTCGGCCTGGCGCTCTTGCTGGACATGAACCTGCGTGGCACCCGGTTTTACTCCGCCGCGATCTTCCTGCCCGTGGTCACGTCCTGGGTCGTCGTCTCGCTCATCTGGACCTGGCTGTACCAGCCCGACTACGGCATGATCAACTCCTTCCTCCAGGGCGTCGGCCTGCCGACGCTGGAGTGGCTCAACAGTCGCCACACCGCGCTGGCGTCGATCTCGATCATGAGCATCTGGAAACACGTCGGGTTCAACATGGTCATCTTCCTGGCGGGGTTGAAAGGCATCCCCAACCAGTACTACGAAGCCGCCGCGATCGACGGCGCCGACCGCTGGCAGCGGTTCCGCAACATCACGCTGCCGCTGTTGAAGCCGACGTCGTTCCTGGTGGTGCTCGTGACGATGATCTTCTCGTTCCGGCTGTTCGCCCAGGTGTATGTCATGACCGGGGGCGGGCCGGTCCACTCCTCGACGTCGATCGTCTACTACCTCTGGCAACAGGGCTTCAAACAGTTCAACATGGGCTACGCGAGCGCCATCGCAGTCGTGCTGTTCGTGATCGTGTTCGCGCTCAGCCTCATCCAGAACCGCTACGCGGGTGATGACGTTGAGTACTGAAGACGAAGGACTCGAGATCGAGAAGGAACGTGGCGTGTCGGGCTACGAACAGGCCAAGGGCCGGCAGTGGCCCCGGTATCTGGCCCACGCCATCCTCATCATCGCGTCCCTCATCGCGTTCTTGCCGTTCTTCTGGGGGCTGATGACCTCGCTGAAGCCCGAGTCCCAGATTTTCGCGACGATCTACCAGATCATTCCGGCCCACCCGACGCTGGAGAACTACGTGTTCGTCTGGGTGAACCAGCCACTCGACCGGTGGGTGATGAACAGCCTGGTGCTGTCGGTGGCCATCGTGTTCCTGACGCTGTTGCTGGACACGCTGGCGGGCTACGCGCTCGCGAAGGGGCGCTTCCGCGGGAAGGGCCTGCTGTTCACGCTCGTGATCGGCACGCTCGTGATCCCGCCGCAGGTGTTGCTGGTGCCGCTGTACCTGGAGGTCAACGCGATCAACTGGGGCGGCACCTACTGGGCGATCATCGTGCTGTTCATCGCCAACCCGTTCGGGACGTTCTTCATGCGCCAGTTCTTCCTGACGATCCCGGACTCGCTGATGGAAGCCGCGCGCATCGACGGGTGTAACACGTTAGAGATTTACACCCGGATCATGCTCCCGATGGCCAAGCCCGCGCTCTCGTCGCTGACGGTGTTCACGTTCATCTTCGCGTGGAGCGCGTTCCTGTGGCCGCTGATCATCATCAACGACCACGCGATGTTCCCCCTGCAGGTGGGCATCGCGCTCCTGACGGGTCCGTACACGAACCAGTGGGGGCAGCTACTGGCCGCCTCGATCATGGCAGCGGTGCCGGTGATCACGGCCTACCTGCTGGCCCAGCGGACCTTCATGGAGGGCATCGCCCTCACGGGGAACAAAGGAGCCTGATCGAGCATGGCATTCGACGCATTCACCATCGACGTGTTGCTCAAACTCGGCGCGGCGGGCGCCAACCAGCCGATCGTCGGCGGCGCACTGGTCTTTCTGGTCGCCGGTATCGGCATCGGCTACCTGACGTTCGTCCGCGACGAGTTCGAGGCGGGCATCGTGATGAAAGTCGGCACGATCGCGCTGTTCGTGATGGCGATCCTGGCGTACTACTGGCCCCAGCGGCCCTGGCCGCACTGACTCGCGGCCCGGGGCCGACGGTCTCGATCGGGCCCACCCGGGCCCTACACACTGTATCGCCTGTCTACTAACCGCGGGTCGTCTGCCACGACCGGCTCCTCTCCGAGCCATCCACCGCAATCACTTGCGCTTCCTCGAAGCTATCGGAGAGACTGATATTCTCGAACACCTATCGTTCTGTTGCCACCGGTCGACGGTTCCGCTTGCAAACAGATCGTACGTCCTCGTAACGGGCGTTTCTCGCGCGTCTGACGCACCGGCGCGACGGCAAAAATGGCTGTTTTCCAATTGTTATCGGAAAATATTTCTGAACGATAGTTTCAGGCGACGCACTCGAATCCCACCCCGTGATTTAAGCGACCGTGGGCGGAGTACCCGACCATGACGTTCGAAGTCGTCTCGATCGGTGCCGGAGCCATCGCGAACGAACACGCCGACAGACTGGCCGAGCGTGACGCCGACATCGTCGCGGCGGCGGACATCGACCCCGACGCGCGCGAGGCGTTCGCCGCGGCCTACGACTGTGCGGGCTACGAGGACTACGAGCGGATGCTCGAGGAGACGGACCCCGACGTGGCGCTGGTGGCGGTCCCGAACCGCCTGCACGCGGAGTGTGCCGTCGCCGCGCTGGAGCGGGACATCAACGCCTTCATCGAGAAGCCGATGGCCCGGACCCTCGAGGGCGCCGAGCGCATCGTCGCCGCCGAGGAGGCCAGCGACGCCGAGGCGTTCGTCGGGTTCACGATGGTGTTCTCGCCGGCATTCGAGGCGGTCGCCGAGCGCGTCCACGACGACGAGTTCGGCGACGTGTTCGAGGTCGACTGCACGGCCGTCCGGCGGCGGGGCATCCCGAAGCTCGGCGGGTGGTTCACCCAGAAGGCCGAGGCCGGCGGCGGCGCGCTGATCGACCTGGGCGTCCACCTGCTGGGCGTGACCGTCGACCTGCTCGAGGACCCGGACGTCGCCGCCGTCAGCGCGCGCACGGGCGATCACTTCGGGCGCGACCCCGAGGGCTACACCTACCTCGACATGTGGGCCGGCGAGCCGCGAGAGGACCCCACCTTCGACGTGGACGACAGCGTCCGCGCGCTGGTGCGCTTCGACGACGGGACGACGCTGGCGCTCGACGTGACCTGGGCGAGCAACCGCGAACCCGAGCGCCGCGTGCAGGTGCTGGGCGACGAGGCCGGCGCGACCGTCCCCCTCGACGAGGGCGCGCCGACGGTCTACGGCACCGACCGCGACGAACTCACGGACACGGAACTCCAGATCAAGGAACACGACGCCTGGGGGGCCGAGTGGGACTACTTCTTCGACGTGCTCGCGGGCGAGCGCGAGCACGCGACCAACACCGTCCAGCGCGGGCTGACGGTCCAGCGCATCATCGACGCGACCTACCGGAGCGCCGAGAGCGGTGGCGAGGTCCGCCTCGACTAGCGACACCGGCCGGGAAGAACGCCGCGTCGACTCCGGCCCCGCCGTCGACTACAGGAACGCCTCGCGGGCGTACTCGAGTTCGGCCTCGGGGTCGTCCTGGGAGCCGTTCTCGTAGATGTACCACTCGATACCGGCGGCCTCGGCGGCGTCGAACACCGCCTCGTAGTCGACGGGACCGGTGCCAAAGCGGGCGTGGGCCATCTCCTCGAAGTCGAGGTCGGTGTCGGTACAGTGCAGCAGGTCGATCCGGCCGCCGTACTGCTCGACGAGGGCGGCGGGGTCGGCCCCCGCGTACCGCGCGAGGCCCACGTCCAGTTCGAAGTCGACGGTCTCGGTCGCCTCGACGAGGCGCTCGTACCCGCTTGTCCCCTCGAGGTCGGTGAACTCGAAGTGGTGGCTGTGGTACAACAGCGGGAAGTCGTGTTCGGCGAGGTCCGCGGCCAGGCCGTCGAGGCGGTCGGCCAGGGCCTCGACGGCGTCGACGCTCTCGAAGTGCTCCTCGTCGACGGCCGGGACGACGAGGCGCTCGGCCTCCAGGTCCCGATAGCGCTCGACGGTGGCCGCGAGGTCCTCTTCCATCTCCTCGATGGGGACGTGGGCGCTCGGCACCTCGAGCCCCGTCTCCGCGAGGGTGGCCCGTACCTCGGCGGGGTCGGCCTCGGGCACCCGGTAGGCGTACTCGACGCCCTCGAACCCCGCGTCGGCGACCATCTCGAGGAGGTCCGTGAACGGCACGTCCATCTCGCGCAGCGTGTACAGCTGAATCGCTCTTCGAGCCATACCGACTCGTAGAGAGACACCGACAAAGGTCTGGTGGGACCGCCCGCTTGGACGACCAGATGGACTGACAGGCGGGGCCGTCTCAGCGGAGACCGGCGGCCAGGTAGAGGACCGCGGTGAGAGCGGCGGCCGCGAGCGCCGCCCCCGCGACTATCTGGACGGCACGCCGACGGTCCCGGCGGACGGCGTCGGCGTCGGTGACCCGGTGGACGTCGCCGCCGGTCTCCGAGAGGTCGTAGCGAGCCAGCGCCGCGAAGCCGGCACAGAACCGCAGGCGGTCCTGCAGGGCGCCGAGAAAGCCGGCAAACAGGGGCGCGACGGTCGCCAGCAGCGCCGTGTCGGGCAGGCCCGCGACGACGACCACGCCGACGTAGGCGACCGCGACGGCGAATCCCGCGTACCCCACGCGGCGGCGCTTGCGGCGCTCGGCGGTACCGATGTTGCAGACCCCGGGCTGGTAGTCGGCCATGCCCGACCCGGAGGACTGGACCGCCATAACGTCGCGGGAGACGGCAACTATTTGTAAGCTTGCGCCCCCGATTCGGGCTATGCACGACTTCGTCGTGGTGGGCTGTGGCCCGGCGGGGTCACGGTTCGCGCGCCGGGCGGCCGAGGAGGGCCACGACGTCCTCGCCTTCGAGCAGGGGCGGGTGGGCGAGCCGCTGGCCTGTTCCGGGCACGTCTCGACGGACGTCTGGGCGTACGCCCCGGAGGGCGCCCGCGAGCGTCTCCTGCAAAACGAGGCCCGGGGGGCGCGCTTTCACCTCGACGACGCCGGCGAGGACCCGTATCGCTTCTACAAGGACGACCCCGTCTCGAACGTCATCGACCGCGTGGGGCTCGACCGCGAACTGGCCGACGCGGCCCGCGCGGCGGGCGCGGACCTCCGGGAGGAACACACCGTCCTCGAGGTCGAGGAGCGCCGCGACCACGTCGCCGTCGCGGTGCGGGGCCCGGGCGGCGTCGAGACCCACCGGGCGCGGATGGTCGCGGGATGTGACGGCCCGACCTCGCGGGTCCGGCGCGAACTCGACCTGCCCGAGCCCGACGAACTGCTGCACGGCGTGCTCGGGTTCACCGACGAGCGGGACGGCGGGAATTTCGTGGACGTGCACCTGACCGCGCCGCGGTTTTTCAAGTGGCGCATCCCCCGCGGCGAGGCGGGCGTCGAGTACGGCCTGGCGGTGCCGCCGGGCGACGACGCCCGCGAGCAGTTCGAGGCGTTCACCGACGCCTACGGCGTCGAGACCGAGCGGCGCTGCTCGGGGATGATCCCGGTCGGCCCGCCCAAGCGCGTGACGGGCCGGCGATCGCTCCTGATCGGTGACGCCGCCGCCCAGACCAAGCCGTTCACCGGCGGTGGCATCCTCTATGGCATGACTGCCGCCGACCACGCCGCCCGCGAGGTCGACCCCGCAGACCCGGGGACGCTGGGCGCGTACGAGCGCGCCTGGCGGGCCGACCTCCGGCGGGAGATCCGACTCGGAGCGCTGGTCCGGGGGGGCTACTCGCTGCCCAAACCACTCCAGCGCGCGGGACTGCGGGCCTTCGAGGGCGAGATCGGCGTCCACATGGACCGGCCGTCGACGCTGTTCTCGCGCGAGCAGTTGCGCGCGCTGCTGGGACAGGGTTGAAGGCGATCCGGCGCGTGCCCCCGGTGTGGACCGGGACCGACTCGAAACCGCGCTCGTTGATCGCTACGACGCCGAGGAGACGGTGATCCGTGCCGTCGCCCGCGAGGCGCGTGACCTCGCCGACTCCGGGCGGTTCGCCGAGGACTTCGACGGCGATCTCACCGTCGACGACGTGCTTTCGAACCTCGCGGACGCCCCCGACGGACGGGGGCTCGTCGAGCGGTGGAACTGGTGGCTCGGATCGATGGAGGTCTCTCACGGTGGCTACGAACGGTTCCGCGTGCGCCCGGACCTGGCCGACGACGCCAGGTGAGGCCGCCATAACCCGCCCGGGTCGAAGGCCGCCAGCCGATCAGAGTACGGTGAGCCCGTGCTCCTCTCGAGCGTGGGCGAGAAGTGCCTCCGTGGTGTCGAACCGCTCACCACAGCCACACGTGTGATACGTCGTCGTGGTCGACTGGCTTGTCGCCATACGTCTTCACGTTCTCACCCAAACCTAATAATTGTTCGTAGGGTTTGTGAACACCCTGCAAACGAGGCGTTGACGTGGCCCGTTCGAGCGTGCGACTCGATCGCGTGATACGGATTAGTGCGACTGTTTACCGGTCCGGGCGCACGCAGTCGTGCGGTCGAGACGGGCGACTCGCAATAATCCGTATGAGGCGTCATCTCGGTGGTCGCGGGCGCGGTGTCCGGGCACGTCCGGTAGTCGCCGCCGTCGCGCCCCTCCCCGTCAGACGGGCGTCTGCCGGGGATTTATGGCCGATTTTCGATCACGTGTGGGTATGAGCCACAAACTCCAGGCGGTCGCGGTGATGGTGATGCTGGCCGGCGGTCTGCTGTTCAACACCGCCGAGACGGCACTGCTGGGCGCCCTGCTGGTGGCCGCGGGCGCGTACGGCGTCGTGTTGCCGAAGCTGGTGACGCCGGAGCGGCCGACCCGCTAACGGGCGGTACCGGAACCGCTGACCCGCTAACGGGCGGTGCCGGAACGGCCGACTCGTTAGGTCGGTGTGCCCTCGCGGTCGCGGCGGCGCTCGCCCACGCGGGCGACGACAAGGACGACGAGCGAGATGCCGATGGGGACGAGCAGCAGTTGCATCGCGAGGCCGGCGTCGGCCCCGCTGATGACCCCGCCCATCAGCGCCGGGACGATGCCGACGCCGAGCGAGGAGGAGACGGCGGCGATGGCGGTGACCGGGCCGCTGTGCTGGGGCGCGGCGTCGGTCGCGTAGGAGATCAACAGCGGGTAGACCCCCGAGATGAGCGCGCCGATGACGGCGACGCCGGCCAGCAGCCACAGTCCGTCGGCGAGCAGGAACGTGCCGGCGAACGCGGGGACCAGCAGGGCGAGGACGACCACCAGCAGTCGCACGTAGCCGACCCGCTCGGCCAGGCGACCGTAGAGGAACCGCCCGGGGACGTAGCCGGCGACCATCACCGAGAGGGTGACGCCGGCCAGCGTCGCGGGGAGTTCGCCGTCGGCGTAGGTGGGCAGCCAGGTGAACAGGCCGCCCTCGACGCCGGTCCCGAAGAACATCGCGACGAGCATCGCCAGCACCTCCGGCCGGGCGAACAGTTCCCGGAGTTCCGCGCGGTCGATCGGTTCCTCGTCGGTCTCGACGGCCGGGGCGTCGAGCAGCCAGACGATCGCCGCGAGCAGGAACATCACCCCTGCCAGTGCGTAGTAGGCGAGTCGCCAGCTGCCGACCGCGACGGCGGCCACGACCAGCACGGGCCCGCCCATCGCGCCGAGGGCCCAGATCATGTCGTAGTAGCTGTACATCCGCCCGCGGTTCTCCGGGTAGAAGTGGCTCACGATGGGGCGGTTCAGCCCTCGGACGACGCCGTTCATCGTCCCCCTGACGACGATGGCGAGCAGGAAGACCCCAAGTAGCGGCGCCGCGCCCATCGCGAGCAGCGAGACGCCGCTGCCCGCGAGGCCGAGCGCGACGAAGCGCCGGGGCTCGAGGTGGCCGGCGCCGAAGCCGACAAGCGCCACCACGAGCAGGTACCCGACCATCCCCGCCGGCGCGATCAGCCCGAGCTGCCACTCCGGCGCGAGATAGGTGTCCCTGAGGTGGGGGATGACGGGGCCGCGGGCCATCATCGCCATGCCGGTCACCGCCATCGTCGCGAACACCGTCGCGGTCCAGAGGCGGCGGTTCCGACTCACGGGCGTCCCCCCGACGGCGGAACGCGTTGCACGGTGGACGGCACGCGGCCGTGACGGAAAAGGTTTTTCAGATAGTCAAAGAATACTGTAACGTGATGAGCGAATCACACGTCCGGGACCTGCTCGCCACGTTCGGTCTCTCGGGGAAGGAGATCGACGCCTACCTGGCGATCCTCGAGCGGGGGGCGGCGACGACGCGGGCGGTGTCGGAGGCGGCGGACATCTCCCAGAGTTACGTCTACGAGGTGGCGACGGAACTCGAAGATCGCGGGCTGGTCACCGTCGACGACTGTGCGACGCCGACGACGCTGCGGGCGCGCCCGCCCGAGGAGGCCGTCGAGGCGCTGTCCGCCAGACTCGGCGAGTTCGAGGGCGCGATCGAGCAACTGTACAGCGAGCCCACGAGCGAGGAGCCGGCGTTCCAGATCGTGCGGTCGCGCCAGACGGTGCGCCGCCGCGCGCGCGAGCGGATCACGAACGCCGCCGACGAACTGTTCCTCGTGCTGCCGGCGCCGACGTTCCGGGAACTGACCGACGAACTCGCGGCGGCCATCGACCGGGGGGTATTCGTCTACTGCCTGCTGTCGGCGCCCGACCCCGGCGCGACGCTCGAGGACCTCGCGGATCCGGGCGCCTACGCCCACGTCGTGCGCACCTGGGACGCCCGGCCGACGGTGTTCGTCCTCCGGGACGGCACGGCCGGCGTCTGGGGCGCCCACGGCGCCCTGCGGGGCCGCCACGACGACGATTTCGCCCTGACGTTCAACCAGACCGAACTCGCGAGCGGGCTGTACGGCTCGGAGCTCTCGAACGTCTGGCCGATGGGCGAACAGCAGTTCGTCCGCGAGCCGCCGGCGCTACCGGCCACCTTCGAGCAGTTCCGCTCGGCGGTGACGACCGCCGCGCTGCACACGACTGCCGGGTGGGACGTCGTCGCGGACTTCCCGGCCACCCACGTCGAGACCGGCGAGGAACACGTCTTCGAGGGGGCCCGCGTGCGCGAGGTCCGCCAGAGCCTCGTCGAACCGGCGGAACACGCCTTCCCCATCGAGAACGCGCTGGTCGTCGAGACCGACGACGGCCTCGCGAGCGTCGGCGGGGTCACCTCCGGGTTCGGCCCCTTCTACGAGGAGTACGCCGCCGACGAGGTGACGCTGCGCCGCGCGGACTGATCGAGCGGTACTCCGCCCGTCCGCTCACGCGAGCGGTACTCCGCCCGTCCACCCACTTGAGGAGCCGCCCGCGCCGCCGCTCATTCGAGGGCCGCCCGCGCCGCCGCGAGCGTGAACCGCCCCTCGTAGAGGGCGCTGCCAACCACGACCGCCGCGGCGCCCGCGTCCCGGAGCGCACGCACGTCGTCGACGCTCGCGACCCCACCACTGGCGATCACGGGCACGTCGACCGCCTCGACGACTCGCCGGACCGGGTCGGTGCGCACCCCCTCGAGTCGCCCCTCCACGTCAACGTCCGTAAAGAGGATGCCGCCGGCCCCCAGGTCCGCGTAGCGGGCGGCCGCCTCGGCCGGGTCGAGCCCCGTCCCCTCGGTCCACCCCTCGACGACGACTTCGCCGCCCTTCGCGTCGAGGCTGACCAGCACGCGCCCCGGGCGTTCGTCGCTGATCGCGGCGACGATCTCGGGGTCCTCGACGGCGGCGGTGCCCAGGATCACGCGGTCGACGCCCCGATCGAGCAGGCCGACGGCGTCCGCGACGGTGCGGATCCCCCCGCCGAGTTGCACGTCCACGTCCACGTCCACGGCGTCAAGCACCGCGTCGATGGCGTCGGCGTTGGCCCGCTCGCCCTCGAAGGCCCCGTCCAGGTCCACGAGGTGCAGCGTCTCCGCCCCGGCGTCGACCCACCGCCGGGCGGCCGCGACCGGGTCGCCGTACTCCCGACCGGTGTCGCGCTCGCCCCCGACGAGCTGGACGACCTGCCCGTCCCGCATGTCCACCGCCGGCACCACCTCGAACTCGGGGAACATGTCCGGACCTGGGCGACGCCGGGCCGAAAGCGTGTCGGTCCACAGCCCGTGATATTTATTCCAACATATCTTCCCGTACAATCGTTTTTGCGGAAGTGTAACACGACCACAATTTTGTGGGTATAGTGGCTGTAACTGTCGATCATCGCCCATAACAATCATAATCGATCGGGAAGATTGGGCAGTAGACTCATGTCGAGTGGTGAACCAGACGTCGTGGACGAGACGCGGCGTCGCCAGGTGGACGGGGCACAGTTGACCGACGAGATCGGCATCGACGAGCGCGAGATCGCGTGGCGAAAGGAATTCACGGGCTTTGCGGAGGCCGACGCCGAGCGGATGGCCCGGATGGACGACACGCTCGAGCGGATCGCCGACGACCTCGTCGAGGAGTTCTACGACCACCTCGAGGACCACGAGCGGGCCGTCGACATCTTCGGGCGCTCGACCAAGTCCGTCGAGCAGTTGAAGCGGACCCAGCGCGGGTACCTGATCGATCTCGGGCAGGGCGAGTACGGGCAGTCGTACTTCGACCGGCGAGCCCGCATCGGGAAGATCCACGACATGCTCGAACTCGGGCCGCGGATCTATCTGGGCGCGTACAGCATCTACTACGAGGGGATTCTCGAGGCCATCGCGGCGGACGTGAAATCGGAGATCGCGGCGGCCGACGGCGGCGCGGCCGTCGACGACACCGCCGAGACCGGGAGCGGGGCCGCCGACGGCGCGACGGGCGCGGCGACCGTCGACGAGGCGATCGACGAGGTGCTCGATCGCACGATGTCGGCGCTGAAGCTCCTGAACCTCGACCAGCAGGTCGCGATGGACACGTACATCCACTCCTACAGCGAGCGCCTGGAGGGCGAACTGGAGCGCCAGCAGTCGGTCGCCAGCGAGGTCGACGAGGCCGTCGCGCGGTGCCAGGTCGTCGCCGAGGACCTCGAGACGAGCAGCCAGGAGATCAGCGACCTGGCCGACGTGCAGGCCGGGTCGACGAACGACGTGGCCGAGGAGGTCTCGAACATGAGCGCGACGATCGAGGAGATCGCCTCGACGGCCGACGAGGTCGAATCGACGAGCGACCGCGCCGAACACCTGGCCGAGGAGGGGCAGGCCGCGGCCGACGAGGCCATCGACGCCATGGAGGCCGTCGACGCGTCCGCGGCGTCGGTCGCCGACGACGTCGACCGCCTCGACGAGCGCGTCGGCGAGATCGACGAGGTCGTCGAGGTCATCAACGACATCGCAGAGCAGACGAACGTCCTCGCGCTGAACGCGTCGATCGAGGCGGCCCGGGCCGGCGAGGCCGGCGACGGCTTCGCCGTCGTCGCCGACGAGGTGAAGGAACTGGCCGAGGAGTCCCAGGAACACGCCAGCCGGATCGAGTCGATGGTCGCGGAGATCCAGGCCGACACCGCCGACACCGTCGAGAGCCTCGCCGAGACCACCGAGCAGGTCGACGAGGGGATCGACCGGGTCGAGGCCGCCATGGATCGCCTCGAGGACATCGTCGCGGCCGTGCGCGAGACCTCACAGGGCATCCGGGAGGTGTCCGACGCGACCGACGATCAGGCGGCCTCGACGGAGGAGGTCGCCAGCATGCTCGACGATCTGGTCGAGCAGGCCGAGCGGATCGCCGACGAGGTCGAGGAGGTCGCCCGCGCGAACGAGCGCCAGGCCGAGCAGGTCGTCGACATCAACGACACGGTCGAGCGCCTGACCGACTGAGACGGATTCTTCGGGCCCTGTACCGGTCCGACCGCACGCCATCGTACGGTCGAGGCGGGAGTGGCAACAATCCTGTCAGGCGTCGAGCGCCTCGCGGATCCGCGCCCACGCCGCGGCGTCGAGGCCGGCGGCGCCCAGCGTCTCCCCGTGGGCGTCGCTGCCGCCGGTGATCAGCAGGTCGTAGTCGTCGACGGCGCGCTCGACCGGCCCGAGGTCGGGGTCGCCGCCGTAGGGGTAGGCCAGTTCCACCGCGTCGAGGTCGGCACACAGGGCCAGCGCCGCCTCGGGGTTGGGGTATCGCAGCGGATGCGCGAGGCCGACCACGGCGCAGGCCTCGGCCAGCAACCGGCGACCCCGCTCGAAGTCGGGCACGTCGCGCGGGACGTAACACGGCCCGTCGTCGCCGATGAGCGACGCGAACACGCCGTCGACGTCGTAGTCGGTGACCTCGGCGACGGCCCGGGCGATGTGGGGGCGGCCCAGCCCCGGGCGGATCTCGACCGGGAGCGTCACGTCGAGGCGGGCCTCCAGGCACTCGACGATGGCCCGGCCCCTCGCCGCCCGATCCCGCTGGAGACGCTCGCACGCCGCGACCAGTGCGTCGGTCCGCTCGACGCCGTAGCCCAGCAGGTCGACCCGCTGGTCGCCCGCCGTCACGCGCAACTCGATCCCGTGGACGACGGTCAGGCCGTCCCGTTCCGCGATGGGGTCCTCGAGGCCGGGATGGGGGCGGTCGTGGTCGGTGATCGCCACCGCCGAGACCCCCGCCCGGCGCGCGGCGCCCGGCAGGGCCGACAGCGCGAGCGTCCCGTCAGAGTTCGTCGTGTGGACGTGCAGGTCCGCGACGACCATACCCCCCGTAGCCCGCCCTCCCGGAAGCCGGTTGCGTGGTCCTTATACACACACCCCGCCTCTAGAATTATTAATAGTGAAGGTTTATTATCGTCCATTAACTTTCCCCGGACATGCGACTGTTCGACACCGCGACCGAGGCGTTTCGAACGCACAGCTACCCGGCGACGACGGGCGATCTGATCGAGGCCTACGGCGACCGCGAACTGGCCCTGCCCAACGGGACCGAGACGGTCGGCGAGGTCCTGGGTCGGCTCACGCCCGAGACCTACGAGAGCGCGGAGGACGCGCGGCTGGCGATGTACAGCGCCGTCTCGGCGAAGGGGGTCGGCCGGGTGGGCTACTCCGACCGGGACCCGGTCGCACCCGGCGAGGACGGGCCGGACCCGCTGTCGCTGTGAGGGCGGCACCGCCGACAGGCGATTTTCCGCGGCGCGGTCAGCGATCCAGGAACTCCGGCCGGTCCAGCGCCTCGGTGCTGTCCGGCTCCATCCGGTCGAGCACCTCGGAGGGATCGAGCGCCTCCGGGAGGCCGTCACGGCCGCCGGTCGGCCGCCGGTCGGGGTCGACGACCGTCGCTTCTCCCTCGACGAGGTCGCACCAGACAGCGTCGCCGTCCGTGGTTTCACCCGCGACCTCGGCGGCCTCGTTGCGGCCCTCCTGGTAGGCCAGTTCGACCATGCTGCGGTCGTAGTTGGTGTCCATCTCGGCGTAGACCGCCTCCAGTTCCTCGCGGTTGTACTCCCCGAGGCGTTCGGCGACGCCGATGGCGTAGGCGCGCTCGGTGGCCTCGTCGCGGTCGAGCGCGTCCCAGTCGGTGCCGTACGCCGTTTCGTAGTGGTTCATGACTCGACTTTCTCGCCGGGATAGACGGTCAGTCCCTGGTCTGAGAACGCCAGTTGCCGGATGTCACAGTCGATGGCCGTCCCGCGCATCTTGATGACCTGGATGCCCCGGGTCATGCTCCCGCTCTCGAGGAAGTTGTGAAAGAAGATGACGCCGTGGGCGAGGTAGTGCTCGTCGCTGTAGGAGGAGGGATCGGTCATCTCCGAGATGAGCAGGATGGTCGCGTCGGTCTGTTTCAGCGCCGAGAGAAAGCCCGTGATCTCTTCGGAGACGTCGGTGAGGAAATGCTGAAGCAGCATCGTCGAGTCAATGACGACCCGGTCCATGCCGTTCTGCTCGATGTACGCCACCAGTCGGCTGGTGAGTCCCCCTTCGGAGCCGAACTGGGTGATGGTGCGCTTGCCGCCCTCCGTCACGAGGTTCAGGAACTGCACGGCGTCTGACTGCATCGCCCGGTCGAACCCGAAGTCAAAGCCCGACATGTCCTGGAGCAGCTCCGACTGGGTCTCGTGCATCGTGACGTACAGGCAGTCCTCGCCGCGCTTTACCCCCTGCGTGATGAACTGCGAACAGAAGGTCGTCTTGCCGCTCCCGGGCGGGCCGCTGACGACGTACAGGCGGTTCTCGAGCAACCCACCCTCGACGAGTTCGTCGAACCCGGGGACCCCGCTCGACAGTCGCATATCACCCCCATCGACCGACCGCGGCATAGGTGTTTCCGCTCCGTTCTCAGGCCTGATAACTGGCGGGCGGCGAGACGCGAACCGCCCGCGGCGGGTCACCGAAACGGATTCACGCTCTCCCGCGGGTCACCGGAGCGGACGCACGCACTCCCGCGGGTCACCGGAGCGGACGCACGCACTCCCGGCAGTACGTGTACCCGCCCTCGGCGTCGTTCAGGGCCCCGCAGTGCTCACAGCGGACGACGCCCTCTTCCTCCGGCTCGGGCGGCTCGCGAGGCTGCTCGCCCGCGGCCGCCGCCGGCCGCTCGACGGGGTTGGGCGACGCCTCGAGCGAGGGCTCCTCGCCCCGGAAGTACCGGAAGAGCAACAGCTGGAGCAGGCCGAATCCCACGACGTACGCCAGGAGCCAGGCCCAGGCGTCCATACTGTGTCATACGTTGTCAAGACACTTGGATGTTCCGCCGCGGGCGTTCCGTGGGCCGGTTTCGACGCACGGTGGCGAGCAGCCGCCGTCATACGGATTCTTGCGACGGTTCCCCGATCCGACCCACGTCGTGCGGTCGAGACGGGAGTGGCTCGCAATAGCCCGTCTCAGGCGTCCGGCGGGGAGAGATCGCGCTGGAACTCGTCGAAGACGGCGAGGTCGGCGGGCACGTCGTA
>JBDGUH010000070.1:0-10239 GCA_042216055.1 Haloarculaceae archaeon
CCCGGATCGACCCGCCGTCGGACGGGACCGCCCTAGTCCCGGATCGACCCGCCGTCGATAGGAACGGCCGCGCCGGTGACGTAGGAGGCCCGCGGACTCGACAGGAACGCCACCACGTCACCAAGTTCCCGGGGGTCGCCGATGCGGCCCAGCGGGGCGTCCGACCAGTCGGCCAGCGCCGCCTCGTAGTCGGGGTACTCGCCGCGCTCGACGGCGTCCTCGATGAGTTCGGTGATGCGGGGCGTCTCGTGGGCGCCCGGCAGGACGGCGTTGACCCGCACCTCGGGGGCGAACTCGCGGGCCTGGGTCTCCATCAGGCCGATGACCGCCCGGCGCACCGAGTTCGAGAGGACGAGGTCGTCGATGACCGACGCGACCGACCGAGAGGTGATGTTGACGACGCTCCCCGCCCCGGAGTCCCGGAGGTACGGGTAGGCAAACCGGGTCGTCCAGACGACGCTCATCACCAGCAGGTCGTAGGCCCGGTACCAGTCGCGCTCGCTCGTGTCGAGAAAGGCCCCGCTGGGCGGCCCGCCAGCGCTCGTCACGAGGTGATCGAGACCGCCCAGTTCCGCGACCGTCTCGTCGACCAGCGCCTCGACGTGATCGCGGTCGGTCAGGTCGGCCTCGACGGCCAGCACGTCGCCGTCGCCCGCGTCGGCCAGGCGCTCGCGGGCATCCTGGAGTCGCGACTCGGTGCGGCCACAGACGGCGACGTGGGCGCCCTCCTCGGCCAGCGCCTCGGCGCTCGCCAGGCCGAGGCCGCTGGTCGCCGCCGTGCACAGCGCCACGTCGCCCTCGAGTTGCAGATCCATGTGCGACCACAGGACCGGCGGCGCCTAAAAGCCGTCCACTCGCGATGCCCAGACTGTTCCGGACGGCAACGCGATGCCACGGTTGTTCCGGACGTCGTCACGGCGCCCTGACTGCCCCGGATCGCCGTAGCGCCCTAGCTGCCCCAGAAGTTGTCCCGACTGCCGAGATGAGGAGCGTCTTCGGTGTCCTCGTCCTCGTCGGTTCCCTCGTCGGCCTCGGTCGTCTCCTCCTCGTCCTCGTCTTCTATTTCGAGGCGCTCGAGTTCCTCCGCGCGGGCGTGATTTGAGCGGACCTTGGTGATCTTCACCCGCGCCCGGGCCGGCGGCAGGACGCCGTCGACCATCACGATGAAGCCGTCCTCGGTGCGGCCGACCCCCGCGCCGCTCTCGTGGATGTCCTCGACCTCGATCTCGACCTCCTCGCCGGGCTTGACCGGCTGGCTCTTGAGGTCCTGGATGGGCTGGCCGTAGTGGTTGCACCACTCCTTGCCACCGCGGTCGCCGTAGTGCTGACACCCCATCCCCTCGATGCGCTCGCTGAAGTTGGGGCACTCGTCCGCGAGTGGACAGTCGGGCATGGGTCCGGATAGCGGGCCTGCCGCTAAAACAGTTGCGTCTGTCGGTCCGGTCCGGCGATTCGGGGCCGCTCGCTCGCCGTGTGACCGTCCGGGGCGACGGTCACGACGCCCGCGAGCGACCGCCCCCACGGGACAAGAGCTTTCATCGGCGGGACGCGTGTTCGAGTATGCGCAGCGTCCCGGCCGCGCTCCTGTTGCTGGTCCTCGCCGTCCCCGTCGGCGCCGTCGGATCGACGGCGGGCCAGACCGGCCGACCGACGGCCGGACCGGGACAGCCGACAACGAGCGCGGGCCGGGTTCCGCAGGCGACCCAGTCGACGGGATTCAGCGTCCGCTACGAGTTCGAGCGGCTCCCCGACCAGCCGGGACACGTCCGCGTGCACGCGACGTTCCAGGTTCCCGACGCCGTGGACGGCCTCACGGTCCGGGTGCCCCGGAGCGCGCGCCGCGTGACGACCGAGGGATTCAGCCCGGAGATCGGGGACGCCTACGGCTGGAAGCGCGGGTTCGAGGGGCCGTCGCTGTCCTACACGGCGCTGGTCAACGCGACGCGAGGGACGAGCGTCGCCGACACCCGCGAGTGGTCGGTGTTCCCCGTCAGCGAGGTGACGCCGTCGGTGACGTGGACGGACGGCGGCCGGCACCTCCACCTCCAGCAGTCGGCCGGGCCCGCGCCCGGGGAGCAGGGCGTCGTCGGGGAGTCGGTGGCGATGCTCGGCCCCTACTCCGTCGTCAAGAGCGACGCGGGTGACGTGCGGCTCGTGATCCAGCAGCGGGCGACGATGGTCGCCTCGCAGGCCGAGGCCATCGACGCCATCCAGTTCGCCCAGAACCACTTCGACCTCGTGGACAACGGCAACGTCACGACGGCGTTCGTCATGCCCCCGCCCATCGAGGGAGGCGTCGTCGTGGGGCCGGGCTCGGAGTTCATCGTCGGGGACTCGACCCGCGTCGGGGACGACCTGTTCATCTGGAGCCACGAGTACGTCCACACCGAGCAGAACTTCACCACCGGCCGACAGATGCGCTGGATCGTCGAGGGGAGCGCCGACTACTACGGCGCCGTCCTCTCGCTACAGGGCGGGCACACGACCTACCGACAGTTCCGGGAGCTGATGCGGCCCGGGCAGTACCAGTCGACGGACCTCTCGGACCCGCGCAACTGGCGGACCGGCGGCGGACTCAGCGCCAACTACGTGAAAGGCGACCGCGTCGTCGGGGCTATCGACGCCCGCATCCGCGAGGCGACCGACGGCCGGCACACGTTCCGGGACGTGATGCGCCGGATGAACGCCCACGACGGGCCGGTCACCTACGACGACTTCGTCCGGATCGTCAACGACGTGTCGGGGCGCGACCTGCGCGGATTCGTCGACGGCCTCGTCCGCGGGAGCGACCCGGCGGCGCCCCCCGACGACCCGTTCCTCTACACGACCGGCCCCAGTGCGGACAACGACGGCGACGGCCGCAACACGACCGAGGAGCGCGCCGCCGGGACGAACCCCTTCGTTCCCAACGAGGACGCGGTCGCCGGCCGCAACGACACCGACGGCGACGGGCTGGCGAACCAGGTCGAGCGCGCTCACGGCACGGACCCGACGAACCCCGACACGGACGGCGACGGTCTCGACGATCGACAGGAGATCGAAGTGTTCGACACGAACCCGACGGTCGCCGACACGGACGGCGACGGCCTCGACGACGGCGCCGAGATCAACCGGTACGGGACGGATCCGACGAACCCCGACACGGACGGCGACGGCCTCACGGACGGCGCCGAAGTGCACCGGTACGGCACGAACCCGGCCGTCGAAGACACGGACGGCGACGGCCTCGACGACGGCGCGGAGGTGAACACGACCGGTCGGAACCCGACGGTCGCTGACGGGCCGGGACGGAGGGGCGCGACGGATCGGCGACGTGCGCCGGGCCCGACTCCCACCGCGGGGACCGGACCGACGGTCCTCCCGGCGTTACTGGCCTCCCTCGGGACCATCGCGACGCTCCTCGCCGTCGTCGAACGCCGAACGCAGTGACGCCGCTCAGACCTGGCTGAGCGACAGGGTGAACGTCCCCGTCTCGCTGCCGCCGTAGGAGGCACACCAGATGGTGTACTGCCCGCTCGTCGGCAGCGACGTCCGGATCCGGCTGTTGAGGTTCACCCCGTACGTGATGTCGTCGTTCTCGGCCACCATGTTCCCGTTCCCGTCGGTCAGGATCAGGTACGGGTCGATCGAGTCCGACCGCATCTCGATCTGCACCCGGTCGCCCGCCGAACCGCTGAAGTGATAGGAGGTAGCGAGCTTCCCGTAGATCGGGTCCTGCTGGTCGCCGGACGTGATCTCGCCCTGCACCGTCGCACCGTAGGAGAGGCCGCCGCCCCCGCTCCCGCCGTTGAGCAGGAACCACCCGCCGGCGGCGCCACCGAGCACCACCGCCGCGCCACCGCCGTACATCAGCAGGTTCCGCCGGCTCGTCCCGCCCTGCTGACCGGGGGGCGGTCCCTGGGGTGGGCGACCTTGCCCCTGTGGCGGTTGCCCCTGCGGGGGTTGCTGGGGCTGGCCTTGTCCCTGTGGCGGCTGCTGGGGCTGTCCCTGGCCCTGCGGGGGCTGGCCTTGTCCCTGTGGCGGCTGCTGGGGCTGGCCTTGCCCCTGCGGGGGCTGGCCTTGTCCCTGTGGCGGCTGCTGGGGCTGGCCTTGCCCCTGCGGGGGCTGGCCCTGCTGTGGTTGTCCCTGCCCCCCCTGCAACGATTCCCCACACGACGGACAGAACGCCGTGGACTGGTCGACCTCCGCTCCGCAGTTCGGACAGTGCGGCATGGTCGGATATTCAAGATGATCCACAATAAAGATAGGCACTCCGGAGCAAGCGTTCACGGGCGTTTGGGCCACAGGGCTACCGTTCGTCCCTGTCGGACGACAATCGCGTGGCGCCGCCGTTCTCGTCGAGGATCGTACACGTCACGTCGAACGAGTGTGACCGAAGCGGCGACGCCGTCCGTGCGGACGATTGCGAGTCGGGACCGTCCCGGCCGCGCGACGGGGTGTGGCCAGACCGGTACAGCGTCCCAACAGTCCGTGTCAGGCCTGACTGAGCGACAGGGTGAACGGTCCCGTCGCGGAGCCACTGTAGGAGGCACACCAGACGGTGTACCGGCCGGTCGTCGGCAGCGACGTCCGGATCCGGCTGTTGAGGTTCACCCCGTACGTGATGTCGTCGTTCTCGGCCACCATGTTCCCGTTC
Organism: Haloarculaceae archaeon; assembly: GCA_042216055.1. GTDB lineage: Archaea > Halobacteriota > Halobacteria > Halobacteriales > Haloarculaceae > CAZMWG01. Next base: position 4,637 of record JBDGUH010000070.1, read on the forward strand.
CCGTCGGTCAGGATCAGGTACGGGTCGATCGAGTCCGACCGCATCTCGATCTGCACCCGGTCGCCCGCCGAGCCGAGGAAATCGTAGGTGCTGGCGAGCTTCTGGTAGATCGGATCGCGCTGGCCGCCGGACGTGATCTCGCCCTGCACCGTCGCACCGTAGGAGATGTCGCCGCCGAAGCTGCTGTCCGACGAGTACAGCAGCCACTCGCCCTGGGAGCGCCGGAGCTGGAACGTCGTCGTCTGCGTCTGGGAACCCAGGGTCAGGCTCGCCTGCACGGTCGCCCGGTCGCCCGACTGCGAGACGACGCTGGTGCTCTCGACGGACAGCCCGACGGACTGGAGCTGCTGGAGTTGCGAACTCGTCACCTGGCCCAGCGGCGAGTTCGGGTGGATCAGTTCGTTGGCCTGCTGGGCGTCGCCGTCGTTGAGCGCCTGGACGAACTGCTCGACGGTCCCGTCCGGCCCGGCGCCACCGCCCATGAACTGCGTGTACGCGAGGTAGCCGCCGCCGGCGAGGACGACGACGCCGCCACCAGCGCCCGCCAGGAGCGCCCGGCGACTCATGCCCTCGCCTTCGGCGGCGCCGGCACCGCCCCGTGGCGGCCGACCCTGTCCCTGTGATCGACCCTGCGGTGGTTGCTGGGGCTGGCCCTGGCCCTGCGGTGGTTGCTGGGGCTGGCCCTGGTCCTGCGGTGGTTGCTGGGGCTGGCCCTGGCCCTGCGGGGGCTGCCCTTGTCCCTGTGGTGGTTGCTGGGACTGGCCCTGACCCTGCTGTGGCTGACCCTGTCCCCCCTGCAACGATTCCCCACACGACGGACAGAACGCCGTGGACTGATCGACCTCCGCTCCGCAGTTCGGACAGTGCGGCATAGTCCCACCCTCAAGATGAAGCGTGATAAAGTAGACGCTCCAGAGATGGCGTTCGCACCGCCTACGCTAGCGGCGTCCGCTCGACGACCGTCCCGTCGTAGGTGGGGTACTGCTCGACGACCTCGCCCTCCTCGAGGTCGCCGTCCTCGATCATCTCCTCGAGGAGCCACCAGGCCACTTCGACGTGCTCGGACTTGACGGTGTAGAACTCCCCGGGGACGCCCAGCGCCTCGAGGCGGGCGGGGTCGACCCAGGTCTTGCCGTACACGATCGTCCCGTCGTCGGTCACCTCGTCGAAGGGGCGCCGGATCGAGCGGGCCATGCGCTTGAGGCGCCGGCGGTGCTGGGCGGCGTCCTTGAACACCGACGTGCAGAAGTACACCCGGTCGTGGTCGCCCATGACCTCGAGCACGTCGTCGCGGGTGTCCTCGACGGCGCTCATGTGGCCCTCGCGCAACTCGAAGCCCTGCTCTTGCATCCGGCGGTAGTTGCCCTGGGACATCTCGAACTCGTTGACGTTGCAGAACTCGGCGGCGCCCTCGTCGAGGAAGTCGAGAAACTCCGTCTCGGGGCGGATACCGGGAATCTCGAAGGCCGGCGTCAGGCCCTCCTCGCGGGCGATGTAGAGGATCTCCTCCCACTCGGTGCCGTGCAACTCGCCCCACTGCTCGAAGGGCGGGTGAAAGCGGATCTCGTCGAGTCCCGCCGCCGAGAGGCGGCGCATGTTCTCCCGGCCGCCCGTGATGCCGGTGTAGAGGTGGGTGTGGTGATCCGGGCCGAACTCGTCTTTCAGCAGCGAGAGGTAGTGACAGGTCCGGTCCAGGGCCTCCTGGGGTTCGCCCCCGGTGATGGAGGTGCCCAGCGCGTCCATCCGGTGAGCCTCCGCGAGCACGTCCTCGTCTCCCTCGACCGGGCGCTCGTTGGCGTACACCTGGTCGACGTTCTTGCGGTTCTCCCCGAGCGGGCAGTAGAAACAGTCCCGCTGGTCGCAGTAGCCGTAGACGAACAGCACCATCTTGCCGCCCTTGGCGCACTGCTCGCAGCCCTCGGAGATCATTCGGTAGCCACGCTTGGCCGCCCAGCGACAAAAGCCGTGCGAAACGAGCCACCGGGCGGTCGGCTAGCGCGACCGCCCGATACTCGCCGGACGCCGCCGCTACTCGCCGGGCCGGGTCGGGCGCTCGTCGGCGTCGTAGATCTCCGCGAGGAACGACGAGGGCAGGCCGGTCGTCAGGCCGCCGTCGAGCAGGAGGTTCGTCCCGGTGACGAAACTCGACCGCTCGGAGGCCAGGAAGAGGGCGGCGTCGGCCACCTCCCCGGGCCGGCCGAAGCGACCGAGGGCGTACTGGTCGAGCCAGCGCTGGCGGGCGCTGTCGGCGGCCTCGGCAGTCTCGTCCATCTCCTCGCGGCGGGCCTCCGTCTCGATGGTGCCCGCCGAGAGGACGTTCGAGCGGACGCCGAAGCGGCCGTAGTGGCTGGCGACGTTGCGCGACAGCGCCAGCAGGCCGCTCTTTGCCTCCGAGTAGCCCGCGAGGCCGATGCCAAAGAGGCCGTTGACAGAGCCGATGTGGACGAACGCGCCGTCGTCGGCGGCCACGAGCGCCGGGAGTGCCTCGCGCGCGACCAGGTACGGCCCCACGAGGTTCAACTCGAGGACCTCGTGGTAGGCGTCGGGATCACAGCGGTGCAGCAGGTCGGCCTCCGTGTTCGCGCCGCCGGCGTTGTTGACGACGACCGAGAGGCCGCCGAACTCCTCGATGGCCCGGTCGACCATCGCCCGCACCGCGTCGGGATCGGTCACGTCACACTCCACCGGGACGACCCGGCCGGGGTTGTCGGCCGTCAGTTCCTCGGCGACCGGTTCGACCCGGTCCAGCGAGCGCGAGCAGATCACGACGTCGCCGCCCGCCGCCGCGAACTTTGCCGCGGTCGCCTTCCCGATGCCCCGCGAGGCGCCGGTCACGATCGACGGCCGGTCCGAGAGGTCCAGTTCGACCATACGACGCCCACGACCGCGACCCCTATCAGCGTTCGCCCGACGGGCACCGTTCCTGTGACTCTACTGTCCACTTTGTCGAGGAGAATCGCAACACTCTCACGCGTGGCTCCGAGAGAGCGTGATACGTTTCCGCGATGGCGTCGAAAACACGACACCGATCCGACACGAACGTGCCCGTGGGGGACGTGCGGGGCCGATGACCGAGCGGCGCCAGCGACTCCTGTGGACGGTCGCCATCTTCGCGTTCGTCGCCAGCGACGCCGTGGGCTTCCAGATGCGGGGCGCGCTGCTGCCGAGCATCCAGCAGGAGTTCACCGTCTCGCGGGCGCTCCTGGGACTCGTGGCGACGGCCGGGACGCTCGGGTTCGTCGTCTCGGTGTTCGCCGTCGGGATGGTCGCGGGCCGGATCGACGTGCGACTGGCGACGGTCGGCAGCGCCCTCGTCGTCGGCCTGAGCGCGCTCCTGATGGGGGTAGCGCCGGCCTTCGTCGTCTACCTGGGCCTCTTGTTCGTGCGCGGGGTCGGCACCGGCCCGTTCCGCGGGCTGGACCGAGTGATACTCAGCCACCTCTACCCCGAGGGGCGGGCGCGCATCTTCAACCTCTACGCGGTGGTGTGGGCGCTCGGCGCGACCGCCGGTCCGATCGTCGTGACGGCGGCGCTGGGCCTGGGGAACTGGCGGTACGCCTACGCCGTCGTGGGCGCGGGCTTTCTGCTCTCGACGGCGCTCCTGTGGCGCCTCGAACTCCCGGCGTCGCTGGGCAACGAGACGGCGATCACCCGCGCCGAGGTGACGACCGTCGCGCGCAGGCCGGCCGTCCTCGGGATGACGGTCGCACTCCTGCTCAACGGCGGCATCGAGGGGTCGCTGTTCACCTGGCTGCCCTCCTTCGCCGCCGGGCAGTTCCCCGAGGCCACCGCGAACCTCGTCCTCTCGACGTTCCTCGTCGCGTACGTCCCGGCGCGCCTGTTCTACAGCTACGTCACCGACCGGACCGGCCGGACGCTGGACGTGGTGCTGGTCGCCGTCGCGCTCGCCATCCCGCTGCTCGCGGCGGTGCTGGTCGTCGAGGGGCCGGCGCTGTTCGCCGTCGTGTTCGGCCTGGGCTGTACCATCTCGGCGGTGTTCCCGACGCTGTCGGCGTTCGGCGTCGAGGCCGTCCCCGAGCACAGCGGCCCGGTCAACGCGCTCTCGACGAGCGGCGCCTACCTCGGCATCGCGACCGTCCCCGCGGTCGTGGGCTACCTTGCGGGCGAGGACGGCCTCGGGGGCGCGCTGTGGCTGCTGGTCGGCCTGCTCGGCGTGTTGCTGGCGGTGCTCGTGGTGACGCGGTTCGCGCGCTCGCCGTCGGAAGCGCCCGCCGCGGGCGGATAGGCCTCGGCTCGATCCCATCGCGAGCGGTAACGTCTCGGCCCGGTCCCACCACGACAGGTAGCGTCTGTTCTCGGCCCCGTTGGGCGGACGTCCCTAGATCTCGTACTCGGCGACGGCGTCGGGGTCGACGGTGACGCCCAGGCCCGGACCGTCCGGGACCGTCAGCGCGCCGTCGGCGAACTCGATCTCGGACTCGAGGACGTCGCCCTCCCACGCGTAGTACGTCGAGTCCGGCGGCAGCGGGAACCCGGGGAGCCCGTGGACGGCGTGGAGAATCGCGGCGGTCCGGATCCCCAGGTCGAACGCGCAGTGGTGGGTGAAGGGGATGCCGGCCTCCTCGACCATGGCGGCCTGCTGGCGGAGGCCGGCGATGCCGCCCGCGGGCGTCAGGTCGAGCACGCCCACGTCCATCGCGCCCTGCTGGATCAGCGAGCGGAGATTGTGCGGGCGGTAGGTGTCCTCGTTGGGAGCGATGGGCTGGCGGAGGCGCCGCGCGAGGTTCGCCAGCGAGCGGTGGGCGTCGACCCGGATGGGCTGTTCCATGTACTGGAGGTAGACCCCGGCGTCCTCGAGGCGGGCGCCGACCCGGATGGCCTGGTCGACGGTCCAGCCCTGGTTGGGATCGAGGCGAAACTCCAGTCGCCCGTCGACCTCGTCGTCCATGGCGACGATGCGCTCGACGTCCTGTTGCCAGTCGCGGCCGGCCTTGGTCTTGAGCACGGAGAAGCCCGCATCGAGGGCCTCCCGGGCCTTCGCGCGGGACTCCTCGGGCGGGAGGATGCCCAGGCAGAACGCGACCTCGACCCGGCGGTCGGTCGCGGGTTCGCTGTCGGCCGCGTCGACGTTGCGCGCGGTGGTCTGGGTCGGCGCGGTCGCTCCGCCGAGCAGTTCGTAGACCGGGCGGTCGAGCGCCTTCCCGAGGATGTCCCAGCAGGCCGTCTCGACGGCCGCGAAGAACATCTCGATGGTGGTGTACTCGATGAACACCTGCCGGCGCAGGCGCTCGACCTCGAAGGGGGACTGGCCCTCGATCAGCGGGCCGATGCCGTCCTCGATGATCGACTCCGTGGCGGCCGGCGAGAGGAACACCCGCATCTCGCCCCACCCCGAGACGCCCTCGTCGGTGTCGACCCGGACCAGGACGCGCTCCATCTCCTCGACCTGGCCGTGGTTCGTGACGTACGGGCCGATCCCCAGGGGCTCCTCGAGGTCCGTCACCGGGACCGAGACTGTCGTTGCGGAAACGTCCGTGATCTCCATGGGGCCATCTCGCGGGCGGGCCCCCAAATAGCTACGCCGAGGTGTCAGCGCGGGGGAGGGTCCGTGCCGGGCGGATTCCCGGTCCAGATCGTCCCCT
>JBDGUH010000070.1:10339-24970 GCA_042216055.1 Haloarculaceae archaeon
CCTCGCGGCCCGGCTCAGGCAGCCTCCTCGTGGACCGCGGTGAGCAGGGCGGCCAGTTCCCGGGTGACGGCCTCGTAGATGCGCTCGCCCTTCTCGGCGTCGGCCAGTTCGGGCGCGCCGATGGCGCCCGTCTCGGAGTAGTCGTCGAACGGGCGGTACACCGACAGCGGGCCCCCGCCCAGCAGGTCGAGGTCAGTCCACTCGTAGGGGCCCTCGCCCATCGTCCCCTCGCGGTCGCCGTGCCCGCCCACGAGGTCCGGGCGCAGGTGCAACACGAGCGAGGTCTCGTACTCGCCGCCGTGGGCCATCCCGCCGGGGTCGCTCTCGCGGATCTCGCGCACCTCGTCGGTCGCCAGGCGGAAGTAGGTCACCCCCACCGTCTCGGCGTCGAGTTCGTGGCCGGCGGTGGAGACGACCGCCGAGACCAGCGCCTCGTTGCCGCCGTGGCCGTTGACGAACGCGACGGCGTCGAAGCCGTTCTCGACGCCCCGGCGCGCCACCGTCTCGAGCACCGCCCGCAGGTCCTCGAGGGACAGCGAGATGGTGCCGCCGAAGGGGAGGTGATGCGGGGAAAAGCCCGACCACACCGGCGGGGTCACGAGGAGCGGCGGGGCCTCGCCCGCGTCCGTCTCGGCGCGCTCGACCGCGCCCGCGACGACGGCGTCGACCAGCAGCGTGTCCGTCGCGACGGGGAGGTGGTGGCCGTGCTGTTCGATGCTGCCGACGGGGACGACCAGGACTGAGCCGTCCCGGTCGGCGATCTCGGCGATCTCTGCGTAGGGCTTGCCCGCCCACTCGGCGTCCGCGGTGCCGATCGACTCGTAGTACATGCCCGCCCCAACGGCTGGCTGGGGAAAAAGGATCCCCCCTCCTGTGGCCGAATCGACAGCTCTCGCACGAAACAGCGTCCCCCCCGGACGGGCACTCCCGAGCACACGTCGCCGTCTCACTCACGATCACACCGTCGCCGTCTCACCGACGACGCCCGCTCCGCCGGGATCGCGAACGACGCGAGCGCCGCCGTCCCCGGCTTCGCTATGCTTTTGCCCGCCCCGGCCGAGAGACCGGTGTGCCACTGGAGACGCCGGCCCGGATCGCGCGCGCACTCGCCGACCGCGGGTTCAACGCCGAGCGCGAGGCGGTGACGCTGCTCGCGGACGCCGCCGACCCGGCCCGCGCGCTGGAGCGCGCACTCGAAACGACGCCCGACGACGCCGTGAAACTCACCGCGGAGCACGTCCGGGCGGCGCTGGACGGTGACCGCCCGCGTCCCGGGACCGCGACCGCGGCCGACGACCCCTCCGTTTCGACTGGAACCAAAACTCGCGATTCACACGACGATGGCGGAGGGGCTCCAGTCGAAACGAAGGGGTCTTCCGGGGCGAGTCAGGAAACCGAGACCGGGCAGGCCGCGGACGCGCAGACTGGCGTCCGGACGACCGACGCCCCAGCCCCGGATGCTCGAGCGACCGAGGCCACGGCGCCGGATTCCCGAACGACCGACGATCAAGCGACCGACGCCCCGACACCGGACAGCAAAACGACCGACGTCCGTCAGACCGACCCCTCGCTTCGGGCCGTCGAGGTCGACAACGACATGACGGGCCACTCGACCGGGACCGGGGAGTACAGCGACTTCGTCGCCGTCTTCCGGGACCGCTACGAGCGCCTCTCGAAACTGCTGCGGGGGCGGGTCAACCACCGCCCGACGGACGCGCTGGAGGCGCTGCCCGGCGGGAGCGACGCCGCCATCGTCGGGATGGTCTCTGACATCCGCTCGACGGCCAGCGGCCACTGGCTGATCGAACTCGAGGACACCAACGGCACCTTCCCCTGTCTCGTGATGAAAGATCGGTCGTTCGCGGACCTGGTGGACGAACTGCTGTACGACGAGGTGATCGCCGTCGAGGGGACGCTGGCCGACGACGGCGGCATCCTGTTCGTCGACTCGCTGCACTTCCCGGATGTCCCCCGCACCCACGAGCCCTCGACGGCCGACCGGCAGGTGCGCGCGGCGCTCGTCTCCGACATCCACGTCGGCAGCCAGGAGTTCGAGGCCGACACCTGGCATCGCTTCGCCGACTGGCTTCACACCGAGGAGGCCGCCGACGTGGAGTACCTGCTGATCGCCGGTGACATGGTCGAGGGCGTCGGGGTCTACCCCGACCAGGACGAGGAACTGGACGTGATCGACATCTACGAGCAGTACGAGGCCTTCAGCGAGCACCTCAAGGCCGTCCCCGGGGACATGGAGATCCGGATGATCCCGGGCAACCACGACGCCGTCCGCCTGGCCGAACCCCAGCCCGGATTCGACGAGGAACTGCGCGAGATCATGACCGCCCACGACGCCACCGTCCACTCGAACCCCTCCCTGGTGACCGTCGAGGGCGTCTCGATTCTCATGTATCACGGCGTCTCGCTGGACGAGGTGATTGCGGAACTCCCCGACGAGAAGGCCAGCTACGACGAGCCCCACAGGGCGATGTACCAGTTGCTGAAAAAGCGCCACGTCGCCCCCCAGTACGGCGGCCACATCCGCCTGGCCCCCGAGGACCGCGACTACCTCGTCGTCGACGAGGTGCCCGACGTGTTCCACACCGGCCACGTCCACAAGATCGGCTGGGGGAAATACCACAACGTGCTCGCGCTCAACTCCGGGTGCTGGCAGGCCCAGACCTCCTTCCAGGAGAGCGTCAACATCGACCCCGACGTGGGCTATGCCCCGATTCTCGACCTCCAGACGCTTGACATGACGGTGCGGAAGTTCCGCTGATCCACCACGTCCCGAGGCGTACCGTCGTCCCGCCCCACAGCGGTTCCGAGACGTGCCGCTGTTCCGCACGCGAGACGCGACGACGGCGCGAATCTTTGCCGCAACTCGGGAGAACGGGCCGGACTGGCCGGTGCTGGGGGGACTTATTGGGCCGGACGCCGAGGGGAGACACGTATGAGCGACGACGACCGCGGCTTCGAGACCAACGCACTGCACGTCGGCCAGGAGGAACCCGACCCGGCGACCGGCGCGCGCGCGCCGCCGATCTACCAGACCACGTCCTACGTCTTCGAGGACGCCGACGACGCGGCGGCCCAGTTCGCCCTCGAGAAGCCGGGCCACATCTACTCGCGGCTGATGAACCCCACCAACGGCGTCCTCGAGGAGCGACTGGCCGCCCTCGAGGGCGGGGTCGGAGCCGTCGCCACGGCCTCCGGGATGGCCGCGCTGAACCTCGCGACCTTCCTGCTGGCCGACCGGGGCGACAACGTCGTCACCGCGTCGGCGCTGTACGGCGGGACCTACACATACTACACCCACACCGCCCCCCGGCAGGGCGTCGAGGCCCGCTTCGTCGACACGCTCGATTACGAGGCCTACGAGGAGGCCATCGACGAGGACACCGCCTACGTCCACTGCGAGACCATCGGCAACCCCGCGCTTGTGACGCCGGACTTCGAGCGCCTGGCCGAGATCGCCCACGACAACGGCGTCCCCCTGTTCGTCGACAACACGTTCGCGACCCCTGCACTGTGCCGTCCCCTCGAGCACGGCGCGGACCTCGTGTGGAACTCCACGACCAAGTGGATACACGGCCACGGCACCACGATCGGCGGCGTCCTCGTCGACGGCGGGTCGTTCCCGTGGGCCGAGCACGCCGACAGCTATCCCGAGATCGCCAAGGAGAACCCCGCCTACCACGGCGTCAACTTCAGCGAGCGGTTCGGCGACGCCGCGTTCACCTACGCTGCCGTCGCCCGGGGCCTGCGCGACCTGGGCAACCAGCAGTCGCCGTTCGACTCCTGGACCACGATCCAGGGCCTCGAGACCCTGCCCACGCGGATGGAGCGCCACTGCGAGAACGCGATGGCCGTCGCCGAACACCTCGCGGACCACCCCGAGGTGTCCTGGGTCACCTACCCCGGCCTCGAGAGCCACGAGACCCACGACGCGGCCAGCGAGTACCTCGACGGCGGCTACGGCGGCATGATCACCTTCGGCCTCGAGGCCGGCTACGAGGCCGCCCGCGAGACCGTCGAGTCGACGGAGATCGCCTCCCTGCTCGCCAACGTCGGCGACGCCAAGACGCTGATCATCCACCCCGCCTCGACCACCCACCAGCAGCTCACCGACGAGGAGAAGGCCGCCGCCGGCGTCACCGACGACATGGTGCGTCTCTCGGTCGGCCTCGAGACCACCGCGGACATCGTCGCGGACCTCGACCAGGCCATCGACCAGGCGACGAACTGAACTCCCATCAGGCGTCCGACAGCAGTCCCTCGTCCGCGAACAGGTCGGACAGTTCGGCCATCGACTCGACGACGACGTCACAGGCCGGCGCGACGGCCGGCTTGGGGTCGAACCCGACCGCGAGTCCGGCCACCTCGAGCATCGGGAGGTCGTTGGCGCCGTCGCCCACCGCGACGGTGGCGTCCCGGTCCGCGCCGACGACGGCCGCGACCACCTCGAGGGCGTCGTCCTTGGTCCCCTCGATGAGCGGCCCCTCGACGTCGCCGGTGAGCTTCCCGTCCGCGACGGGCAGGCGGTTGGCGACGACGGCGTCGACGGCGACGCCCTCCTTCTCGAGTGCGCGCTCGACGCCGCGCTCGAAACCGCCGGTGAGGATGCAGACGTAGACGCCCGCCTCGCGCAGTTCTCGGATCACGTCGGCGGCACCGGGCCGCAACTGGACCAGGTCGAAGGCAGCCTCGGCCCGTTCCTCGGCCAGTCCCTCCAGGAGTGCACACCGCTGCCGGAGGCTCTCGGCGTACTCGATCTCGTCGTTCATCGCCCGCTCGGTGATCTCGGCCATGTCCTCGGCAGTGCCGTTCTGCTCGCCCAACAGCACCGTCATCTCCGAGTCCGAGAGCGTCCCGTCGAAGTCGAACGCGACTACCGTCATTGGCGGGGATTCGCCGGTGGGGGATTCAAAGGCCGCGGTTTCGGGCCGCTGTCGTCGGCCCCGGTCACTGCTCGCCCGCGACTTCCGCCGCCATCCGGTCGAGGAAGTCACGGACGTAGTCGGCTCGCTCGCTCGCGAGTCGCCGGGCCGGCTCGGTGTACATCCGGTCGGGGAGGTCGAGAATCTTCTTGTGGAAGTGGTTGAACTGGCTCCGGCCGGCGCGTGACTGGTCCGCCTCCGGGGGGACCGCCGGGTCGTGGATGGGCTGTCCGAGTTCGCCGCCGTAGGTGAAACAGCGGGCGACGCCGACGGCTCCGAGGGCGTCGAGGTTGTCCGCGTCGGCGAGCACCCGTGCCTCCGTCGTCTGGGGGTCCGGGCCCGTCGAGTAGCGGTGTGCCCGGACGCAGTGAGCGACCGCGTCGACCGTCTCGTCGTCGACGCCGCGGTCGGCCAGCAGCTCGCGTGCCTCGCGGGCGCCCCACGCGGCGTGGTCCGCGACGTCGCCGCGGTCCTCTCTGGCCCGGCCCACGTCGTGCAACAGCACCGCCAGACGGACGACCCGCCCGTCGACGCCGGGGAGCGCTTCGACCAGGCGCTCGGCGTTGGCCTCGACGCGCTGGACGTGGTGCCAGTCGTGGGCCGGACTCGTCTCGTCGTCGAAGTACGAGCGGGCCACCGCCCTGACGTCGGCCGCTGGCCCCGTGTCGTCGGCTCCGTCCGGGTCCGGGTCGCTGTCGTCGTCGGTCACGGCCGACGGACGAACGGCCGCGTGTAAAGCGTTGGCGGTGTCGCGGCGCCGAGGGTGCCCCGGCGGGGTCACGGCGCCGGAGGCTCGCCCTCGTAGGCGTCCACGTCCCGGTAGAAGTTCAGCAACGCGAACTTCAGTTTCTCCGGGTCGACGTCGACCATCTCCCGGCGCTCCTCCGGGGGGAACGACCCCCGGACGGCGTACTCGCCCATCTCGATTTCGGCGCGCTCGGTGTAGCGCCCGTCGAGCAGGACTCGCGCGCCGAAGTCCTCGGGCGAGCGCACGACGCGGCCCAGCGCCTGCCGGGTCTTGCGGACCGTCGGAATCTCGACGGCGTAGCGCCACCCGGGGTCGTCCACGCCCTCGACCGCGAAGGCCGACTCGTAGGCGTCCTGTACGGCCGCCATCCGGTCGTCGAGGTGGGGATAGGGGACGCCGACGACGACCACCGTCCGGGCGTCGTCGCCGTCGTAGCTGACCCCCTCGCCCAGCGTCCCCCACAGCGACGTGAACAGGACGGCGTCGTCGGCGGCGACGAACGCTTCCCGGAGGTCACGGGCCTGCTGGCCGGGTTCGTCGAGGTAGGTCGGTCCCGCCAGGTCCGCCCGGTCGTGGTAGCGCTCGGCCTCCGCGTAATTCGGGAAGAAGGCCAGCGTGTTGCCCGGCGTGAACCGGGCGGCGTCCTCCAGCGTCTCGGTCACGACGCGCTGGGTCTCGGGGTCGTCGCGCTCGCTCGAGAAGAGCGCCGGCCCGTCGATGGCGTAGGTGCGCCGGCGCTCCTCGGGAAACTGGGGGCCGTAGGCCATCGTCTCCGCGTCCTCGAGACCCAGCACCGACTCGGTCACGTCGAACGGCCGAAGCGTCGCGCTCATCAGCACTGTCGCGTGGAGGTCGGCAAACAGGTCACGGGTCACCTGGGAGGGGATGCAGGTGTACAGTTCCGCGCGGCCGTACACCCCGTCGGCGCTCTCGCGCTGGTCCCGGCGGACGCTGACGACTGGGTACTGGCCCTCGGCGTCGCTCTCGGCCAGCCACGACTCGACGAACTGGGCGGCCTGGCGGGTCTGACACTCCCGGCGGGTGTCCAGTTCTCCTTCCTTGAACTGGCGCTCGTAGCGCTCGTCGAGTTCCTGTCCCAGTTCGGCGGCCGCCGTCAGTTCCTCGTGAAAGCCCGGCCCCTCGTAGGCCTGGAGGAAGGCCAGCGTCAGGTCGTCGCGGCGGACCTCGTTGGCGACGGTGAGGTCGTGCCAGCGATCCTCGACGGTCTCGCGCTCGCCGATACCCAGCGCCCCGTCGTAGGCGGTCACGAGGGCGTCCCGGAACGTCCCGAGGACGTTGTGTGCCGCGCTCGCCCGGTCGTCCTCGACGCCCTCGAGTTCGTCCAGCGCCGCCGCGAGCGTGTGCTCGGTGAGCGTCCGCCGGGCGTGCTCGCGGGCGGCGTCCTCGACGTTGTGGGCCTCGTCGAACACCGCGATCACGTCCTCGGGGTCCCGGCCGAGCCACCGGAAGAACTGCTCGCGGATCGTCGGGTCCAGCAGGTGGTGGTAGTTACACACCGCCAGGTCGATCCCCTCCATGCCCTCCTTGAGGAGTTCGTAGCCACAGAATCCTCGCTCCCCGGCGTACTCGTACACCTCGTCGGGCGTGCGCACGTCGTCGTACAGCCACGCGTAGAAGTCGGTCGTGTCGGCGGTGAGATTGCGATAGTAGTGATCGCAGGTCGCCCGCTCGGTCTCGATCTCCTCGATCTCGTCCTCGAGGTCGCGCAACTCCTCGACGACGGCCGACCTGGCCTCGGCGGCGTCGGCGTCGCCCGCCTGTGCGTCACCGAGCAACTCCTCCCGGCGCTGTTCGAGTTCGTCCCGCTCCTGCTCGCGTTCCACGAGGTCCCGGGTGGAGTCTCGCAGCGCCTGACACTCCTCGTAGTCGACGTCGATGTGACACATCGACCCCTTCCCCCGGAACACGACCGCCCGCAGGCGCTCCTGGTCGGTGATCGCGCGGGCGTCCGCGACGAACTGGCGCATCTGCTGGTGGACGTTGGTCGTGATGACGACGGTCTTGTTGGTCGCGCGCGCCCGTTCGAGCGCGGGCACGAGCGCGGCCAGCGTCTTGCCCGTCCCGCAGGCCCCCTCCAGCAGCACGTCCCGTCCCTCCTCGAGCGCGTCGTGGACGCCGTCCATCGCCTCCCGCTGGTGGTCGTAGGGCTGACCGTAGGGGAAAAACCGCATGTAGTCGCCGCTCTCGGTCGCCACAGCCCCGGTTCGTCGCTCTCGGGCAAAAGCGTTCGCCCGTCAGGTCTCGGGCTCGACGTACACCTTCTTGATGCCGCTGTCGGCCGCCATGATCTCGCGCTCGATGTCGGTGATCAGGTCGTCGATCTCCTCGGTCGCGAGGTCGGGGACGAACGCCACGTCGGCGGTGACGAGGATCTGCTCGGTGCCGAAATACACCGTTCGGAAGTCGACGATCTCCTCGACGCCCGCGTGTGCAGCCACGATGTGTCGCAGTTCGCGCTCCCGGGACTCCGGGAGGCTCTCGCCGAGCAGGAGCCGCCGGTTCTCGAGGGCCAGCGCGAGGGCAAAGCCCATCAGCAGGAGACCGATGAGAAACGCCGCGGCGGCGTCGAACCGCGGATCGCCGGTCTGCTCGCTGAGAAACACCCCCAGCAGGGCGATGCCGGCGCCGCTCATCGCGACGGCGTCCTCGGTGAGCGCCGTCAACGTGGACACGTCGCTGGTCTTGCGGAACGCCTCGCGGAGCCCGCTCCAGCCGCGCTCGTCGATCTCCGCGGCGATCGTCCGGTAGGCCCGCCTGAACGCCCACCCCTCGAAGACGAACGCCCCGATCAACACGCCGTAGTTGACCCAGACGGGATCGAGCCACGCCGGGCGCCGGTAGGAAAACCAGAGGAAATGAACCACCTCGGGGGGCGCGGTGTGTGTGCCGGCGGCCGTCAGCCGATCGATGCCGTGGCGGGCGCTCTCCCACCCGGCGATGCCGAACAGCAACACCGAGACGAGGAAGCTGTAGAAAAACTGGGCCTTCCCGTAGCCGAACGGATGCTGCCGGTCGCGCTCGCGGCTGCTGTCCCGTATCCCGATGAGCAGGAAGATCTGGTTGCCGGTGTCGGAGACGCTGTGGTAGGTCTCCGACAGCATCGCCGCGCTCCCGGTCAGCAGGAAGCCGACGAACTTCAGTACCGCGATCGCCGCGTTGGCCAGCAGGGCAGCGATCACGACCGACTTGCTCGAGGCCATTACCGGTCCGTCCGTCCCCTCGGCCAAAGTGGTTCGGGATCGGCCGCTATCTTAAGGCGCCGGGCGCGTAGTGTCCGCCGTGCTCGCCATCGTCTCCGACACCCACGGAATCGACGGCCACAGGCTCGAAGGACGGACGCTGACGGCCGTCCGGGAGGCGGACCGCGTCGTCCACGCGGGCGATTTCACGACCTGCGCGGTGTACGCGGCGTTTCGCGAGGAAGCGGCGGCGCTGACCGCCGTCGCCGGGAACAACGACGAGCGGGCGCTCCGGGACCGGCTCCCGTCGACGGTGACGGTCGAGTGGCGGGGCCTGACGATCGTCGTCGTCCACGGCCACGAGCACTCGGAGACGGCGCTCTCCCTGCTCGCGCGACAGGAAGGAGCTGACATCGTGGTCGTGGGTCACTCCCACAAGCCGTCGCTGTCCGAGGACGGGTACGTCGCCGTGAATCCCGGGAGTCACGCCGACCCGCGACAGTTCGAGCCCGCACACGCCGAAGTATTGGTCGCCGGGGAGGGGTATCGGGTCCGACTGCGTGCGCCGGGAGGGTCCGTGTTGGCGGAGGTGTGCCGAGAGGGCTGGTCCGGGGCCGACCAACGCAGATGACGCGACGTCTGGTCAGTGCGCGGGCCGAAACGGGCCGGCGCACGTATGCCTATATTCCCCACGCTAAAGTAATCGCTGATGACTCAAACGGACGCTTTACCATCTCGCCTGCGCGGAAATCCGGCCTTTCACGCGTACCGCCGGACGAGTCCCACGCCGAGCAGGACGGCGGCGCCGCCGGCGAAAAAGAGCAGGCCGGGCGGAAGACCGGCGGCCGCGTGGCCGGCGGTCGCGGCGGCCTGCCCGGCAGCGCCCGGGACCGACCCGGGGTCGAACCCGCCGTTCGGGTAGTAGCTCACGTCCGGCACCTGGCCGCCCGCGGTCCCCGAGTGGACAGCGGGGCCGAGAAGGCTCGTCAGACTCGTGCCCAGGAACTGCTGGACGAGCAGGCTCGCCGCCGCGAGGACGGCGAGGCCCCCGACGAGGCGGGTCAGCGCCTGCCTGAGGCCCGAAGCGTCCTGGTCGTCGCCCGCGCAGATGACCAGCGGCTCGTTGGCCGGCGCGTAGATGTCCATCTCCCGCCCCTTCTCGGAGTAGGCGGTGTCGACGACCTCGACGGCGCCCGCGTCCTCGAGTTTCTTGAGGTGATACTGGGCGTTCTGGAGCGACGTGTCCACGCGGTCGGCGAGTTCGCCGGGCGGTGACGGCTCCTCGTGGAGTGCGCCGAGAATCCGCCGTGCCGTCGCCGCCGACAGCGCGGCCAGCATCTCGTCGGCGTCCTCGCTGTCTACCTGGATGACGCGGGGTTCGCCGTTCCCGACCGCCGGGTCCCGAGACGGCAGCAGCGACATGCATCGAGTATGTACGACCGTCGTCTTATCCTTTTCGACTGTGTGTTTTTCTTACATTCTTTGGGACAAAGACGCTTTTTAGCTATTTTTAATCGCCCGACTGCGTGCCGATGACGGCGATCGTCGAAACGTCTATGCCCGTCGGCGGGCAAGTCCGAGTATGCCCGATCTGTTCACCTACGGCATCCTGGCCGCCCTGCTGGGACTGTTTTTCTTCTTCTATCTGATGATCCGTCGCACGCTCCTGGGGTTCAAGGAAGGCGTCGAACAGGGTCAGGACCGCGGGTAGCGAAACTGGTTTGTGACTCTCGGCGGTTGTCCGGAGTATGGATCCGCGCATCCGCGAGCACGCCGAGATCGTCGCCGACCACTCGACGGACATCCAGGCGGGCGACGACGTGGTCGTCGTCGCGCCGCCCGTCGCCGAGGACCTCGTCGTCGCCCTCCACGAGGTCATCGGCGACCGGGACGCCAACCCCCTGTCGCTCATGAGCAGCGAGCGCGCCGAACGGGCGTACCTCCGGGCCCGCGAGGAGGGGTTCGAGACGCCCGAACACGAACTCGCCCTCATCGAGGAGACGGACGTCTTCATCGCCGTCCGGGCGAACCGCAACGTCACCGAGACCAGCGACGTCGACCCCGCGACCAACGCCGACCACTCCCAGGCCCGCCAGCCCATCCTCGGGGAACGGCTCTCGAAGCGCTGGTGTCTCACCCAGTACCCCGCGCCCGCCAACGCCCAACTGGCCGAGCTGTCGACGGAAGCCTACGAGAACTTCGTCTGGGACGCCATCAACAAGGACTGGGACGCCGTCCGGGACCACCAGGCCCAGATGGTCGAGATCCTCGACGGCGCCGACGAGGTCCGCATCGTCAGCGGCGACACCACTGACGTGACGATGTCCGTCGCCGGCAACCCCACGATCAACGACTACGGCGAGAAGAACCTCCCCGGCGGCGAGGTGTTCACCGCGCCCGTCCCCGACAGCGTCGAGGGCGAAGTGCTGTTCGACATGCCCCTCTATCACCAGGGGCGGGAAGTGCTCGACGCCCACCTCCGGTTCGAGGACGGCGATGTCGTCGAGCACGGCGCCGAGAAGAACGAGGACGTGCTCACCGAGGTGCTGAACACCGACGACGGCGCCCGCCGCCTGGGCGAACTCGGCATCGGGATGAACCGCGACATCGACCGGTTCACCTACAACATGCTGTTCGACGAGAAGATGGGCGACACCGTCCACATGGCGGTAGGCCGGGCCTACGAGGACACCGTCGGCGAGGACATCGAGCGCAACGAGTCGGCCGTCCACGTCGACATGATCGCCGACATGAGTGAGGACTCGTTCATCGAGGTCGACGGCGAGGTCGTCCAGGAGGACGGCACGTTCGTCTTCGAGGAATAGGGACACCGGGCGGGCGTCACCGCTCAGTCTCGCCCGTACTCGAACACCTCGAGGTCCTCGTCGAGTCGGAAGGTGAGCGTCTCCTCGCCGACGGTCAGCGTCACCTCAACTTCGGCGGGGTCCGTCGCGACCACGCGCTCCTCCCACGCGTAGGCGTCCCTGTCCTGCCAGAACAGCCCCTCGCGGTAGTCGATGCCCGCCTCGTGCAGGACGGCGACGGTGGCCGGGTGATCGAGCACCGTCGTCACTGCCGAGGTGTAGGACGTCGAGCCACACTCCAGACACTCGTGGGCCACCACGACGTCGCCGTCGAGGCCGCCCGGGTCCTCCGGCGCGAGACTGGTCCGTACCGGCCCGTTACAGACGTGACAGAACCCCCTGATGGTCTTCTGGATCACCGTGAGCGCGAACCGACCGAGCACCGACGGGTCCGCCGCCGGGTCGTGGGCGCCCACGAGGATGGGCGGCGCGCTGATGACCGTCCGCACGTCGCAGGTGTCACACTCGATGTGCATCGTCCCACTCTCGTAGCGCGCCCGAATCGTCCCGGCGCAGTCGTCCTCGTAGCACTCCTCCAGCCGGATGGGCTCGAGTTCAGCGTCCGTGTCCGTGTAGACGCCCGACACCGCGGCGCCGACGACGCGCGACCCGGCGTAGGTCAGAGCGTACCCGTCCCCGGTCTTGCGCACGAAGTGCGGGCGGAGCTTGTCAAGGTGGTAGTTGAACCGCCCCGAGTCCCGGACGCCGACAGCCTCCCGGAGCGTCGAGAACGCCACGGGCTCCTGATCGCGCCGCTCCTGTCCCTGTCGCTGTTCCCAGAGCGCCCGGAGGATGTCGAGCCGCGTCCCGTCCGCGACGGCGCCGAACACCTCGTCGAGGTCGCCGTCCGACTGCCCGCTCATGCCTCGGCGGTTTCCCCGGCGCCGGCTTGAATGTTCGGTCCGGCAGCGTCAGAAGGTCGACGACTCCGCGAGAACCGAAGAACCCGCGAGGTCCCAGTCATCGAGATACGCCGACTCGGCGGCGGCGAGTTCCGCGAACAGTTCCCGGGCGTCGTCCGTCTGGAGCGTCCTGACCTGCGGGTCGTTGAGAAACGCCTCGAACGCCGCGTCGACGTCACCGCTCCGCGAGGCCTCGATCACGGTCTCGATGGTGTCGACGTGGGTTTCGATCTGTGTCCTGACCGGGCGCGGGAAGCCGCCGGCGGTGAGCGGACGGACCTCGCCGCCCCGGACGAGGGCGTTGGTCTCGACGACGGCGCCCGCCTCGATGCCCGCGACCTGACCCGCGTTGGGCAGGTTGACGTTCGTGACGAACGGCTCGCCCCCCGCGAGCGCCGCGAGGATGTCGGCGAACACTTCGTCGGACGCGGCGAGTTCGAACGCCGCGTCGCCCCGCATCCAGGCGTCGACGTCCGTCGTCTGCTCGGAGTCGGCGGGCGTCCAGTGTTTGGCCCGGTAGTCGCTCCCGGTGCGCTTGACCCCCCACCGGTTGAGCGCCTCCTTGCCGCCGCTGAGAAACCAGGGGGCGTACTCGACGAGGTGCCGATCCCCGGCGGCCGGGAAGAGGCCGAAGCGCCGAAACAGCTCCCAGGTGACCTGCTGGTTGTCGACGAAGGGCGAGACGTCCGCCAGGTCCGCCGGCGTGAACGACCGGGTGGCCCGCTCGGAGTCGACGAGGTCCTCGAGCAGCGGCCAGAGATCCACCCCCCTGCAGGTCGCCTCGTCGATCCAGGTGAAGTGGTTGATCCCCTTGACGTTCACGTCGATGTCGTCCCGGTTTGCCGCCACGTCGAGGTGCTCCTCGGCGAGGGCGGCGAGATGCGAGCGCGTGCCCAGGACCTCGTGGCACAGGCCCACGGCGTTGATCGCGGGGAACTCGTCGTAGAGCGCCCGCGTCACGAAGTGGACGGGGTTGGTGAAGTTACACACCCACGCGTCGGGGCACTGTTCGCGGACGGCCGCCGCCAGTTCCCGGTAGAGCGGGATCGTCCGCATCGCCCGGAAGATGCCGCCGGGCCCGATCGTCGCCGCGACGGCGCCGTAGATGCCGTACTCCCGCGGGATGTCGAGGTCGTGAACGAACGTCTCCGCCGGGTCGAACTGGGTGGACGTGACGACCACGTCCGCGCCCGCCAGGGCCGCGTCCCGATCCGCGTACGCCTCGTAGGTCCAGTCGGCCGTCGCCGCCGTCTTCTCCTGGACCCAGTTGCCAAAGCGGGCGTTGCGCGCCGCCGCTTCGTCGTCGAGGTCGTACAGGCGGACCTCGCCGTCTATATTCGAGAGCGCCAGATCCTGAACGAGCTTTGGCGCCCACTCCCGGGAGCCGCCGCCGACGTACGTGATCGTCGTGTCGTCCCCGTCGATCGCCGGCGTCGAGCGGTGTGGCTGCCCCACGCTGTTCATACACGATCGAGCGGAGCCAGGTATACGTAGCCACCGGTCGGCGAAACCAACGTGGCGGCAACGGGTCGTGTGTGTGGCGCTCGTTGCACTCGCGGCGGCCCGGGCCGTGGCTTCCAGGGTTCGAAAGCTGTCGGTCCACACGCCCACACGCCTCGTTACCGCCCGGCAGTCTCATACAGATTATTACGACTTGTTACCGGTCCGGGCCCACGCAGTCGTGCGGTCGAGACGAGAGACTCGCAATAATCAGCGTCACGGGCACGGATCGTACGTCACAGCAGACACCCCCCGGTGACCGAGGAGAGAACAACGAAATTCGAAGGACGGCGAGGGGGGCCGTTCGATGCCGTGACGAAATCCGAGATCAGGGAGTCAGAACAGAACGCGAAAACGCCGCGAAACGGCCGATTGAGCGTCTGAAGCGGGAGAAACGTGAGAAGGAAGGAACCGACGGTTTCGTGACGGGCACGATGGGATTCGAACCCACGACCGTCGGATTAGAAGTCCGACGCTCTG
>JBDGUH010000056.1:0-24673 GCA_042216055.1 Haloarculaceae archaeon
AGTGGCTCACATCATTCGCCTTCGCATGGAATCAGCTTATCTGAACGCGACCGATCGAGAGGCGGTGTTCAGCCTGACGTTCGCAGCCGGCTGCACCGGCAACCGCCGTGTTCGTCACTGGCGATCACTCGATCTGCAGGAGTTCCTCGGTGTCGACGTGCCAGGTGTGTCCGGGGTCGATCAACGCCTGTGCTGTGAGCGTCGGCCGAACCTGATTCCAGAGGTCTCGAAGTGCGACGATCCTGCGGTGGACATCTTCGACTGTTGTCGCTGTCACTTTCTGTACGGTCCAGAGTAGGTCCTCGGTGGTCTCGTCGACGGGGTCGAGTGCGGTGAGTTCCCTCCGACGCCATTTGGTCCGTGGGACGAACGCCTCGTCACGGAGAAAGAGAACTTCGACCATCGCTTCGGCGGCTTCGGTGGCCAGCGCGTGGGCGGTTCGCCGGTCGTCGCGCAGGCAGGCCTTGTACACATCCCAGCCCCCAGTCCACAGCAGATCCTCAACACGGTCGCTGACGAGAGCTGCACGCTCGCCGGGTTCGAAGGGGATTCGCTCGGTGAGCACGGTCGTAACGCGGCCTGTCGGATCCCACAGTATCTCGGCGTTGTCGTACTCCCAGCGAGTCGTGAGCGTCCAGTCGCCGGACTCGATGCTTTCGCGATCGACGATGTCGATATCGACGTGTTCCCCGTCCCAGTCGAAGGAACATTTCTCGGCGTGAGCCTGCTGAACGGTCGCACCGTCGGGGACGAGCCGGTCGGTAAGTTCCTCGGTGGTCGGCGCCGCGGACCAGTCCACGACCGTATCGAGATCAACGTCCGCGTACTCGTCGGCGTGTCCAGCGGCAAGGCTTCCGGCCAGGAGCATCGCGAGAACGCCCCGGCCTTCGGACGGACTCGTTGCCTGCAGATACCTGCTCGCGTGCTCCCGGAGCGCGACTTCGCGGTCCCCCATTCCAGAGTCGGCGTCCCGTTGACACCTAAACGTTCGGGACAGCACAGCCGTTTTGCCGGCCGATACCGAACGGAGTCCCATGCGCGCACACCTCCGGTCCGGCGTCGCCATCTACGACGAGGGCCGGTACCACGCCGCCCACGACGCCTGGGAGGACCACTGGCTCGACCTCGAGACGGGGACCGAGGACGAGCGCCTGCTCCACGGGCTCATCCAGTTCACCGCCGTCGCACATCATGCCTACGAAGGAAACTGGTCGGGCGCGGCGGGGCTGGCCGAGAGCGCCGGCGAGTACCTCGCCGACCTGCCGGCCGACTACCGCGGCGTGAACCTCGACGACGTGCGCCCGTTCCTCGCGGCGGTGGCTCGGGATCCCGAACACGTCGAACGGGTTCCGCTCCCCAGACTTTCCCACGAGGGAACCGTCCTCGGCTACGAGGATCTCGACTTCGCGGCGACCGCGGTGGCGGCCGCGGTGCTAGCCGAGGAAAACGGTCACGACGCGGACGCCGTCGAGCGGGCCATCGAGTACGCCCGCGAGGAGATCGAGACGGAGGGCGGCGGCACCTTCACGGGGCTGGTGTTTTCCGTCGTCCGGGAGCGCGAGCGCCGCGCCGTGGTCGCCCAGCGCCTCGTCGAACACGTCGAGCGCCGGCGGGCCCGCGAGGACGACGTGTCGGGGCTGTTCGAAGAATGAGTCGGCGACGCCCCGGAGAGCGCGCGGTTCAGGCGTCGGACTCGGCGATCCGCTCTTCGCCGTTCCACTCGGCGGAGTTGTCCTGGGGGTCGTAGCCAAGCACCTCTTTGGCGCGTTCCAGCGAGTAGTACTTGCGGTCGTTGTCGGAGATGCCGTAGACGATCTCGTACTCGTAGTCGGCCTCGAGCGCGCGGGCGTGGATCTGCGCGCAGTCCCGGTACGAGAGCCACATCGCCTGCCCGCGCTCGTAGTCGACCGGCGGGTGGTCCTTCGTGAGGTTGCCGATACGGATGTTGCACACGTCGATGCCGTACTCGTCGTGGTAGTAGCGGCCGATGATCTCGCCGGTGGCCTTCGAGACGCCGTAGAGGTTGCCCGGGCGCGGGAGTTCGGTCCCGTCGAGCAGGAACCCGTCTTGCGGGCGGTACATCTCGGGGGTCCGCTCGTCGGTCTCGAAGCCGCCGACGGCGTGGTTCGAGGAGGCGTAGACGAACCGTTCGACGCCCTCGTCGACGGCGGCCTCGTACATCTTCTGGGTGCCGTCGATGTTGTTGGTGAGCACCGAGTCCCAGGGGGCGTCGGGTCGGGGGTCGCCTGCCAGGTGGACCACCGCCTCGACGCCCGCGACGGCCTCGCGCACGTCGGCCTCGTTCTCGACGCCGCCGATCACGTAGGGGTGGTCCGGCTCCTCGACCGGCGGGCTGTGATACATCAGCTTCCAGTCGTACTCGTCGTCGAGTCCCGAGAGGATCGCCTCTCCCACCGCGCCGCCGGCGCCCGTGAGCAGGACAGGCTCGTCCATTCGAGTGGAGACACAGGCGGGGCGGATACGTAGCTTGCGGTTTCCCCCACGGCGCGCTCGCCGGTGGCGTGTTACAGCATATGACGGCGCACACGCCGGGCGGGCTAGAGCGCGTCCTTGTACGCCTCGAGCGTCTCCTCGATGTCTTCCTCGGTGTGGGCGTAGGAGACGAACTGCGACTCGAACTGGTTTGCCGGCAGGAGGACGCCCCGCTCTTTCATCCGCTCGCGGAACAGGCGCACCCACCGCTGGGTCTCCGCGCGGTCCACGTCGGCCCCGTTCTTCGGGCAGGCGTCGAACCGCGGGCAGGACGCGTGCTGGCGACACCCCGCCTCGCAGTGGTCTTCGCGGTCCGTCCGGGCACCGCCGGCCTCGCGGGTGAAGATGACCTTGAACAGCGAGTCCGTCCCGACGACCGTGTACTCGGGGGTCTGGTCGGCCAGGATGTCGGTCAGGCCGGCGCGCAGCTGCCGTCCCAGGTCGTTGACGTGGTCGTACACGTCGTTCTCGGCGGCGAAGCGCAGCGTCTCGAGGCCGGCGGCCATCGTCACCGGGTGCCCCGAGAAGGTGCCCGACTGGAACACCTCGCCCGCGGGCGTGAACTGCTCGACGATCTCGGCGCGCCCGCCGATCGCGCCGACGGGGAACCCCCCGCCCAGGATCTTCGCGAACGTCGTGAGGTCGGGTTCGATCCCGAACTTCCCCTGGGCACACTGCAGGCCGCCCACCCGAAAGCCCGTGATCACCTCGTCGAAGACCAGCAGGCTGCCGTGCTGGTCACAGAGGTCCCGCAGCGTCTCGTGGTACCCCTCGACCGGGGAGACGATGCCGTGGTTGCCCAGGATCGGTTCGGTGAGCACCGCGGCGATCTCGTCGCCGTGCTCGGCGAACAGGCGCCGGGCCGCGTCGGCGTCGTTGAACGGCAGCGTCAGCGTGTGCTCGGCGAACGAATCGGGGATGCCCGGACTGGAGGGACGGACCGCGTCGCCCGCGCCCTCGACCAGAGTCGACTCCTGGGCGCCGTGGTACCCGCCCCGCATCACGACGATCTTCTCCCGGCCGGTGTAGGCGCGGGCCAGGCGCACCGCCGACACCGTCGCCTCGGTGCCGCTGTTGACGAACCGCAGCATCTCGACGCTGGGGACGTGCCGGGCGACGAACTCCGCCAGTTCCACCTCCACCTCGGTGGGCATCCCGTACATCGGGCCCTCGGCGGCCCGCTGCTGGACGGCCGCCCGGACGCGCTCGGGCGGGTCGTGACCCAGCAGGAGCGGCCCGTACCCCATCACGTAGTCGAGATAGCGGTTGCCGTCGGCGTCGATCACGTGGGCGCCGTCGCCGCGTTCGACGAACGCCGGGTACGGCTGGCTCGCCCGGACCGACGAGTTCACGCCGCCGGCGAGCACCGACAGCGCCCTGTCGTACAGCGCCCGCGACTGCTCGTGGTTCATGACCGGCCGTTGGCCCCCGGTCGGAAAGAAGGTGTTGGGACGCTCGTTCTCACTGTCACGCCCGCGTCGGGCGTTGGATCACACCACGTCGTCTGCCGTCGAGTCGGCGACCACGTCCGTGTCGAGGTCGATGTCCTGGATGAGTTCGACCAGCGCGGGGAGCTCCGGGAAGGTGTAGGCCGTCATCCCGAGGTCGCCGTCGCCGGTGACGATCTCGGCGTTGATGACGAACACCAGGTCGGAGTCGGGCCAGCCGCCCATCTTGTCGACGACGCCGTTCGCCGGCCCGATGGCGAAGTTCGGCGTCCCCATGTCGATGGTCGTCCGGAGGACGTTGGCCCACCCGTCGATGAACGCTGAGGTGAGGATGTTGCCGATCTCCTGCATCGCCGAGCGCTCCATGTCCGAGAAGCCCTCGTCGACGTCGCCGGGTTCGGTGCCGAGCATCGCCGCCACCAGGCGCTTGCTGTCGGCGGGATCGAGCAGGAAGAGCACGTACCCGTGGGGGGGTTCCTCGAGCCTGACGTAGATCCCGACCCGCCGCTCGCTGCCGATGTGGGTCTTCACGTCCTCGATGTCGAGAAAGTTGATCTGGGTCGTTCGCACCCCGGCATCGAGGCCGGTGAGCTGTTCGAGGTGACCGGCGACCGTCTCGGAGCCCTCTTTGGCGATGGAGTTGAAGAGGTCGAGCTTTCGCACGTCGACGCGGAGGCTCATACGCTCACGAGGGAGGCGAGTACCATAAAACGCCCCGGACCCCGGAGTGCGGGTGTCTTCGCCCGCGCCGTCCCCTGACAGTTTCCGCCTCGTCCCCACGATGGGGGACGTTTCCCCCCTGGTTCCCAGCGCGGGTCTGTGGGGACGGTAGTCCCTCGTCCCCAGCGCGGGTCTGCGGGGACGTTCACTCCCCGTCCGGCGCGAACGGCTGTCCCTCGCGAACCGTCCGGCCGACCGGCGTCGTCGACAGCGACTGGACGCCCGGCGCGGCCGCGAGGTCGCCGGTCCAGGCGTCGAGCGCCGCCCGGTCCGGGAACGCGGCGACCGCGATCACGTCGCTCGCGCCCGTCACCTCGTAGGCCGACGTGACGGGGGCGTCGGCGGTCAGGCGCTCGAGCACGTCGTCCCGGGCGTCGTCGGCCACCCGGAGACGAACGATCCCCGTCACGTACCCGAGCGCGCCGTAGTCGATCCGGGGCTCGTACCCGCGGACGATCCCCGCGTCCCGGAGTCGCTCCATCGACTCGACCACGCGGTGGACGGGGTGGCCGGTCGCCGCGGCGATCTGCCGGGGGCCGGCGCGGCCGTCCACGACCAGCGCCGCGAGGACCGCCAACGCCGTGTCGCCCGGCGTCGTCCGCCCGGACGGCGTCGACCTCGCTCCCTCGGACGGTGTCGGGGGCATCCGCTCACACGGCGTCGGGGCCGCGGTCGCCGGTCCGGACCTGGACGGCGTCGCTGACCGGGATGACGAAGATCTTGCCGTCGCCGGGTTCGCCCGTGTGGGCCGCCTCGCGGATGGCGTTGACGACCGCGTCGGCGGGCACGTCCGCGACGACGCACTCGATCTTGACCTTCTGGTGGAGGTCGACGACGTACTCCTCGCCGCGCCACTGCCCGGTCTTTGCGGGCTGGCTGCCCCGGCCCGAGACGTTGGTCACCGTCAGCGAGGGGGCGCCCACGTCGGTCAGGGCCTCCTTCACCTGGCCGAGCCGGTCCGGGCGCACGATCGCGACGACCATCTCGATGTCGGCGTCAGTCATCGCCCGGCCCTCCCGTGTCGCCCACACTCGTGGGCACGCCGCCGTCGGCCACGCTCTCCGCGCCGACGGTGGTCTCGCCGCTGTCGGGGATGAACTCGGGGTAGGTCTCGACGCCGTGCTCGCCACGGTCGAGGCCCACTTCCTCCTCCTCCTCGGTGACCCGCAGCCCGACGACGGCGTCGATCGCCCACAGGAACAGGGCCGAGACGCCGACGGTCCAGGCCGCGATGACGAGCACGCCCGCGACCTGGATCGCGAGTTGCGTGCCCATCGCGGCGCCGTCGCCGGACACCGCCCAGATCGGGATCAGGGCCGTACCGACGGCGCCGGCGGCCCCGTGGACCGCGAAGACGCCACAGACGTCGTCGACGCGCAGCGTGTCGACCGTGAACCGGTAGGCCGGCAACACGAGCGCGCCGCCGAGGATGCCGGTGAGGATCCCGCCCCACCAGGTGACGTGCACGCAGGCGCCCGTGATCGCCACGAGGCCGGCCAGCAGGCCGTTGGCCGTCCACAGCGGGTCGGGCTTGCCCTGCCAGATCGCCGAGACGAGCATCGCGGCCATCCCGCCGGCGCCCATCGCCAGCGTCGTGTTGAGCGCGACGCGGCCGAGTTGCTCGCCCAGGAACGTGCCGTCGCTCCCGATGATGCCGGAGGTCCCGACGTTGAAGCCGTACCAGCCGAAGGCCAGGATCAGCGTCCCCAGCACGGCCAGCATGATCGAGTGGCCCGGGATGGGGTGGGTCTCCCCGCTGCTGTCGTAGCGCCCCTCCCGCGGCCCGACCATCTTCGCCGCCACGAGGCCGGCGACGCCGCCGACCATGTGGACGACCGTCGCGCCCGCGAAGTCCTGGTAGCCCGCGCCGACGGCCTGGCCGAGAAATCCGCCCGCCGAGAGCAGGCCGCCGCCCCAGGTGAACCCGACCACTGCGGGGTACATGAGCCCGGTCATCAGCGCCGTGAAGGCCACGTACGCGAGGAAGTTCATGCGCTCGGCGACCGCGCCGGAGACGATAGTCGCCGCCGTCATGGCAAACACCGCGCCGAACAGCCACGTCACCCACATCCCCGGGGAGTTGACGTACGCGAACGCGCCGGCCGCGGACCCGCCCGAGGTGAGCGCGCCGACGATCGTCGCGACGCCCGATCCCAGCACGAAGTACACCAGGACGCCCAGGATCCAGTCGGTCATGTTCTTCATCAGCACGTTGCTCACGTTCTTCGTCCGCACCTGCCCCGCCTCCAGCAGCGCGAACCCGGGCTGCATGAAGAAGATCAGGAACGACACGACGAGCACCCAGACGGCGTTGATCCCGTCGACCAGCGCCGAAGGATTGACTTGCAAGAGATCAATTGGGACGGTCATTCGATGGACGATCCTTTTCTAAACGAGTGTATTCTAAACGATTCTACCATCTTTTCCACGAATTCCAGCACGTTCGTTTTCTCCATCGTCACGGCAGGAGGTCTGGGAAGGTGCCCATATAACGTTTTGCTTCACATCTTCCAGATATATGGGCCACTATCGACACCTTCGTCCAGAATACGGGACAATAATATGTGTATAAGGCCATCGAACGCCCAAATCCCCGTCAATATTTGCACTCGAAGTTTCGAAACGTCGGCCGCCGTTCGCGCCGAATCCCGGATTCGGGGTCGGTGCGCGGCGCGCGCGGTCGAGACGGGAACGCCTCGTAATACTCCGTATCAGAGCCGGTCGGCCAGGTCCTCCGCGAAGTAGGTCAACACGAGGTCGGCGCCGGCCCGCTTGATCGAGAGCAGCGACTCGTGGGCCGTCTCCTCGAGGTCGAGCCACCCCTTCTCGGCGGCGGCGTGTAACATCGCGTACTCGCCGGAGACGTTGTAGGCGGCGACGGGGTGGTCGTGCTCCTCGCGGACCCCCCGGACCACGTCGAGGTAGGGGAGCGCGGGCTTGACCATCAGCACGTCCGCGCCCTGCTCGACGTCCAGGGCGACCTCCCGGCGGGCCTCGCGGGCGTTGGCGGGGTCCATCTGGTAGTGGCGGCGGTCGCCGAAGGCAGGCGCGCCGTCGGCGGCGTCCCGGAAGGGGCCGTAGAACGCCGACTCGTACTTGGCGGCGTAGCTCATGATCGGCACCCCGTCGTGGCCCGCCCCGTCAAGCGCCGTCCGGATGGCGCCGACCATGCCGTCCATCATCCCGGAGGGTGCGACCATGTCCGCGCCGGCGTCGGCGTGCGAGACGGCGATCTCGCCCAGCAGGTCCAGGGTCGCGTCGTTGTCGACGGTCAGGTCGGGATCCTCGCGGGCGTCGGGTTCGAGGACGCCGCAGTGGCCGTGGTCGGTGTACTCACAGAGACAGACGTCCGTGACGACGTAGGCGTCGGTCTCGGCGGTGATCCGCCGGACCGCCCGCTGGACGACGCCGTCGGCGGCCCAGGCCCGGGTGCCGTGCTCGTCTTTCGCCTCGGGGATACCGAACACCATGACCGCCTCGACGCCCGTCTCGCGCACCTCGCGGACGCGATCGGCGGCCTCGGCGACCGGGACGCGCTCGTGGCCGGGCATCGACGCGATGGGGCGGCGCTCGTCGGCCGTCGCGTCGACGAACACGGGCGCGATCAGGTCCGACGCCGAGAGCGTCGTCTCGCTGACCAGCGGGCGGATGCCGTCGGAGCGGAGCCGTCGCGGCCGGCGCGTGAGATCCATGCCGGGCCGTAGCGGGCCGTCGCCCAAAGCCGTGTCGCCCGACTCCAGAAAACCTATCACCGAGAGCGGGTATCGTACGACCGAATGGCGTCGTTCGCCCTCCCGGCCGACTCGCGTCTCCGGCGGTTCATCGCCGACTACGGACTGCTCGTCGTGGCCGGCGTCTTCTTCCTGCTCGGCGTCGTCGGCATCGCGCTGTTCCTGGTCGGCGAGGGGCAGTTCGCGCGCAGTCTGCTCTCCGAGTACGGCATCCCGGCGCTGCTGTTGACGTTCGTGCTCGAGGGCGCGATGTTGCTGTACTTCGCGCCGAGCGAGTCGCTGGTTCCGATCTCGCTGGCGACGATCGCCCACGGGGCCGGCGGTTACGACCCCGGGACCGTCGTCGCCATCTTCGCCGTCGCGGTCCTGGGCGCGACGATCGGTCAGACCGCCCTCTTCGTGCTGGCGAAACGCGGCGGCCGCGAGTGGCTCCTGGCGAAGCCGTGGTTCCGGATCGGGGACGACCGCCTCGCCCGGTTCGACCGGTGGTTCGAGCGGTGGGGACCGATCGCCGTCCCGGTGTCGAACGCGCTCCCGCTGACCCGGGGGATGCTCACCGTGCCCGCCGGCCTCGCCGAGATGTCCACCCGCCGCTTCGCCGTCCTCTCGGCGGTCGGCACGCTCGCCTTCGAGCTCTGGCTCGCCGGGGGGTGGGTGTTCGTCCAGCGGACGTTCCTCTGACCGTCGTTCATCGATCGCAACAGGATCACATGCCGCTGCGAACGCCGACGCGACACCCCTCCAACTTCAGACATGTGTCTTCGATCACGCGTCGATCATAGAAGGACGGGCGGGCGTGGTAGGTAGTTGGGATTGACCGCGACCCGCCCACCGAATCCGTCGGGTGGCGTATATAAGAGGTTTTTGTGATTTTTCGAGTCACGATCGATGGACGAAAACATCAACACTCTTTGCGGTACCCGTTCGACGTGAAGGAACGTGCCGGCTCGGCCGGACAGGTAGGTAGTTGGGACATGACAGATCCACAGACGCAGTCGGTCGAACTGCTCCAGGAGCTGGGCCTCAAGCAGTACGAGGCCGAGTGTTTCGTCGCGCTGACGCGGATGCCACAGGGCACGGCGCGTGACATCAGCGGGATCGCAGACGTGCCGCGGACGCGGGTGTACGACGCCGTCGACGCCCTCGAGAGCAGAGGGCTCGTCGAGGTCCAGCACTCGAACCCCCAGCAGTTCCGGGCCATCGACATCGAGGACGCGGTCGCGACGCTGCGCGAGCGCTTCGCGTCGCGGATCGACCGGCTCGGAGAGACGCTGGCGACGATCGAGCCCTCGCCCGCCGACGGCGACGAACCGGTTCACGAGGTGTGGACGCTCACCGGTAGCGACGCGATCACGACCCGCCTGACGGACCTCCTCGCGAGCGCCGACGAGGAGGTGATCGCCGTCCTCGGCGACGAGCGGACGAGCGAGGCGACGGTCGAAGGCCTCGCCGCCGTGGACGACGCCGTCGAGGTGACGGTCGGCGTCCTCGACGGGGTTGACGGCGACCTGCTCCGCGAGTGGGTGCCGAACGCGACCGTCTTCGAGTCCGGACTGCAATGGCTCGCGTCCGGGCCCGACCAGGTGACTATCGGACGCCTGGCTGTCGTCGACCGCAGCGCGC
Organism: Haloarculaceae archaeon; assembly: GCA_042216055.1. Classification (GTDB taxonomy): domain Archaea; phylum Halobacteriota; class Halobacteria; order Halobacteriales; family Haloarculaceae; genus CAZMWG01. The sequence goes on from JBDGUH010000056.1 coordinate 10,016, forward strand.
TGCTGTTGACCACGGTCGACGGGGTGTCGTCGTCCGGCGGGGAACAGGCCGTTCTCGCCGAGGGCGTCGGCAACGGACTCGTCGTGATGGCCCGGCGGATGCTCCGGTACGGGCTCGACCCGGCGTGACACGGACGACAGTCTGTCTCAGGACGCCGTGACGGCCTCCGCGAGCAGTTCGGTGAGCCCTACCACCTCGATGTCGTCCTCGAAGCCGCCGGTCTTGCGACCGTCCTCGTACATCGTCATGCACATCGGACAGGCGACGACGAACCGATCGACGCCGCCCGCGGTGCCCTCCAGGGCCTCCCGCAGGCGCTCCTCGCTGGGCTTCTCGCCCTCGAAGTCCATCCAGAGGCCGCCCCCGCCGCCGCCACAGCAAAAGGAGTCCGCGCGGTTGCGCGGCATCTCCCGGAGGTCCAGCCCGGTCGCCCGGAGCAGTTCGCGGGGCGCCTCGTACTCGCCGTTGTAGCGCCCGAGGTGACAGGGGTCGTGGTAGGTGGCGGTGCCCTCGAGGGTCGCGGGCACCCGGAGGCGGCCCCCGGCGACGAGGTCCGCGACGACCTGCGTGTAGTGGGCCACGTCCTCGGCCGTCCAGTCGACGGCGTCGAACTCGGGGTACTCGTTCCGGAAGGTGTTGTACGCGTGGGGGTCGGTGCAGACGATGGTTTCGTATTCGCAGGCGCCGATGGCGGCGGCGTTGTCCGCGACGAGCGTCTCGAACAGCCCTTCCTCGCCGACGCGGCGCACGTCGTTGCCGGCGGTGCGCTCTTCCTCGTAGAGGATGCCATACGAGACGTCCGCGGCCTCGAATACGCGGGCCAGCGAGCGCGCGACTGCGCGGCCGCGGTCGTCGTAGCTGGGGTAGTCGCCGACGTACCAGAGGAACTCGACCGGTTGCTCGCGGGCGTCGGGCACCGCGAAGTCGAGGTCCTCGGTCCACTCCGGACGCCGGCGCTCGGGTTCGCCGAAGGAGTTGCCGTGCTGGAACACGTCCATCATCGCCGCCTGGACGTGCTCGTCCATCTGGCCGGACTCGGTGAGCCGGCGGTTCATCTCCGTGAACTGGGTGACGTGCTCGATCTCGACCGGGCAGGCGTCGACGCAGGCCAGACAGGCCATGCACGACTCCATCGTCGCGGCGTCGACGACCGAGGTCCCGCCGTCCGCGACGATGGGCACGTCCTCGCCGCCGGCGTCGACGGACTCGCGGTAGGCCTTCAGATCGAGGATCACGTCCCGCGGGTCCAGCGGCCGCCCGGAGGCCTTCGCGGGGCAGGCGTCCGAACAGCGACCGCACTTCGTGCAGGCGTCGTGGTCGAGCAACTGCTTCCACGAGAAGTCGTCGATGGTCGAGGGGCCGATGTCCTCGGGCGCGGCGTCCTCGGGCACGCCCGGCAGGCGCACGCCCGCCTGCTCGTCGCGCGTGACGACGTTGGCGAAGGAGGTGAGCATGTGGACGGGCTTGGCGGCGGGGAGCCACGCGACGAACGCCAGCGCCAGCAGGGCGTGGCTCCACCACGCCAGCGGGTACACCGCCGCCGCGAGGTGGGGCGTCGCGCCCGCGGTGTCGAGCGCGCCGGCGAGGAACCACCCCGCGAAGCTCGCCGTCTCGAAGGAGACGTCGCGGGTCGCCGAGGTGCCCAGGATCCGCAGGGCCTCCGTGAGATACCCCCCGACGCCGAGCAGGAGGAGTGTCCACAGGAAGAGATGATCCTCGCGGCCGGTGTGCCGGCCGCGCAGGCGCTCGAGGCGCCGGCCGTAGCGCCGCCAGAGCGCCACGCAGACGCCCGCGAGGAAGAACAGTCCCATCAGGTCCATCACGAACGAGTACGAGAGGTAGAACCGGCCCACGAAAAACGAGTCCCCGCCCAGCGGCTGCCAGAGGTCCATGTCCACCGCGAGGATGGTCGTCCCGACGAACAGCGTCAGGAAGCCCCAGACGACAGCCAGGTGCATCAGCCCCGCGACCCGGTCGCGGTCGAACTGGCGCTCGTTTGTCAGCGCCAGGCGCGCGGCCGACAGCACCCGCCGGACTGGCCGGTCGAGGCGGTCGAACGGGTCGGCGCTCCCGCGGCGGTAGCGGGCCACCCGGCGGTAGACCCGCACCAGAAACACCAGGATCGACACGGCCGCGAGATAGTAAAAGACCGCCTCGCCGATGGGGCCGATCCGCCAGAAGGTCGGCCGCGTGACCGTCTGCAGAAGTGGCATGCGTTAGCACGCGCGCGGCCGGCGCTTAAGCCTTGTCCCGCCCCGCCGCCGTCTCCGTGGAATCGGCCCGCAGTTGAGAGTTGTCGATCGGTGCAACCTGTCGTTCGGCCACCGACGGCCGCCTGTGGCTGTGGTCCCGACAGCGACCGCCGTCCGTCGGGCGCCGAACTCGACGCGCGCCCACGTTTCGGAACTGGGCAACAGATATATACTTTCGCGGGCGGTGTATTCCTGTCTGATGGACGAGAAAACCCGAGAGCTGCGCGACATCTTCATGGACGTGTCCGAGGAGGGGACGGTCACGGAGCGCCAGCAGGAGGGGCGGGGGTCGCTGGCGACCGATCGGGAAGGGGTCGACCGGCGCCTGCGCGAGGTGATCGAGCGCCTGCGCGAGCGGTTCGGCCTCGAGACGGCCCTCGACGACGAGGCTCTGGTGACGGTCGTGCGGGCCTACTTCGAGGGGGAGGACGACGAGCGGATCGCCGAATCGGTCGGGAGCGACGCCGAGACGGTGCTGCTGGCGCGCCTGGACCTGCACCTGTTCCGGGAGGCCGACGCCGAGGGGGTGCCGACGGACGCGATCCGCGAGTTCCCCCCCGCCGAACGGACCGCCGAACGGATCGCCGAGGCGCTCGACGTGGACGCGGCGACGGCCGAGCGCTACCGGCGGGTCGTCGCGGCCCGCGAGAACGCCCGCCGCGTGAGCCACCGCTTCCGCGCCGAGTACGAGGACGTGCTCGCGGACGCCGGCCTCGCGACGCGCATGACCGAGAGCGTCCACGAGGACGGTCTCGAGGAGGCCACGGAGGACATCGACTCGCTGGAATCGGACGCGGCCGTCGACTTCTGATCGCTGGAATCGATCGCCGTCGACTTCTGATCGCTGGAATCGATCGCCGTCGACTTCTGAGATGGGTTGTTGCCGTCCCGGCGGTCGCCGGCCGCCGAAGCGGCTTTGATCCCGGCGTGGTAACCGTCGGGCGATGTCACGTCGGGCGACGCTGCGCCGCGTCGGAGTCGCGGTCCTCGCGGTGAACGTCCTGCTCGCGCTCGCCAAGGGCGGAGTGTGGTACTACTCGGGAAGCCTCGCGGTCGGCTCCGAGGCCGTCAACAGCGCGTCCGACGCCGTCTACAGCCTGGTGATCGTCGCGGGGCTCTACCTGACGACCCGGCCGCCGGACTTCGAGCACCCCCACGGTCACGAGCGAATCGAGCCGTTCGTGTCGCTGTTCGTCGCCGTCGGCATCTTCGCCGCGGGGAGTCTCATTCTTTGGCGGGCCGGCGGGGCACTGCTCTCGGGCGCGGTGTCGGTCCGTCGCGGCCCGGCGGCCGTCGCGGTGCTGGCGCTCTCGGGGGCCGCGAAGTACGGCCTCTACCGGTACTGCCTGCGGGTCGGCCGCGAGCGCAACTCCCCGGCGCTGGTCGCGACGGCGACGGACAACCGCAACGACATCCTCACGGCCGGCGCGGCGCTGGTCGGCGTCGTCGGCGCGGGCCTGGGCGCGCCGTGGCTCGACCCGCTCGCGGCCGCCGTCGTCGCGCTCGCCGTCCTCTACACCGGGGTCGAGGTCGTGCGGGACAACCTCGATTACCTGGTCGGCGCGGCCCCGCCCGAGGACCTGCGTCGACAGATCGTTCGCCGGGCGATGGCCCACCCCGACGTGGAGGGGGCCCACGACGTTGTCGCTCACTACGTCGGCCCCGAGATCGACGTGAGCCTCCACATCGAGGTCGAGGGCGACCGCACGCTCCGGGAGGCCCACGACATCGAGACGGCCGTCGTCGAGTCGATCCGCGCGCTCCCGGAGGTCGACGACGTGTTCGTCCACGTCGACCCGCGGGAACTGGGCGAGTGGAAGGACGACGACGAACTCGAGCGCCTGGGCTGGTAGCCGCTCGCAAACGACCGCCGGGCTCACCGGGCGAACGCGACGAGCACCGCCAGCAGGCCGACGAGCCGGCTGGTCTGGGCGGTCGCGGCGACGGCGACCGGCGCGGCCCCGGCGAGCACGAGCGCCTGCGAGGCCGCGAACGGCACCACCGTCAGGAGCGCCGTCCCGGCGGCGAGAGACAGCATCGGCGCGCTGGCGTTGCGCCGGTAGCCCCGGTAGGCCTGGTAGGCGACGAAGGCGCCGGCCAGTCCCGTCACCGCGCCCGTCGCGGCCGACACCCACTGCCCCGCCCCGAGCGCGGCCGCCGCGGCCGTCCCGCTCTCGGGCACGCCGTAGATGACCGCCAGCATCACCGCCAGTCCGGCGAGTCGCGTGAGGTCGGCGGCCGTCGTCACCGCCCACGTGGGCAGCGGCGTGGCGTTCGCCAGCCCGAGATTCACGAGCGTGGCGCCCCCGCTGAGCAGCAGGATGCCGACGGCCAGGCCCAGCAACGCGGGGTCGCCGGTTCGCCGGTAGCTCTCGACGCCCCGCGCCAGCACGACCGCCGAGAGCACGCCCGACAGCAGCAGGCCCAGGAACAACAGCAGGGCTACCGGCCCCGCGCTCGCCGTGGTCTGGAGCGGTCCGATCATCTGAGTCCCTCGAACAGTTCGGTGAAGCGGTCGGCGGCGTCCTGCTCGCGGCGCTCGACCTGCACCCGATACTCCCCGTCGGCCAGGTCGACGGTCACGCGCGAGAGGCGCGCCCGAAACACCTCGTAGTGGTGACCGTCCGGATCCAGTTCCCGCCGGGCGGTCACCAGGTCCGCCTCCCGGAGTCGTTCCAGCCGGCGGTACACCGTCGGCGGCGAGGCCTCACACGCGTCGCTCAGCTCCTCGGCGGACATCGCCTCCCTGCTCGTCGCCGCGAGGATGGCCCGGGCGTACTCGTCGTCCAGCAGGTCCGCGATGGTCGCCAGATCGGCTTCCGCCGTCCGCGCCGCGCTGTCGCCCGCCACGATACGTCAGGCCGTGCGGGGGGCGGGGACAAAAAAGCGCCCGCCCCGGCCTGGCGCGGTTCGGAGACGAGCGCGGCCCCGTCTTCGACGCCGGAGCAACCGTTTTGCCGACGCCACGCGAAGCCCCCGCATGGAGCACTCCATCGAACACCGCCCCTCCTACGCCCTCCTGACCGTCGACCTCAAACGCGGCGAGCAACTGGTCGCCGAAGCGGGGTCGATGGTCCGGCACGGCGGCGACGTCGACATCGAGACGGGCGCGCGCGGCGGCGTGCTGGACTCGCTGAAACGCACCGCGTTCGGCGGCGAGAGCTTCTTCATGAACACCTACACGGCGACCGCCGACACCGCCGTCTCGCTGGCCCCCGCGCTCCCGGGCGACCTGATCGCCGAGGCGCTCGACGGGCGCCTGCTCGTCCAGTCGGGGTCGTTCGTCGCTGCCCCCGCGACCGTCGACGTGGACACGACGTTCGGCGGCGGGCGCACCTTCTTCGGCGGCGAGGGGCTGTTCCTGCTCGACATCGAGGGTCACGGCGACCTCTTCCTGTCCAGTTACGGGGCCATCGACCGCGTGGACGTGCCGGCCGGCGAGTCCGTCGTCGTCGACACCGGCCACGTCGTCGCGTTCGACCCCGACGTCGAGTGGTCTGTCACCCGCGTCGGCGGCCTGAAGTCGACGCTGTTCAGCGGCGAGGGGCTTGTCTGTGAGTTCACCGGTCCCGGCACCGTCTGGACGCAGTCCCGCAGCGCCGACGCCCTGCTGGCGTGGCTCGCGCCCCGCCTGCCCGGCGGCGGCGATGGCGGCGGCGGCCGCGGCGGCGGCTTCAGCGTGAACTTCTAGGCGGAAGGCTTCTCTCGCTGGCCCCCCGAGGCCCGGTATGCGCCGCCGGACGGTCCTCGCGACGCTGGCGACCGGCGCGGCCGTCGGGTCCGCCCGCGCTCACCCCACGAGCACCGGCGACGGCGCCGGCGCCGGCGCCAGCGACCCCGAGAGCGACGTCACGCCCCTCGGGACGCTCGCGCTCCCCGAGGCCCGCGAGGCCGTCGTCGCGGGCACCACCGTCTACGTCGCCACGCTCGACGGCTTCGCCGCCGTCGACGCGAGCGACCCCGCGGCCCCCCGGGTGCTGGCCCGCCGGACGGACCTGCTTGCCGACCGGGAGAACGGCCCGCTAACCGGGGTGCAGGACCTCGCGGTCGACGGCGACCGCCTGCTCGCAGTCGGGCCGGCCAACGGCCGCGCCCCGCTGATGGGCGCCGTCGTCTTCGACGTGACCGACCCCGCCGCGCCCGCCCGCGTCGCGGTCCACGAGACGGACTACCCCGTCCACAACAGCGACCTCGCGGACGGGGTCGCTTACCTCACCGGCAACGGCGCGCCCGGCAACCCGCTCGTGACCGTCGACGCCGACGCCGGGGCGGAACTGGGCCGGTGGTCGCTGGTGGAGCACGACGACGCTTGGGCCGACGTGGCTCCGCGGCTGCGCGTCCTCCACGACGTGTGGGTCCAGGACGGGCGGGCCTACCTGGCGCACTGGGACGCCGGCACCTGGATCCTCGACGTGACCGACCCCGCCGCGCCCGCCGTCGTCTCGCGGGTCCGGGGGCGGTCGGCGGCCGACCTCGCCGCGGTCTCCGACGACGACCTCCGCCGGGAGTACCTAGAGACGCCCGGCAACGACCACTTCGTCGCCGTCGACGAGTCGGCCGACCTGCTGGGGGTCGGCGCCGAGGCCTGGGACGCCGACGGCGACCGGGTGGGCGGGCCGGGCGGCATCTCCCTCTACGACGTGTCCGCCCCCGAGCGCCCCGAACGGGTGGGCGAACTCGCGCCGCCGGCCACGCCCGACCCCTCGATGGGCGGCGTCTGGACGACCGCCCACAACTTCAGGCTCCGGGACGGCCGCTGCTATGCCGCCTGGTACCAGGGCGGCGTCACCGTCCACGACGTGACCGACCCCGGCGATCCCCGGCGGGTGCTCGCCTGGCGCGACAGCGACCGGACGCGGTTCTGGACGGCCGTTCCCGGTGCGGGCGACTGGGTCGCCGCGCCGACGATGGGCACCGACGACGCCGACCCCGCGCTGTTCCTGTTTCCCGACGCGCCGGCCGACCGGGCGACCGCGACGCCGGTGTCGACGGCGCCAGTGACCCCCTCGTCGGCGGTGCCCGGGCGCCCCTCGTCGACGGCGACTGCCCCGCGGTCGTCGACCCGGACCGCCCCGGCTCCCGGCGACGGGACGCCCGCGGAGGGCTCCGGCGACGCGGCGTCCCCGCCGTCGGGCGTCAGCGCCGTCGGGACCGAGGCGGCCGTCGACGGGGGCGTGCTCGCCGCGGTGGTCGCGCTGGCGGCCGTCGCCTGGCGCCGGTGGGGATAACGCGGCCTCGATTCAGATGGGGTATCACGACAGCGCCTGCTCGACGGACGCCGCGACCGACCGGGCCTTCTCGGCGAGCGCCTCGGAGACGTCCCCTGCGGCGACGGCCGCGTCGAGTTCGTCGTCGTCGACGCGCTCGACGGACCCGTCGGGCCGCTTGACCACGTCGACGTGCAGGTCGACGTACCGCACCGCGTCCGGGAACGCCTCCACCGGCGTGCAGACGTTGACGTAGGTGCCCCGCAGGTCGCCGTCCGCGCTCCGGTAGACGGTGGGGTACCACCAGCGTCCCTCCCGGATCTTCGTCTCGGCCACGTCGCCGGGTTCGCGCTCGGTGCCCAGGCCGTCGTAGGTGCCACGCGAGGAGAGTTCCCGCTCCAGCGTGACGCTCCCGTCCGCGTCCACGTCGGTGACGGTGGCCCGCCCGAGCGAGAAACACCGGCCGTCGGGCTTGCCGTGCCGGATGGCGACCGTCTCGCCCTCGCGGGGGCCGAACTGCCGGGCGACCACCGCGAAGGGAAACTCCCCGTCGAGGTCCGGCGCCAGCGCCTCCGCGAAGTCGACGGCGGCCGACGCGCGCTCGTCGGCGGCCTTCGTGCGGTGGTGGCCGGGCATCGTCGCCGTCACGGCCCGCCGGTGCTCGTCGAGGGCGAACCGGCTCTCCCGGCCGAACCACACCCACGTCGTCCCCGTGCCGCCGTGGTGCTCGCGGGGCGCGGCCTCGTCGGCCTCGATTCCGTCGACGGCGCTCTCGATGGCCGCGGCGCGTTCGTTCGCGGCCGCGAGCGCGTCCCCGAGGGCGTCGAGGCCGGCCTCGTCGGCCGCCCGCTCCCAGGTCACGCGCCACCCCTCGCGCGGGTCCGCGGACAGCAGGTCCGCAAGTTCCGGCGCGCCGGTCCCGCCCCCGCTCTCGCCCCGGACGAGCGTCGCCAGCGACCCCTGAACTCGTAGCGTCGTGTCGAGCACCGGCCGCTCGTCGATCCACGGCGGGCGGGGGTCTCGCACCTGGACGCGCAGGCGGTCGCCCTCGTCGATTCGCCGGTCAGTCTTCCCGTAGGGGAGAAAGCCCGCGCGCTCGCCCAGGTCCACGACCGCGCCGCTGCCGAGCGTCTCGGCCACCTCGCCGGCGAACACGGCCCCCCGCGGCGCGGGATCGACCCACGCCAGCGCGTCCCTACCCAGATCGGTCAGGCGTGCGACGACCGTCTCGACGGCGTTCGCGTCCCCGATCACGCCCACCCCCTGCCGGTCGCCCGTCGTCTCGACGCTCGCGGTCGCGCGCTCGCCGAAGTCGGCGTCGAACCGCTCGGCGATGGTGGGGGATGGCTGTGCGACGCCGGGCTCCTCCCGCAGGAGCTCCGTCAGCGCCGTCGCGTAGATGCCCCGGACGCGGACCGTCATAGGGCGTCGGGGGTGGCCGCGAACCGCACCCGGTCGTGGACCGTCGGGCCCAGGCGCAACTCGACGCGGTCCGGATTCTCCTCGTCGCCGAGGACGCGCCCGCCCTCGACGGGGACGCCCCACCCCTCGAAGCGAAGATAGCCCCGGATGTCAGCCGCGTGGGTGTAGAGGTCGAGATAGTCGACGGCGTGTTCCTGGACGCCGCCGTCGCTGTGGGCGATGTCCATGTCCGAGTACACCGTCTCGCGCCCGTCGAAGAACGCCTCGAGGGCCGCGGCGGCGCGGTCGGTCGCGGCGACCACCCGCTCGCTGGCGGCCTCGATCTCGGCGGTCGAGAGGCCGGCCTCGCGGAGCGCGGCCTGCTCGCGCTGGTCAAAGTGCATACCCGGGTCTGGGCCCGGGCGGCGAAAAGTGCCGCGATCAGATGATGTTCAACACGAGGACGAGGACGCCGAACATGGCGCCGAACGTGACGACGCTGCGCGGGTCGAACCTGATGGTGTTCTGGTCCTCCGCGTCGAAGTACCGGACCAGTCCGGCGCTGGACATCAGCCCGCCACCGTCACTACCACTCATGTCCTGTCCTGAGAGGGCGACCGGAGTAAGCCTTTCCCTTCGCTCCTGTCGTAGTGAAAATCCTTATCAGACCCCGCCGGTAAGCATCGGTGAGTACCCATGACGGTGACGCTCAAGGACTTTTACGCGGACTGGTGTGGCCCCTGCAAGACCCAGGATCCGATCCTGGAGGAACTCCTGGAGGACTTCCCCGCCGTGTCCCTCGAGAAGGTCAACGTCGACGAACAGCAGGACGTCGCCAACGAGTATCAGGTCCGCTCGCTGCCGACGCTCGTGATCGAGAACGACGACGGCATCGTCGAGCGCTTCGTGGGAGTCACCCAGCGCGAGGACATCGAGTCGGCGCTCCAGCAGGCGGGCGCCTAGCTCACTGGAACCGCGCGCCGAGGTCGTGGAGCCCCTTGTTGTGCCGTGCCACGTTGATCAACAGCGGCGTCAGCGCCTCCACCTCGGGGGCGTTCGCGAGCGGGCCGCCGTCGACTGCCCGCAGGCCCTCGATGTCCTCCGCCAGGGACATCACGATGTCTTTCGCGTCCGCGTCGTCGCCCAGGACGACGGTGTCCCAGTCGAGCGTCGCGTCGAGGTTCGCCAGCCGGCCGGCCGCGAGGTTGTGGAAGGCCCCGACGGTCGCGACGCCGTCGGGCGCCGCGCGCGCGGCCAGTTGCGTGACGCTGCCCGCACCCGGCCGGTTGTAGTGAAAGCCGTCCTCGTCGGTCTTCATCCCGACCGCCGGCGTGACCAGCACGTCGTCCTCGGAGAGCCCGCCGGCCACGGACTCGACGGTGTCGGTGAGGTGGTAGGCCGGGACGGACGCGACGACGACGCGGGCGCGCTCGGCCGCGGCCGGGTTCGCCAGCCCCTCGATGGTCGCGTCGGCGCCGCGGCTCGACAGTTCGCGCTCGTACTCCGCGGCCTTCTCGGCGGCGCGGTCGGGGTCCCGGGAGCCGACGATCACCGTGTGGGTAGTGTCGTAGGCCCACCGGAGCGCCAGTCCCTCGCCGACGTCGCCGGTCCCGCCGAGTAGCGCAATTCTCATACTCGTCACTGGGGCCGAACGTCGAATAAGCCATGTGGTTCTCGTCCCCGGCCGTGGCTCGTCGAACGCGTCCTCGGCCCGCTCCCGGGAGCGATCCGGCTAGTCGAACGCGCGCTCGGCCCGCCGCAGGAGCTGCCCGGCGCCGTCGTGGTAGGCGAGCCAGGCGCCCAGCGCCGTCCCGACGAACAGCCCGAGGACCGTCGCGGGTCGCGGCGGCGCGCCCAGGAGATCCGCCACCGTCCCGACGACGCCGCCACAGAACAGCATCGCGAACACCAGGACGACCACGGGCCAGAGCCCGACCCGGACGCGGTCGTAGCCCGCGAGGACGAGCCCCACCGCGACCGCGGCCGTGGCGCCGATCAGCGCGGCCGCCACGGACAGGTCGTCTGTCAGGAACGGGACGACGATCGCGGCCCACGTGAGCGCGACGCCCACCGTCTCGACGAGCGCCACCGGGAGAGCGCGGTCCATTACCACCCCCTTGCCCACCCGTGTTGAAGTGCGTTACTCCCCCGATCGGTCGGTGACTCCCCGTCGACGCCCGTCGATTCTCGAGCGACTCCCCGTCGATTCCCCGGTGATCGCTGACGATCCCCCGCCGACCGCCCGCGTCACGACAGCAGGTCGGGGAGGTCGTCGACGTGCTCGATCACGGCGGCGGCGCCCGCGTTCGCGAACTTCCGGCGGCCCGCCTCGCCCGTCAGCCCGCCGGTCAACACCCCAACGCCGTAGTACATCCGGTCGTCGGCCGCGTCGGCGTTGACGGCGGTGCGCACGTCGTCGAGCGTGTCGCCGACGAACGCCACCCGTTCGGCGCGGAACCGCTCGGCCAGCGTCACCAGCGCGTCCGGCGCGGGCTTGCCCGCCTCCCAGTCGTCCATCGTGAACCGGCGGTCGGCGGCCACCGCGAGGCCCGCCCGCGACAGCGCGATGTCGGCCTCGGCGGCCGGCCGCCCGGTCAGCACGCCCACGTCGTAGCGCTCGCGGAGTCGCTCGACCGTCTCCGGGGCGATCAACACCGGCTCGTCGTGGACGTACCCCGGCGCCTCGAATGGCGGCTCGCCGCCCTCGATCTCGCGGTACAGGTCCGCGCCCAGATACAGCGCCTGGAACGCCGCCCGCAGGCGATCGGGGTCCCAGGCCTCGCGCACTCGCCCCACGGCCGCGGCCGGGAGTGTCGCCTCGATCACCGCCTCGGCGGCGTCGAGGCCGCCCCCCTGTGCCGCGACGGCGTCCGTGTAGGCCTCGATCGTCGCCTCGTATCCCTCGCGGCGGGCCAGCACGTACAGCGCGGCCGCGTCCGTCAGTTCCCAGTCGTTGTTGAACCCGCCGGCGTCCTTGAACGGCTGGACGACCCCCCGGTCCAGTCGATCGCCGTACACGCGGTCGATGGACTCGACGATGGCCCGCCGGTAGGAGTCGGCGACGTCCACGAGCACCCCGTCCACGTCGAGCACCACCGCGTCGACCTGCATACCCGCCCGGAGGACGGCCGGCGGCTTGTGGCTTGTCTTTCCGACCGACGCCGGCCGCGTAGGGAGACCGAATACTTCGAAAACACTTTACTCGCCGTCGGCGGACGTTCGTACATGAGCTCTGATCCTGTGCGCGTCGGCCTCAACGGCTTCGGTCGCATCGGTCGCAACGTCTTCCGCGCGTCGCTGGACAACGACGCCGTCGAGGTCGTCGGCGTCAACGACGTGATGGACGACGACGAGGTCGAGTACCTGGCGCGCTACGACACCGTCATGGGGACCCTCGAGGGCGCCGGCATCGAGGACGGCACGCTCAGCGTCGAGGGCACGGACTTCGAGGCGGGCGTGTTTCACGAGACCGACCCGGCCGAACTCCCCTGGGACGACCTGGACGTGGACGTGGCCTTCGAGGCGACGGGGCTGTTTCGCAACTACGACGACGCGAGCAAGCACCTCGCGGCCGGCGCGGACAAGACGGTCATCTCGGCGCCGCCGAAGGGCGACAAGCCCGTCAAGCAGCTCGTCTACGGCGTCAACCACGAGGAGTACGACGGCGAGGACGTCGTCTCGAACGCCTCCTGTACGACCAACTCCATCACGCCCGTCGCGAAGGTGCTCGACGAGGAGTTCGGCATTCGATCGGGCCAGCTGACGACCGTCCACGCCTACACGGGCTCCCAGAACCTCCTCGACGGGCCGAACGGCAAGCCCCGCCGGCGCCGGGCCGCCGCGGCGAACATCATCCCGACGACCACGGGCGCCGCCCAGGCCGCCACGGAGATCCTGCCCCAGCTCGAGGGCAAGCTCGACGGCATGGCGATCCGGGTCCCGGTCCCGAACGGCTCGATCACCGAGTTCGTCTGTGACCTCGATGCCGACGTGACCGAGGGCGACGTGAACGCCGCCTTCCGCGAGGCCGCCGCGGGCGACCTCGAGGGCGTGCTGGGCGTCACCGACGAGGACCTCGTCTCGACTGACATCCTCGGGGACGCCTATTCGACGCAGGTCGACCTGCCCAACACGAACGTCGTCAACGGCCTGACGAAGATCCTCACCTGGTACGACAACGAGTACGGCTTCGCCAACCGGATGCTCGACGTCGCCGAGTACGTCGACGGCCACTGATACGGAGTACTGCGAGTCACCCCCGTCTCGACCGCACGACGTCGTGTGGTCGGACCCGGGAAACCGTCCCAATAATCCGTACGACCGGCCGCCCGTTGCTGCTGACTCGCGGCGATCACGCGGTCCGTTGCTGCTGACTCGCGGCGATCACGCGGGTTTTTTCTCGCCCACGCGCGATCGATCGGATATGAGCTTCAAGACGCTCGACGACCTGCCGGCCGACCAGCGCGTGCTGGTCCGGCTGGATCTGAACTCCCCGGTCGAGGACGGCCGGGTGCAGGACAACCGCCGGTTCTCCCGGCACGCCGAGACGGTGCGGGAACTCGCCGAGGCCGGCCACCGGGTCGCCCTCCTGGCCCACCAGGGTCGGCCCGGCCGGGACACGTTCGTCTCGCTGGAACAGCACGCCGCGATCCTGGCTGAACACGCCGGCGTCGACGTGGACTTCGTTCCGGACACGTTCGGCGAGGACGCCCTCGACGCCATCGACGCGCTCGAATCGGGCGACGTGCTCCTGCTGGAGAACACCCGGATGTGCGAGGAGGAACTGCCCGAGGCGGACCCCGAAGTCAAGGCCGAGACGGAGTTTGTCCGAACGCTTGCGCCCCACTTCGACGCCTACGTCAACGACGCCTACTCGGCGGCCCACCGCTCGCACGCGTCGCTGGTGGGCTTTCCCCTCGTCCTGCCGGCCTACGCCGGGCGGGTGATGGAGGCCGAGTACGAGGCAAACACCGCCATCGCCGAGAAGGAGTTCGACGGGCCCGTGACGATGGTCGTCGGCGGGACGAAGGCCACCGACGTCATCGACGTGATGGCGGCGCTGGGCGACACCGTCGACGACTTCCTGCTCGGCGGGATCGCGGGCGAACTGTTCCTCCGGGCGGCCGGCCACGAGGTGGGCTACGACGTGGACGAGATGGACCTGTTCGACGAGCAGTGGGCCGACAACGAGGAGACGATCCGGTCGATGCTCGAGGAGCGACGCGACCAGATCACGCTCGCGGTCGACCTGGCCTACGAGGACGACGACGAGAGCCGCGCCGAAATCGCCGTCGCGGACATCGACGAGAAGGACCGCGCGTACCTCGACGTGGGCTCCGAGACGGTGATGACCTACTCGCCGGTGATCCGGGACTCAGACGCCGTGTTCGTGAAGGGGGCGCTGGGCCTGTTCGAGGACGAGCGCTTCTCGGTCGGGACGGTCGGCGTCCTCGAGGCCATCGCCGAGACGGACTGCTTCTCGGTCGTCGGCGGCGGCGACACCTCGCGGGCCATCGAGATGTACGGCCTCGACGAGGCGGAGTTCTCCCACGTCTCCATCGCCGGCGGGGCCTACATCCGCGCGCTGACCGGCGAACCGCTGGTCGGCGTCGAGGTGTTGACCCAGGACTGATACGGATTCTTGCGACTGTGTACCGGTCCGACCGCACGACGTCGTGCGGTCGAGGCGGGAATGATTCGCAAGAATCCGTATGATACGGATTGCTCTCACTGTGTACCACGACGACCGCCCGCAGTCGGGCGATCGATGTGGAACTGACTGAGAGCAATCCGTATGA
>JBDGUH010000027.1:0-22943 GCA_042216055.1 Haloarculaceae archaeon
GGGTGCTGAGTCGCGGGTGTGAGCGCGGGTGCTGAGTCGCGGGTGTGAGCGCGGGCTATCGAAGTCTCTAAGTGCGCCACAGCGGAATCACCGGCCATGCAACATCTCATCATCCACGGGGACCCGGGCATCCGGAAGGACGCCCGCATCGCCGTCGACGGCGAGGAGTACGTCTGTTTCAACATCTCCCGCCAGGGCGACTACCACGGGCCGGCCCGGCCGCAACTGTGGTGTACGGTCGGCTCCGCGGACGAGCGCGAGACGTTCGAGCGCCGCGAGTACATCTCGATGCACCTCGACACGTTCGACGTGGACGCCGAGGACGTCGAGGTCATCGAGACGAAAAAGCCAGTCTGATACTGATTATTGCGACTGTTTACCGGTCCGACCGCACGACGTCGTGCGGTCGTGACAGGAATGACTCGCAAGAAACCGTGTGATAATCCGTCGAACACCTACCGGGGCAGCTGCGAGCGGTTCACCCGGTAGATCGTCACGCGCTCCCACTCCCGGGCGACGCTGACGCCCGGCACTGCGCCCACGGAGATGCCGTCGTACTGTGCCCGCTCCGCGGGGCCAACGTACACGTAGCGCACGTCGTACTCCCGCAGGAGCCGCGCCTGCCGGGCGACCCGGCCCGTGTAGATCGTCTCCACGTCCGCGAGACGCTGCCGGTAGGCGTCGTCCCCGCGGTACTGGCGCTCGTGGAACCACCCCAGCACGGCGGGCAGGCCCGTGAGGCTGGCGGGCGCGCTCGCCCCCTTGCCCTCGTCAGCGTTCCACCGGTAGCCGCCCGGCGCGGCCGTCACGATGGTCGGCCGGCCCGAGCGGTTGTCGAGCCAGCGGATCGCCGGCGCCTCGCGCGGGAACTCCGGTTCGAGGTAGGCCGTCGCGTCGAGGGTCTGCTCCTCGGCGCTCCAGCTCGGGCGCTTACTCCCCGGGAAGCTCGGCAGGAGGAACGCGGCGTACAGGCCCGTCGTGAGCACGAGCACGGCGACGAGCACGCGGCCCGCGAGTCGCCAGCGTTCGCGGCCGATCGACAGCCGGTCCGTCGGCCACCCGCTCGCGAAGCGGGCGAGATACACCCCCGCCGCGACCGACAGGAACAGCCACACGTCGGCGTAGGCCTTGAAGATCACGTTGAAGCGCTCGCCCTTCAGCGTCACCACCTCGACGAGCAGCACGAGGCCGGCGGCGGCGACCACGAGCACCGTCGGGAAGCCAACGTCCTCGGCCGTGCGCAGCAGCCACCAGCCGACGAGCACCAGCGAGCCGAACAGCCCCAGCGCCGGCGCGCCCAGCGCGACGGTCGCCACGACGAACGCGAGGACGAGCGCGGCGTCGACCCAGGGGCGCGTCGACGTCGCGCCCGCGCGAGCCGAGAGCGGCGGGACCACCGCGAGCAGGAACGCCCCGTGGACCAGCAGCAGGCCGCCAAGCGGCGACCACGGGCCC
Source organism: Haloarculaceae archaeon (assembly GCA_042216055.1). Taxonomy (GTDB): domain Archaea; phylum Halobacteriota; class Halobacteria; order Halobacteriales; family Haloarculaceae; genus CAZMWG01. The sequence continues at coordinate 1,456 of JBDGUH010000027.1, forward strand.
CAGTAGGCCGGCGTCATCGCCGGGCCGCCGGCCACGACGAGCACCCAGTAGGGGGCAGTCCAGAGCACCGCGAGGACGAACACCGCGAGCGTGGCCCCCGCGGCGACACCGAGGCGTCGCGCCTCGGTCGCCAGCCAGTGGTCGGGCGTCTCGAGGGAGGGCAGGAACGCGCCGACGGCACCGAGGGGCGGGCTCGGGGCGAAGAGGACCGCGAGGCCAGCGAGCGCCCCGGCCGTCGGGAACGACCAGATGTTGACGACGCCGATCAGCCCGACGACCGGCGGGACGGCGCCGAACAGCACCAGCGCCCGGCGTCGCGGGCGGTCGCCGTAGCGCCAGTACGCAAACAGGAGCGCCCCGACCAGCAACACGAACGGCTGGCTCATCATGTGCGCGTGGAGGTCGCCGTTGACCCAGGCGAACAGCGGGAACTCCGTGGCCGCCTTGAACGAGTCGGGGTCGCCCGGGTGGATCGGCAGGACCCGCGTCGGCCCGAAGTAACCGAACTGGGCCGGCGTCCAGGCCGCCTGCGAGGGATCGAGTCCCGCGAGGCCGACGACCCACCTGGCGATCCCGCGGGGCAGCAGCCACCCGACGACGCGGGCGGCGATCGAGAGGTTGCCGGCCAGGCCGACGAAGAAGACGCCCAGCGCCCCCGCGAGGCGACGGGGAGCGGCGTACCGGTCGGCGAACGCGCTCGCGAGACCGTAGGCCGTCGCCACGAGCGTCGCGTAAAAGCCCGCCAGACCGAGGTTGTACGCGTACCGCGCCGATGTGCCGGTCAGCGTCGCCACGAGCGCGGTCAGCATGTGTCCGCCGTAGTGATAGCGGACGGCCTGCCCCGCGAACCACATGTCCTCCGGGGGGAGCGTGGCCGTGCGCTCGAGGGTCCGCAGGAGGCCGAAGTCGAGCATCTTCTCCCCGATGGACAGCGGCAGCGGCGCGGCAGCGGGGTCGAGCGACCGAACCCCCGCGATCAGCAGGAAGCCGAGGACGAACACGACGGCGGCCTCGACGAACCCGCGCCAGTCGAGGGCGGCGCGGTCGGCGGCGATCGCCGAGAGGGCGGCGAGGGCGCCGAGGCCGACGAGCGCCGCCGGGAGGCCGAAGGCGACGTGACCGACGAGGTGGCCGACGACGGCCAGCGTCGCCAGGCCGAGGGGGACGGCGAACGCGCCGCCCCACTCCGGGAAGAGCCACGACGAGAGCGGGAGCGCCAGCACGCCGATCCCCAGGAAGGCGCCGAGCCACAGCGCGACCAGCCCGTATTCCATCACCTGACCAGGGTCAGGCCCGGACCATACGTCTTGTCATCTCGCGCCGACGAGTCGAACTGTTTTTACTCGCCGGCCCGGAGGTTCCGCCAATGACGCGCTCGGTGGGAATCGTGGTCCCTGCCTTCCGCCCGGACGTGGATCGACTGCGTGCGTACGTGGAGGCCATCGACGAGCGACTCGGCCCCGCCGCCCTCCGGATCGAACTCGACGACCCGCGCTCCGGGGTCGTCGAGGCGCTCGATGACCTCCCGGCGACGATCCACGCGGTCCCGTACCGCCGCGGGAAGGGCGCGGCGATCACCGTCGGGTTCGAGTCCCTCGAGACCGACGTGCTGGCCTTCGCCGACGCCGACGGCTCGACGCCGACCGACTCGCTGGCGGCGGTGATCGAACGAGTGGCCGAGGGCCGCGCCGACCTCGCCGTCGGCTCCCGTCGTCATCCCGAGGCGGCCGTCGCGAGCCACCAGACGCTCGCGCGGCGCTTCCTGGGCGACGGGTTCGCCTGGCTCGCGGGGCGACTGCTCGACGTGTCGCTGTACGACTATCAGTGCGGCGCGAAGGCCATCACGGCGACGGGGTGGGATCGGGTGCGCGAACACCTCTACGAGCCCGGGTTCGCCTGGGACGTCGAACTGGTGGCGATGGCCGGCGCGCTCGAACTCCGGGTCGCCGAGGTGCCCATCGAGTGGCATGACCGCCCCGGGTCGACGGTGTCGCCGGTCCGGGACTCGCTGCGTCTCGGGCGCGCCCTGATCGCCGCCCGCCACCGAGCCAAACAGTTACGCGACGACCGCCTCCACTCGGCCATCGCCGCCCGCCGAGACGAGCCGACCGCCCTCATCGAGAAACATGACTGACGGACGGCTCGCGGCGCTGCGATCGCGGGTCCGCTTCGGCAAGTTCGTCTCCGTCGGCGCGGTCGGGGCCGCCTTCGACGTGGCGACGCTGCTGGCCCTGACGGAACTGGGCCACGTCTCCCCTGCCATCGCCAACGTGTTCAGCATCGAGGTCGCCATCCTCGTGATGTTCGCCGTCAACGAGCGCTGGACGTTCGCCGATCACGGCGCCGACGGCGCGCGGTCGCTCGGGGGGCGCCTCCTCCGCTCGCACCTCGTCCGCGCGGCCGGGTCGACGATCCAGTATCTCCTGTTCGTCGCCATCTTCTACAACGTCGCCGTCACGCTGTCGGTCTTCGGGGTGAACCTCTGGCTCGTGGCCGTGAAAGGCGCCAGCATCGCCCTGGCGATGTTCGTCAACTACGTCTTCGAGAGCCTGTTCACCTGGCGCGTCCACGACGAGGCCGCGTGAGGAACTGACAGAGGGACCCGGAATCACAACCCTTAATCCGGGGGCGAGATTTCCTACAGGTAGCGGGATGGGATAGCCAGGAGATTCCGGCGGGCTCATAACCCGCAGACCGGTGGTTCAAATCCACCTCCCGCTACTGTTCTGCCGCTCGCAACACCGCGAGCGGCGACTGTAGCGGGAGGTGGATTTGCACCGGACCACGAGCGACCACAGGGAGCGACGTGGGCGTGGTTCAAATCCACCTCCCGCTACCTCTTGTGGCCCCACCGACCCAGTGAGGCGTTTCATCGCCGAACGAGTCGGGGCTTTCACGCCGTCCCCAGATGTCGAGCCCTCTCTGACCGCTTCTCTGAACACGACCGTACAAACCGCGACCGGCGTTCTACATGTGGTGGTGGGTCCACTCCTCGATCTCGATGAACGAGGTCTCCCCGCAGGCACCACACTGTTCGGGCGGCTCGAAGGTGTGGCCGTTGCCCGCCTCGTGGATGGGCGTACCGGCGTGGACGACGTGACAGTTCTCACAGACGTACTGCTCGGGGCGTTCTGGAACGTGCGCCATAGCTGACACTGGGCGTGCCACCCACCTAATCGTTCGTTTCCGGTACACAAATCGGGGTGGTTCTGGCCGCCGAACGGCAGGGACGTGGGAGTCGAACGGTCCTCCCGGGCCGCCTCACCCGTCGCCGTGTTCGTCGACGACGACGACCTCGCCGTCGACCACGTCGACGTTGATGAGCGTCTTGGCCTCGTAGCCGGCGGCGTCGAGTTTGTTCTCGCCGCCGACCTTCCGGATGACACAAACGATGTCGCGGATGTCGGCGCCGATCTCCTCGAGCGCGCCGGTCAGGCCGCTGAGAGTGCCGCCGGTCGAGAGCACGTCGTCGAGGACCAGCACGCGGTCGCCGGCGTACACGTCGTTGACGTACATCTCGCTCTCGGAGTAGCCGGTGACCTGCGAGAGCGACACCTCGCCCTCGAGGCCGTAGCGGCGCTTGCGCACGACGACGAGGGGGATGTCGGTCATCAGGGAGACGGCCGTCGAGATGTGGATGCCCATCGCCGCCGGGGTGACGATCTTGTCGACGTCCTCGAGCTCGGCCTTGCGGATGATCCCGATGACGATCTCGCGGAGGAGTTCGGGGCGCAACATCGGGACGCCGTCGCTGATCGGGTGGACGAAGTAGTGGTAGCCGTCCTTCTCGACGATCGGGGCCTCCAGCAGCGACTGCTTCAGACGGTCCATGTCGGCGGTACTGCGACCCGTTACAAAAAGGCACCGTCAGGTGACGCGGAGCAGTTCGGACAGCGCCCGCATCACGGGGAGGGCGTGGCTCCCGCCCAGCGGGTAGTACTCGAGGGCGGCGAACACGAGAAACAGGGTCGTCGTCGCGGCCGCGAGGCCCACGCCGACGGCCCCGGCGCGGCCGCCCCGGCCGTCGGTGGCGCCGGTGACCGCCCATGCACCGAGGGCGACGGCAGTCCCCAGGCCGAGCAGAGCGTGCAACTGGAAGGCCTCGCTCAGGCCGGGCGCGAGGACGACCAGGGCGACGAGGAGGAGCTGCCCGCCGATCAGGACGGCCGCGGCGTAGGTATAGGCGAGCGCGCGCCAGTGGGTCGTCAGCGCCGTTCTGACGGGGGCGAGTCGAACCAGAAGCACGACCCCGATCGGATACACCGGAAAGAGGTACCTGACGGTGACCTGTGCGTGGATCGGGAGTCGACCGACGTAGACAGTCGTCAGGAGCGCCCCGAACGTCAGCAGGAACGCGTCGGTCGCCGTGGGCAGTGACGCCGACCGCGAGTCGATCCAGCCGCGAGCGGTCCCGACAGAGACGGGGAGCACAGCGAGGGCGCCCGCGAGCAAGGGGGCCGACTCGAGGACCGCGAGGTCGGTCGACGCCCGCTTGGCGCCGTCCGCGACCCGGGCGATGTAGCCGCTCCGGACGAACGTGTTCACGACGCGGTCGGGCCGGGAGACGAACACGTCGACGCCCGCGAGGAGGAGCCCCCACAGCGCCGCGAACGGCTGTGTGATCTCGCGGATCGACGCGCTCAGGAGCCCGACGAGCGGGCCCAGCAACGGGACGCCGTCGACGATTCCGCCCGCCGCGCCGCCGCCACCGGCGCCGGCCCCGCCGAGCGAGGTGTCACCGCTCGCCGCGCTCCCCCCCGCGAACATCCGCGGCGGCCGGAACGGATCGCCGGAGATGAGGACGTTCGTCACGAGAAAGGGGAGCGCGGCGAGGGCCACGGCGCCGGCGATGGTCGCCAGCGTCCGCCGGTCGTTTGCTGGCGCGGTCGGGAGGTCGACCAGGGCCAGCGCGACGAAGACGATCAGCGCCTCCGGCGCGTGGACCCACGCGTACAGCGTGACGAGGCCGTAGGTCGCCGCGCGGAGGCGACGCGACCGCACGCGATCAGCGTCCCGACTCCGCGCCAGGGCGTACGCGACGACGAGGACGACGGCGGCGGTGATGACGTGTCGCTTCGGGACCGACGCCCAGAACGCGAGCGGCGTGCCGAGCACCACGAGCGCCGCCGCGAGGACGCCCTGCCGGCGGGTCCCGAGCGCCGCGACGAGGCGGTAGGCGAACACCGTCACGAACGCGGCGGCGGTCATGTGGACCACCTGCAACGCCACCAGCGGGTCCATCCCGGTCGGAAACGGCGTGGCGAGCGCGACGTTGCCCGCGAACAGGAGCAGCGCAATCGCGCTCCCGGCGAGGGTCAGCGAGCGTTCCCGGTCGAGGATCCGCCCGGCGAGCACGAACGTCCCCAGCACCAGCAGCGACCACCCGCCGACGAGCGCGACGCGGAGGTCCGCCACGGCGCCGACGGCCCTGATCCCGGCCAGGACCGGCAGCGCGGCCACGAGGACCCCGTAGTTTCGCGCGTAGGCGGCGTTCCCGACGACGGTGGTGCCGGGCGAGTGCAGCGAGCCGTAGGTGGCGTGATCCATCGACAGGCGTCCGTGGGACAGCGCCACCACGCCGTTGGCGAGCGTGTAGGAGTCGTTGATCAGGAACGCGATCCGCCACAGCGCCACGAAGGCGACGAGACTCGCCAGGAACAGCGCGAGTCCGATCCGGTCGCCGAACGCCACGCGGACCGCATGCTCCCGGAGTCGCGCGGTGCGGGTCCGCGCCCCTCCGCCGTCGCTCATCGGTCCACCTCGACCGTCACGGTCCGCTCGGCGAGGACGCGGTCGCCGCCGCGTTCCCGCAGCGTCAGCGTCAGCGTCGCCGCGTACTGATCGGCCCGGACGCGCCCCGAGTCGAGGCTCGCCGGGTCGAGTTCGAGCGTCGCGGTCCCGGCCCCGTCGGGCGAGAGGAACGTCGTCGTGGTCCGAGAGTAGTTCAGCCCCGGAATCGCGACGCTGTAAGTGATCAGCGGGTGGCCCCGGATCTCCGAGTAGGAGAGTCGCGCCGCGGGCACGCGGACGTACAGTTCCCCCGCGCCGTACCGTCCCGGCGAGAGCCGCGCGCCGCCGGGCAGGTCGACGTTGGTCACCGCGACCGAGCCGTTGCCGTAGTCCGGCACGTCACGGGCGGTGGTCAGGTCGATCGGCCCCACCAGCGGACCCGAGACCACCGCCGTGGCGACCACCACGGCCACCACTCCCCACGCGACCCGCTCCGACGTGTCCATCGGTTATCTGCTGTCGGACCGCGGGGATAAATCCAGCGGGCCGGTCGCTGGCGGTCGCGGAGAACGGAGAGAAGTGAGCGCCGATCAGGCGTCGGGGCCGCTGTCCTCGGCCAGCGTGGCGGAGGTGTCATGCTCCGGCGGTTCCCAGACGACGTCGATCTGGTAATCGCTATTCACACCAACATCGATCGATTTACCAGAGGTGATTTCCGAAGTATCCCCATATTGACTGGTGCTGCTCCACGAGCCTGCTGAACTGAGGTCCGCAGACATCCCACTAGGAGCACTTGTAATACTATCCCCACGCACGTACAATGCCTGTGCTTCAATCGTGTCGCCACCAGAGTGAGAGATCGTCAGAACTCCGGCATTACTTCCGGAAGATTCCTGGTAATTAAAGTCGAAACTCGCGGTCGGTTGTCCTTGCGTCGCCTGGTCGCCGAGTCCGAGGACGAACGACGCGATGACGGCGGCCAGAATAACGGTGATGGCAACCATCAGGATGACGCCGATGACCGGCGACACCGCGTCGTCGTCGTTGAACAGTGCTTTCAGTTGCATTGGTTTGTCGGCACACCCCTTGTTACCTGCGAGTGGTGCCCATCGTCGTCCCCCACTCGCGGTGGTGTGCTACACTTCCGTCACGAGAACGTACCACTTATATCCGGGATACGTTTCACCTGTTCAACGGTCGCTTGAGTCCGTTCAAGAACCGCTTACGAACGGGATTCCGCCCGGATCACGGTCCGAAACGAGCGGGGGCCGAGTAGGCCGGTGCTGACGACGGGACGCGACGGTGCCGCTATTCTCATTTCTGATAATATTGGGGAGAGTCTGGGCGATATTTACATTCGTAGCGGTGAATAGAGGCGGTGGGAAGGGCTATAAAACGGCGATGCAACCCCTGCAATCGGTCGTAAGAGGTGCCTACGGATCACTCGTCGGGATTCCGGCACCTGATTATCTCTCGTGATACTATTCCAGTTCGTCGTCGTCGGGCGTCCCGTACTCGGTGAGCGTCAGTTCCCGGTCGAGGAACGTGTGGTAGGCCGCCGCGGCGGTGAACGTCACCGAGAAGATGGTCGCCCACACGAGCGCGGGCACCCAGGTGAACGGCGGGATCTGCGCCCAGAGGACGACGACCACCGCCAGGCTCACCATGCCCAGCGAGAGGTAAAACTCCCGCCAGGGAAACTCCCGTCCGGGGACGATCTCGAGGTAGATCGTCAGCTCCTCGGTGTGGTTCGTGGTCTCGATCTGCCCGGAGTCAGAGTCGTAGGAGACGATGCCCACCTCGTCCATCTTCGGGAGGTGGGTCTGCTGGAGGGTGGTGTAGACGCGCTTGCGCTGGGTCTGTGAGATCTCCTCGCAGGGCACCTCGTACTCCCAGGCGGCGACCTGGGTGGCGAGATCGCCCAGCGACACCGGCCCGCCGTACCGGCGAAGGTACCGGAGAACGTAGCGACGGCGCTCGTTCTGGAGCACCTCGAAAATCTCCCCTTTCGGCAGCCCGTCGGACGCTGTGCCGACCGGCGGCACCTGTCGTTGTTCGCTCATCGTCTGTCCGCGTGACCCCCGCACACCGGATCACCGCTCCCGGCGTGCCGTGTCCTGTGAGCGAATGTGCGGTCGGGGTATTTAATCGCGGCGGTACGGCGAACCAGCGGCGGCGATCCCGGACGCCGAATCAAGCGCCGGGGCCGGTCCACTCGCCAAGCGTCGCGGAGTTGCCGCCCTCCTCGGCCACGTAGACGACGCGGACGGTGGCGCTTGCGGATACGTCCACCGTGACACTATTACCCGCTGTGATATCTGAGGTGCGCCCATAACTGCTACCTGGGATATTGTTCCATGAGCCGTCATCATTCGATCCGCGGATATATAGCTCGTTTGCCTGAACCGAGTCCCCGCCAGTGTGGGTAACTGTCAAGTTGTTGTTCGCCCCGTCGTAGTTGAAACTGAAACTCGCCTGCGGTGCGGTATTGCTCACTTGATCGCCCAATCCCAGCACGAACGTCGCGATGACGGCGGCCAGGATGACCGTGATGGCGACCATCAGGATCACGCCGATGACCGGCGACACCGCGTCGTCGTCGTCGAATAGCCGTTTCAAGTCCATGGTTGCTCCTTGGTTCGCGACACGCGCGCCTCGGGTCGGCAGGGGTTCGACTCGCGGGAACCGCGCGACGCCCCCGTCCTGTCGACCCGGTCGCTGCTGTGCGCTTGTCGAACGATTGGAGCCTTCCCATATAAATCCACCCGACCAATTACAAGAATCGAAAACACTCCCGTCCTGCGGGTAGGTGTCCCATACCACCGGGATCGACCGGATGAAAGACGATCCCGGCGTGTCAGTGGCGTGACGCTCGGGAGGTCAGACGACCCCGTTTGAGAAGCGTTAAGTCGCACCTGTACGGACCCGCGTACGTGTCACCGTCAGCAGGAGCGTTGCTGGCAATCGTCGGACTGCCGTTCCTCGGCGCGGCCCTCGTTCCGCTCGTCTACCGCGTGCTGGGCGAGCGGACGGCCTACTTCGCCGCCGGGATCGCGGCCGTCTGTTTCGCTCTCGTCGCCTCGCAGGCCGGGAGCCACGGGACCGTCGTCTTCCGGTGGATCCCCTCGCTGTCCGTCTCGCTGGCCTTCTACGTCGACGGCCTGGCGGTCCTGATCGGACTCCTCGCCAGCGGCGTCGGCGTCCTCGTGTTCGTCTACTCCGCGGGGTACATGCACGCCGAACCGGGGAAGCTGCGCTACTACGCCACCATGCTCGCGTTCATGGGTGCGATGCTCGGCGTCGCCTTCGCCGCCGACCTCGTCGCCCTCTTTCTGTTCTGGGAGCTCACCTCCGTTGCCTCCTTCCTCCTGATCGGGCACTACCAGGACGACGCCGGCCAGTACGCCGCGCGCAAGTCCATGGTGATCACCGTCGCCGGCGGCCTGTTCATGCTCGTGGGCTTTCTCCTCCTCCATCACGTCGCCGCGGGCGTCCCGGCGATCACGTCGCCGTTCCGCCTCTCCGGCCCGGGGTCGATGCTCGCCAACGCCGGTGCGATGCAGGACGCGCTCCGGGGGGCCGGGCTGTTCGTCCCCGCGCTGCTGCTCGTCGGCGTCGGCGCGGCCGCCAAGTCCGCTCAGGTCCCCCTGCACATCTGGCTGCCAAACGCCATGGAGGCGCCGACGCCAGTCTCCGCGTTCCTCCACTCCGCGACGATGGTCAAGGCCGGCGTCTACCTCGTCGGTCGGTTCCGCCCGCTGTTGACGAGCCAGGAGTGGGTCCTCCTGTTCGTCGCCCTCGGCCTGGTGACGATGACCGTCACCGCTGCCCTCGCGGTGAGCGCGACCGACATCAAGGAACTGCTGGCCTACTCGACGGCCTCCCACCTCGGTCTCATCGTCGCGGGCTTCGGCGTCTGGAGCGCCGGCGGCGAGATCGCGGCGCTCGGTGCGGAGACCGGCGCGTTCCACGTTCTGAACCACGCCCTGTTTAAGGCCGCGCTGTTCCTGGTGGCCGGCATCGTCGCCCACGAGGCCGGCACACGCGCCATCGACGATCTTGGGGGCCTGTGGCGCGACCTCCCGATCACCGCCGGCGTGACCGCCGTCGCCGCGCTGGGGATGGCCGGCGTCCCGCCGTTCAACGGCTTCTACTCCAAGGAACTGCTCTTCGAGGCCACTCACGCGCTCGCCGCCCACGAGGGCGGACTCTGGTGGCTCCTCCCGGTCGTCGCCGTCCTCGGCAGCGTGTTCACGTTCCTGTACTCGATCCGCTTTCTCATGCTCTTTTTCGGCGACCGCCCGGACGGGCTGGGACACGTCCACGCGCCGCCGACCACGATGCTCGCGCCGGCGGTCCTGCTGGCCGCGCTGGCGGCGTTCGTCGGCCTCGGGGGGATCGCAAACACCGTCGGCGTCCACCTCGGCGTCGACGGCTTCGTCTCGGGCGTCGTCGCGAGCGCGCTCGGTGGCGAGGCTCACTTCACCTACCACCTCCCGACTCACGTCACCGCGGCCGGGCTGATGAGCGCCGCGACGATCGGCATCGGCATCGTCGCCTACCCCTTCTATCACCGCCTCCGGGACGGGGTTCGCGTCCTCCGGGGAGTCCGCCCGCTCAAGCCCAACTGGTACTACGACGGCGCGACCGACCTGCTCGACCGCTCGCGCGTCGCCGACGCCGTCCACACGGGCCTGCTGCGCACGTACGCGCTGTGGTTCGTGTTCGCCATCAGCGCGCTCGCCCTGGGCGGGTACGCCGCTGCGGCGGTCCACTTGCCCGCCTTCGCCGGCTTCCAGGTGACGCTTGCCATCGGCATCGTCCTGGCGGTCGCGGCCGTCGGCGCCGCCGCCGTCACGCGCGCGCCCTCTCACATCGCCGGCGTGCTCACCCTCTCGATCCTGGGGTTCATGATCGCCATCTTCTACATCCTCGCGGACGCCCCCGACCTCGCGCTGACCCAGCTCGTCGTCGAGACGCTGGTGCTCGTCATCTTCCTCCTGGTGCTTGACAAGCTCCCGGCGTTCTACGGGGACGCCGACCGCGCCCGCCTCGCCCGCGACGGGGTCGTCGCCGCCGTGGTGGGCGCCACCGTCACCGTCACCGTCCTGCTCTCGACGGCCGGGACGCCGGGCGTCCCCGACTACCTCGATCGGAGCCTCGCCGCTTACTTCCTGCACTACGGCGGCGTCCCGGCCGAACACGGCTCGCTCCTCGTGAACTACGGCGGCGGCCACAACATCGTCAACGTGATCCTCGTGGACTTCCGCGCGTTCGACACGATGGGCGAGATCTCCGTCGTCTCCATGGCCGCCCTATCGGTCATCACGCTCGTCGCCATGCGGCGCGGGGGTGAGACGGCGTGAGCGACGGTCGGCCCGCCCCGGGAGCGACCGACGGGGGCAGCGACGCGGCCCCCGAACCGGCGGCCCACGACCGGGACACGACGGTCATCGCGCGCACGGTCGCACGCGTGGTCTTCCCGATCGTCCTGCTCGTCGCCGTCGCCCTGCTCCTCCAGGGGCACAACCTCCCCGGCGGCGGCTTCATCGCCGGCGTGCTCACGGCCGCCGCGTTCGCGCTCGTGTACATCATCTACGGGCTCGAGTTCCTCGAGGCCGAACTGCTCCACCGGCGCCCGACGGTACCCTACTCGACCGAGGCCGGCATCGTCCGCGAGTACGGCAACGTCTTCGCCGCCGGCCTCGCGATCGCCGCCGGGAGCGGCATCGCCGCCATCCTGCTCGGCCAGCCGTTTCTCACCCAGGCCGTCGTCTTCCTCGAGCACGTCCCGGTGTTCGGCGAACTGGAGTTCGCGAGCGCCTTCGCCTTCGACTTCGGCGTGTACTTCGTCGTCGTGGGGGCGCTCCTGACGATCCTCGCGGTGGTGGGCGCGGAATGACCCAGTACGTCCTCGCGGTGCTCCTGGGCCTGCTGTTCGCGCTCGGCACCTTCCTGGTGTTGCGCCGGGACGTCGTCCGCGTCGTCTGGGGCGTGTCGATCATCTCCCAGGCGGCGAACGTCTATCTGGTCACGATGGGCGGCCTGGGCGCGGTCGGCGACGTGCCGATCCTCTCGGGCCACGGCGCGACCGCGGCGACCGACCCGCTCGTCCAGGCGCTGGTCCTGACCGCCATCGTCATCGGCTTCGGGACGACGGCGTTCTCGCTCGTGCTCACCTACCGGGTGTACGAGACCCACGGGACGCTCGATCTCGGGGAGGTGAGAGGGTGACCGCACTCGTCGTCGCGCCGATGCTGGTGGCGCTGGTCACCGCGATCCTGACCCTCGGCGTGCGCTTTGCCCCCCGCCTCCAGCGCGCGCTCAGCGTCGCCGGCGTCCTCACGTACGTGGGCGTCGTCGCCCTCCTGCTTTCGCGGGTGCTGGGCGGGAACGTGCTGGTCTATCAGGTGTCGGGCTGGCCCGCCCCCTACGGCATCACGCTGGTCGCGGACGCCCTCTCTGGGTTCATGCTGGGCCTGACGGCGCTCGTCGCGCTCGCGGCCGTCGTCTTCTCGGTCGGCTACGTCGACGTGCTCGGCCAGCGGGTCTCCTATCACCCGCTCTTTCACTTCATGCTCACGGGCGCCACCGGGGCCTTCCTCACCGGCGACGTGTTCAACCTCTTCGTCTGGTTCGAGGTAATGCTGATGCCCTCCTACGTCATGGTCGTCTTCTACAGCGGGCGCGAGCACACCAGCGCGGCCCTGAAATACACCGTGTTGAACCTCCTCGGGGGGGCCGTGATGTTGCTCGCCATCGGCGGCCTCTACGCGACGACGGGGACGCTCAACATGGCCGACATGGCCCAGCGGCTCGGGAACGCCGGGGGGCCCGGCGCCGCCATCGCCGATCCGGCGCCCGTGCTCGGCCTCGCGGCGCTGTTGCTCGCCGTCTTCGCGCTCAAGGCGGGCCTGGCCCCCTTCCAGTTCTGGGTGCCCGCGGCCTATCGGGCCGCGCCCGCGCCGGCCACCGCGATGCTGGCCGGCGTCACCAAGAAGGTCGGCATCTACGCCATCATCCGACTGTACTTCTCCGTGTTCGGCGCCGCGACGCTCCCGAAGGCCCTGGCGCTCCCGGGACTCTGGGGGCGGTCCTTCCTGGCCTTCTTCGGGCCGGTGCTGTTCGTGATGGCCACCGCGTCGATCCTCCTGGGCGGGATCGGCGCCGTCAGCCGGGACCGCCTGGAGGACGTGCTGTCCTACTCCTCGATCGGACAGGTCGGGTTCATCGTCCTGCCGCTCGCGGTCGTCGCCACCCTCCCCCCGGACGCGGCGGGGCTTCGGCGGCTGGGCATCGTCGCGGCGCTGGTCTACGCGCTCAACCACGCGCTGGCGAAGTCGCTCCTGTTCATGGTCAGCGGCACCGTCCGCGAGAGCATCGGCTCGACGGGCTTCGAGGACCTGGGCGGCCTCGTCCGGGCCCAGCCGCTGCTCGCGGCCCCCTTCTTCGTCGGCTCGCTCGCGCTCGTCGGCATCCCGCCGCTGACAGGCTTCTTCGGGAAGTTCTTCGTCTTCGACGCGGCCGGGAGCGCGATGGCCGCCGGCGCGTCGGGCGCGACGCTCGCGCTCGCCGTCGCGCTCGCGGGCGCGATCCTCACCATCGCCTACCTCACCCGGGCCTGGAACCGCGGGTTCTGGGGCCCCGCCTCAGACCTCGTCGCCAACGCCCGCCCGCGCCCGCTCCTGCTCGCGGTGCTCGCGGGGCTCGCGCTCTCGCTGATCGTGCTCGGCGTCGGGTTCGACCCCGTGTTACACGCCGCGCGGGCCGGGGCCGACGCCGCCCTCGACCGTTCGGGGTACGTCCGGGCAGTCCTGGGGGTGACGCCGTGAGACGCTGGCCGCTCGTCGGCCTCGCGCTGGCCCTGCTGTGGCCGTTCGTCCGTCACGTCCCGGCCGACCCATGGACCGTCGCCGGCGAACTCCTGATCGGGATCGCCGTCGGGTTCCCGCTCGCCTTCGCATTCCGGCGGTTCTACACGCCGACGATCGACGCCGGCGGCGTCCTCCGGGCGGTCCCCTGGACGGTCGTCTACCTGGGCCTGTTCCTCTGGGAACTGGTGACCGCGAACCTCGACGTGGCCTACCGGGTCCTCTCGCCGTCGCTGCCGATCGAGCCCCACGTCATCGAGATCCCGCTGCGCGTCGAGACGGACCTCGCGGTGACGACTATCGCCAACTCGATCACGCTTACGCCCGGCACGCTCACCATGGACTACGACGAGGAGCGCAACGCGCTGTACGTTCACGCCATCGCCGGCCGCGACCGGGACGCCGTCGTCGGGCCGATCCGCCGCTGGGAGGACTACGCGCTGCGCATCTTCGACGAGGAACCGGACCCCGGCGACCCGGTGCCCCGCGAGCCCCGGGACCACGCTTTCTGCGGGGGTGAGCGCCGTGACGACTGACCCGGCCTTCCTCGGCGTCGCGGTCCAGGTCGGCCTGATCGTCGCCAGCGCCGTCACGCTCGTCGCGGGCTACCGCGTGATCGTCGGTCCGACGACACCCGACCGGGTCGTGGCGCTCGACACCATCGGCACCAACGTCGTCGCCATCGCGGTGCTGTACGCGCTAGTGACCGATCGTGGCCTGTTCGTCACCGTCAGCCTGGTACTCGCGATCATCGGGTTCGTCAGCACCATCGCCGTCGCGCGCTTCGTCACGGAGGGGGACATCATCGAATGACCGCCGACCTCGCGCTCGCACGCGCCGTCGTCGTGACCGCCCTCGTCGCCGTCGGCAGTTTCTTCCTCGTCGTGGGGACGCTCGGCCTCCTGCGATTGCCCGACGTGTACAACCGGATGCACGCCACGAGCAAGGCCACGACGCTGGGCGCCGCGTCGATGTTTCTCGCCGGCACGGTGTACTTCGGCCCCGAGGGCGCCGGCCTCACCTCGCTGGTGGGCATCCTCTTCCTGTTCGCGACCGCCCCGACCGGCGCGCACATGATCTCGCGGGCCGCCCAGAAGATGGGCGTCGCGTTCTGGGGGACGGTCAGGTGGCCCGGGTCGGACTTCGACGCCGACGACGCCGACGAGACCGGGGAATCGATCGAGGACGACTAGCGAACGCGGACGGCCAGGAGACCCCTCGCGGAGAGCGAGCCGACATCCGGCCGTCGGCCGGAGACGCCTACAGCACGCCCGCCTCCGGAGACGCCTACAGCACGCCCGCCTCCGGAGACGCCTACAGCACGCCCGCCAGTTCCTCGGCCACCCGGGCGCCGAGGCCGGGCTTGTCGCCCTCGTACTCGGCCACCTCGTCGGGGCGGACGAACAGGGCGCGGGTTCGGTCTGCCCCCATCGCGCTCGCGTCGTTGGCGACGACGAAGGCCATCCCGACCCGCTCGAGGATCTCGCGGGCCCGCGAGACAAGCCGCTCGTCGTCGGCCCCCGTCTCGGCCTTGAAGCCGACGATCGGCAGGTCGGGCGCCGCCGAGCGCACCTCGTCGACGAGTTTCGGCGTCGGTTCGAGATCGAGCGTCAGGTCCGCCTGCCCGGACCTGATCTTCTCCTCGCGGGAGGCGACGGTGTAATCGGAGATCGCCGCGGCCGAGACCAGCGCGTCGGCCCCGGGAGCGGTCTCGACCGCGGCGTCGGTCATCTCGGCGGCGCTCTCGACGGCCCGCACGTCGGCGTAGTGGACGTCGGGGCCGTCGTGCAGCAGCGTCACGTCAGCGCCGCGCACGTGGCAGGCCCGGGCGATCGCTCGCCCGGTCCGCCCGCTCGCGCGGTTCGACAGCGTCCGGACCGGGTCGATCGTCTCCGTCGTCGCGCCCGCCGTCACGACGACGCGCTCGCCCGCGAGCGATTGCGGGGCCGTCGTCCGCGCGACCGCGGTGACGATGGCGTCCTCGCTCGCGATCTTTGCCTTCCCCTCCTCGATCCGCGGGTCGACGAAGGAGACGCCCCAGGACTCGACGGTCTCGACGGCGTCGAGCACCCCCGGGTGGTCGTACATCGGCTCGTGCATCGCCGGCGCGATCACGACCGGAAGGCCCGCCCCCAGCGCGGTCGTCGCGCAGGTCGTGACGGGGGTGTCGTCGACGGCGGCGGCGACCTTCCCGACGGTGTTCGCCGTCGCCGGCGCGATCAGGAACACGTCGGCCCACCCCTCGCGCCCGCAGAGGTCGACGTGTTCGACGGCGCCCGTGATCTCCGTGACGACGGGGTTGTCGGTGGCGAACTCAAGCGTCCACGGGTGGATGATCCCTTCCGCGCTGTCGGTGGTGACCGCGCGGACCGCGGCCCCCTGGCGACGCAACTCGTGGGCCAGTTCGACCGTCTTCACCGCGGCGATCGAGCCCGTGACGCCGAGTGCGACGTTGACGCCGGACAGCATCGACGTGACGTTGGCGAGCGGGCGACAAAAAGCCACCCGTCGCGTCGCTCCAGCGGGATCTGAGCCTCCACAAAACACTTTCCCGCTCTCCGTCCAGTCCCGTCCATGACCCGCTCCCTGCTCGCGGGCGCCCTCCTGTGTACCGTCCTCCTGGCGGGATGTATCAGCCCCGCCGGGACGAGCGAATCGCCGACGCCGACCCCCACCGACGCCACACCGACCCCCACCGACGCGTCGTCCGCCACCGACGTCCCGCCCCCGGCGAGTGCCACGCCCCCGACCGCGACGGCGACCGGCGCTCCCGTCACCGTCGAGTACACCATTACGGTGGGCGACCTGCCGGACGGACTCGACTCGGCCAGCGCCACGGCCCGCGTGGTCCTGGTCGAGACCTCCGACGACGTCGGCCCCTGCTGGCGGGACACCTTCTCGGGGCCGTACCTGCCGACGCCGACCCCCATCGCGCGGCCGAGCGGCGAGTGTCGTCGTTCCGATCCGGTCAGCGTCGACCTGACCGCGGCGGGCGAGACCCGGACGCTAAACGTGACCGCGCCGGAACGCTTCGACGCCGGGCACGCCCTGCTCGTCGCGAACGTCACCGCGACCGACGAGAACGGGACCGCCGTGGCCGTCCGCGAGGCGACCGGCCACCGCGCCAACGTCGTCGAGGGCCCACCCGACGATCCCTACCGCGTCGAGTTGACGCTCGTCGCCGCTCCCGCCGGCGCGGAGTACGACTACAGCGTCGTCTCGAACGTCACCGCGCCCTGACCCGTCGATCGACCCGCCTGGCGGCGATCACGGCGGCCCCGGCGACGAACAGGTTCGCGGCGCCCATCGCCCACTGGTGACGGACGAGGAAGAACGCACCCACGAGGGCGCCGACGACCGCGACGGCGTAGAAGGCCCGCGACTGGCGCCGTGTACTGTCCATGGTCGCTCTCGCGGGAGTCGCCACTTGGCTCTGCCGGTTCAAACTGCCGGACAGACGTCCGTACACCCCCAGCATGCGCTCCAGTATGCGCTCGGACGTGAATACCGAGAGTGTCTCGGCGAATCTGGAAGGCGACGTGCGCTGTCCGGCGATCAGCTCAGGTCGAAGTGCTCGGCGGCCGTCTCCATGTCCTTGTCGCCGCGGCCGCTGCAGTTGATGAGGACGGTGTCGTGCTCGCCCGCCTCGGCGAGTTGCTTGCCCAGCGCGATGCCGTGGGCCGTCTCCAGGGCGGGGATGATCCCCTCGGCCTCGCTGAGTTCGCGGAACGCCGCGAGCGCCTCGTCGTCGGTGATGCCGCGGTACTCACAGCGCCCGACCTCGCGGAACATCGCGTGCTCGGGGCCGACGCCGGGGTAGTCGAGGCCCGCCGAGACGGAGTGGACCTCCACGTCCTCTTCGATGACGCGGGTCTTCATCCCGTGGAGCACGTCGTCCTGCCCGGCTTCGAGCGGTGCGGCGTGGCGGGTCGTGTTCGTGCCCTCGCCGCCGCCCTCGCCGCCGTAGAAGGCCACGTCGTCGTCCCGGAAGGCGTGGAACAGGCCCATGGCGTTCGAACCGCCGCCGACGCAGGCCACCGCGGCGTCCGGGAGTTCGCCCGTCCGCTCGCGGAACTGTTCGCGGGCCTCCTCGCCGATCACCGACTGGAACTCCCGGACCATCCGCGGGAACGGATCCGGGCCGACGACCGACCCCACGAGGTAGTGGGTGTCGTCCATGTTCCCCGCGAAGTCCTCCAGCGCCGCGTCGACGGCGTCGGCCAGGCCCTCCCCGCCGCGGGTCACCTCGTTGACCTCGGCGCCCATCAGGCGCATGCGGAAGACGTTCATCTGCTGGCGCTGCACGTCCTTGCGGCCCATGTAGATCTCCGTGTCGAGGTCGAACATCGCGCCGACCATCGCCGTCGCGGTGCCGTGCTGACCCGCGCCGGTCTCGGCGATCAGGCGCTCCTTGCCAGCCTTCTTCGCCAGGAGCGCCTGCCCGACGGCGTTGTTGATCTTGTGCGCGCCGCCGTGCAGCAGGTCCTCGCGCTTGAGATACACGTCGGCCCCCCACCGCTCCGAGAGGGTCTCGGCGTGATACAGCGGCGTCGGCCGGCCGGCGTAGTCGCGCAGAATGTCCCGGAACTCCGACTGGAACTCCTCGGTCGGGACGATCTCGTCGAACGCGGTCGCCAGTTGCTCGAGCGCCTCCTCCATCGGATCGGGGACGTATCGCCCGCCGTATCCCTCGAACTCTCCGGACATACGGGGACAGATAGCACTCGCGCACATATGCGTGTCGGTGGTCACGCCTGTCGTCAGAGCATCCGTATCAGGCTGTTCACACCGGCCGTTTCGGCTGCGTATCTGAACACCGCCGGTGACCCGACCCCGGCACTGAAGGCGCTGGCACGCCCACCCAGTGGTATGGATCCGGATCTCACGCAACTGGACGCCTACCTCGATGACCGCGGCCTCGACGGCTACCTGCTGGACGCCGATTCGGAGGACTCAGACCAGTTTTACCTCTCGGGGTTCGACGCGCCCGACCCGTTCGTGACGCTGTACGACGGCGACGTTCATCTCCTGTTCGCCCGCGGCCTGGAGTACGGGCGGGCAAAACGGGAGGCCCGCGCCGCCACCGTCGAACGGGACGTGGACTTCGGCCGGGCCGAAAAAGTCGAGGAGTACGGCCCGCGCGCGGCCCGCTTTCACGTCCTCGCGGACTTTCTCGCCGCCTACGACGTCGACTCGGTGGCCGTCCCGCCGCGATTTCCCATCTCGACCGGCGACGGCCTCCGCAGGCAGGGGGTGACGGTGACCCCTGACGAGGAGGGCGTCGTCACTGGGATCCGCGCGACCAAGACCGACGAGGAGGTCGAACACGTCCGGGGGGCCCAGCGGGCAAACGAGGTCGCGATGGCCGCCGCCGAGGACCTGCTGTCGGCCGCGACGGTGGCCGAGGACGGGACCCTCCGCCACGAGGGGGCGCCGCTCACCAGCGAGCGCGTCAAGGAGGAGATCGAGGTGACGCTGCTGCGCGAAGGGTGTGCGCTCGACGACACCATCGTGGCCTGTGGCGCGGACGCCGCGGACCCCCACGACAAGGGCAGCGGCCCCCTGGCGGCCGACCGGCCGATCATCGTCGACATCTTCCCGCAGGACAAGGCCAGCAAGTACCACGCCGACATGACTCGCACCTTCTGCGTGGGCGACCCCGGCGAGACGATCCGCGAGTGGTACGCCCTCACGGCCGAGGCCCACGCCGCCGCCCTGGACGCGATCGAACCCGGCGTCACGGGCGAGGCGGTCCACGACGCCGTCTGTGACGTGTACGAGGAGGCAGGCCAGCCGACCCTTCGGGCCGACGAGACCGCCGAGACGGGGTTCATCCACAGCACCGGCCACGGCGTCGGCCTCGACGTACACGAACTCCCGCGGATCGCGCCCGGCGGCGAGGAACTCCGGTCGAGCCACGTCGTCACCGTCGAACCGGGCCTGTACGACCCCGAAGTCGGCGGCGTCCGCATCGAGGACCTGCTCGTGGTCACCGAGGACGGCTACGAGAACCTCACCGACTACCCGAAGCGACTGACGCTGTGAGGGCGTCGCGGCCGTCGGTGTCCGTCGGCGGTGTCTTTGATCGTCGATGCCTGTCGTTGTCGATGTCCCTGGCCGTCGATGCCTGTCGTTATCGATGTCCCTGGCCGTCGATGCCCCTGCGCGAGGTGGGACGGCACGCGACGCAACGCCTAACACCGCCCGCGGTCAAACCCGCGCATGGCCGAGTACACGACGGTCTCCATCCCGAAGGACCTGGCCGACCGCGTCGAGGACACCATCGAGGGCACCAGTTTCTCGTCGACGAGCGACCTCGTCCGGTTTCTCCTCCGGAGCATCGTCATCCAGCACGAGCGCCGCGGCGAACTCACCGAGGCGGAGTTCCAGGAGATCACCGATCAGTTGCAGGACCTGGGCTACCTGGACTAATACGGATTATTGGACCTGTTTCCCGGTCCGACCGCACGGCGCCGTGCGGTCGAGACGGGAGTGACTCACAATAATTCGTATGATTGCAGTCAGTTCTCCTCGAGCGCGAAGAGCGTGTTCCCAACCGGAACGAACACGTACCCATCGGCGACTACTGGTGTCCCTGCCGATGCCGGGAATCCGGTTCTGGCCCGTTCGCTTCCGTCTGCCAGTGATAACGCGACAATCTTGCCGGACTCGACAGGTTTGTCGCCTGCAGCATACACTGTCTCACCGGCTATCGCACAGCTCGGAAACCTGAATTCGAGGTCTTTCTCCCATCGAACCGCTCCGTCCGAGGTCGAGATGGCGATGACAGTACCGTTCTCCATGGAGGCTGCGATGACGTACTCGCCACTCACTGCTTGCGGCACTGCTTCCATATCTGCAATCTGTCGGGTACTCCCGTCGCTCGCTGTGACTTCGACGAGCCCGTGTTGGTCCTGGAGGCCGATGTAACCGTCGTCGGTCGCTATTGAATGGGGAGACCTGAGACCACCACCCAACAGTTCCGGAACCGACCACCGCACTTCTCCCGTGGCTCGGTTCACCCCGATGATCGAGTTCCCGGACTTCACCGCAATCGTACTACCACTGACTACCGGCACACGGTCCGGCTCGTCCTCGAGTTCCGTTTCCCACAGTTGCTCTCGTCCGTCGATGGAATACGCATAGAGGGCGTTTGACCCGTCTCCATTCATCCGGGTTCCGGTAAAGTACAACACACCGTCGACGGCGGCGGTGACAAGGCCGGTATTGTAATCGCCGGTCTCGATGGTCCATCGCTCACTCCCGTTGGCCGGGTCAAGACCGTACACCCCGCCGACTGCACTGGCAGTATCGTCACCAGTGGTACCGACCACGACGGTTTCGTCGACGACCGTCGGGAGTCCAGCCCCTCCGGCCTCGGGTGCAAACG
This sequence comes from Haloarculaceae archaeon, assembly GCA_042216055.1. Taxonomy (GTDB): domain Archaea; phylum Halobacteriota; class Halobacteria; order Halobacteriales; family Haloarculaceae; genus CAZMWG01. The sequence continues at coordinate 22,447 of JBDGUH010000027.1, forward strand.
TCCACAGTTCCTCACCGCTCGTGCTACGTACCCGAACTGGACTCTCGTTCTCCAACCCACCGGTCGTGTACACCTGGCCGTTCATTACCACTGGCTGCGAGACACTTCCAGATGGGAACAGAACCTGTCTCCACCGCTGCTCGAACCCCGAGACGCCCCCGTTGCCATCCGGTGTCGCGTTCTGGCGGCCCGGGTTATACCCCAACGTCGAGACACCCGACACCTCCGCGATCGGGACCGACGGCGGAGGTGTGTCTGATTCCGTTTCTGTTCCGGTGGTCGTCTCGGCCTGGGTCGGCGTCGACGTTGTACCCGCTCCTCCCGTGTCGGGACTCGTCCCCGACGGCGTCTCGTCTGCAGCACGGTCTGGCGCTCCATCGGCGCTACTATCGTCCGACGCACAACCAGCAAGCCCCGTAACACCGGTAATGCCGACCGTCAACAGGTACTCGCGTCGAGTCCGTGTCATCACTGTTCTTACCACATTTGTGTAAGAA